>CAZXHG010000224.1:0-16756 GCA_964639985.1 uncultured Rickettsiales bacterium
CGAGCAGCGCCTGCTGCCAGGCGAACTCCAGGCCCGGGGCGGCCAGCATGGCCACCGCGGTGGTGCCGTCGAAGGAGTCCTGGAGGAACTTGCGCTTGTCCGGGCCGGCGGCGCCATGCGCCTGCACGCCCATGGACACGAACGCGGTCTTGCCGCCGTTCTGGAAGAAGCCGCTGAGGCCCAGCTCCAGGCGCTGCATGCCCGGATGGGAGCGGATCCACTTGTCCCACGCGGCCTTGGCCTGCGGGGACAGGGACTGCCACTCGGTGTCGGCGCGGTTCGGCGTGATCTTGGTGTCCGACTCCATCAGGATCTCCTGGAAGAGCTCCTGGCCGAACTCGTAGCGCCACGTCATGAACGCGTCGAGGCTCTGGATCGCGGCGGCCGGCTTCTGCATCCGGTCCTGGATGCCGGCGGCGTCGATCTTCGCCGGCGCCTTCTTGGGGTCCACGCAGTTGAGGTTGCCGGTATGGGCCACGCCCTGCGGCACGGCGTGGGAGGCCACGATCTCGAGGAACTGCTGCTCGTCGGCGCCCCAGGCCAGATCCCACTCCATGGCCCCCTTCTCGTCGGTCTTGATGCTGACGAGGGTGCGCCGCACCGGGAACCGCAGCTTGTCGCCCTTCTCGGACGTCATGGACAGGTTGTTGTTGCCCGGCTGGGGGGTCTCGACGTTCCAGTCGTCGGACAGGAACTCGTTGACCAGGTCCTTGAGCCGGTTGCCCGTGGACTTGGGCTTGTCCGGCGTCTTGGCCGCCTTCTTGTCCTTCTTGGCGTCCTTGGCCGGCTTCGCGTCCTCTTCGGGCGCGCCGAGCAGGCCGCGGAAGGCTACCGCGCGAGCCCAGCTGAGCTGCGCCTCCTCCTGGGCATTCGGCAGCAGCAGCCCGCTGGCGCTGCCTGCGCCGGTCAGGAACTGCGGGGGCAGCGTGAGGATCCCGACAAAGCCGGTCTCCGTGGTGGACGAGGCCTGTACCGGCCGCGTTCCGACGGAGATCTCCTCGATGTACACTCCGGGGGTTCTGTAGTCTGGCATCCGTTACTCTCCCTCTCTGGGTGTCGGTTCGTTCGATGGATGTTCGAAAGCTTCGGGGTTCGGACTGATGTGGATGGGGGGATAGACGCTCATCGTCCCCGCCACCACCATCTGAGACAGCGCGTGCCGGCAGGAGCCCATGTCGGGCTGACAGCTCAGCGCCAGCATGGGCCACTTGGATTCGCGCTCGCCATAGAGCAGGTTGTCGGGTGTGCACAGACCGATGGCGTTCTTCTGGAACCGGGCGACGAGCCGGTGTTCCCTCCGCAAGGGGGACTGGAAGAGCGTTTCTTCGGTCATGCGTGCTTCGTGTTTCCTAGCCGATGTCCACCTGGGGGGCGGACAGGGCGATCTTGGCGTCGCCCGAGACGTTGACGTTCATCGCCGAGACGCTGACCTCGCTGTCCGACGAGATGTCCACCTTGCTGGACCCGGTGATCGTGACCTCCTGGGACTCGACCTCGATCTTGGACGTCGACGTGATCTTGATCGTGTCGTCCGCGTCGATCAGGAGCTCGGAGTTGGCGTGATCCATGGTGATCGAGATCTTGCCGTCCGGCGTCTTGACCGTGATGCACTCCTCGCCTTCCTTGTCGAAGAAGGTGAACTCGTGGCCGACCCGGGTGTAGATCTGCTTGGTGTTGTTGTCGCCGTCGTCGTTGGCCTCGTTGGGCTTGCGGTCGCCGTTGTAGACCGAGCCCAGGACCACCATCGAGTCGAAGTCGTTGCCCGCGCCCTTGAGCACGAACACCTCGTCCCCCTCCTCGGGCAGGAACATGAAGCCGAAGTCCTGGCTGGCGATCGGCTGCAGCAGCCGGATCCAGGGGAGCTCGACCGCGTCACCGAATCCCTGCAACTCGACCTGGACGCGGCCCAGGCCTTCGGGGTCCTCGGTGCTGGTCACGAAACCGCTGTATACGAGCCGATCCATGGGGTGTCACCCGTGCTGTGGCGGTCTCCCGCCGGATTGTTCGTCGCCCCCTGCCGACGACTGCCCTGTAGTGAGATCATTCCCTACGACCGAACACTCTGGGTGCTGGTCACCTAAAAGTCAACAAAGGAGTCGTGCGTGCGCGAGGCGAGCGCTGCGCCACCCTGTTCCAGGCTGGATCAGTCGGCCGCCGTCATGCGTTCCGGCTGGCCGGTGGACTCCAGCACGCTGAGCCACAGCGGGCCGTCCGGGTGGACCTGCTTGCGGCCGATCACCGCCGCGCCGATCGGGATGTGCACGAACTGGTTGTTCCAGCTCGACACCAGCACGTCGGTACGGCCCGCCATGCCGGCGTGCACCGCATTCTGGCCCAGGAACCGGCAGAACACGTTGTCGTTGGCGCAGGCCCGGCCGGAGCGGATGATGTAGCTGGGATCGATGTACTTGACCGCGAAGGGGATCTCCTTGGCCTGGAAGTGGGCGCTGATGCGCTTCTTGAGCAGCACGCCGACGTCCCCCAGCTTGCGGTTTCCGGACGCGTCGGTGCGGTCGTCTGCGGCCAGCAGGTGCTGGCCAGCCCCCTCGGCGACCACGATCAGCGCGTGCCCGCGATCCTCCAGGCGCCGCTCCAGCGCGGCGAGCAGGCCGCGGGGGCCGTCGAGGTCGAAGGGCACCTCGGGGATCAGCACGAAGTTGGCGTCGGCCTGGGCCAGCGAGGCCACGGCCGCCACGAACCCCGAGTAGCGGCCCATCAGCTTGACGATGCCGATGCCGTTGAGGTGACTCGTGGCCTCGGTGTGGGCGCAGCGCAGGCTCTCCTCGGACGCGGCCACCGCGGTATCGAAGCCGAACGAGCGGGACACCAGGTTGATGTCGTTGTCGATGGTCTTGGGCACGCCGACCACCGCGATCTTGACGTCGCGTCTGCGGATCTCCTCGCAGATGGCGCGCGCGCCCCGCAGGGTGCCGTCGCCGCCGATGGTGAACAGCATGCGCACGTCCTCGCGGACGAGCGTGTCGACCATCACCTCCACGGGCTGGGGCCCGCGGGACGATCCCAGCACGGTGCCGCCGTCCTCGTGCACGTGTCGCACCACCGATGGGGTGAGGTCGATCATGGACAGCTTGTTGGCCGGGTTCAGGCCCGCATAGCCGTTGCGCACACCCTTGATCCGCCGCACGCCGTACATGTACGTCAGCTCGTGCACGATCGCACGGATCACGTCGTTCAGTCCGGGGCACAGTCCACCACAGGTGACCACCGCGGCCTTGACGTTGGCCGGATCGAAGTAGATCTGCTCGCGCGGTCCCGCGCGCTCGAACGCGATCACCGGCGACCCGACGGCGAGGCGGGCCAGCACCCGGGCCTGCTCCACGTCGTACAGCACGCGCTCGGCGTCGCTGACGAACTGCCGGTAGCGCAGCGGCGACGGCACGGTACAAGGTCCGAGCCGGGGGATGGAGGTGTCGAGCTCCAGGTCCGGGTCGATGGTCGGCGAGAACATCCTGCCTCCTCGTGCCGGTGGCACGGTGGCACGTTATGCAGCAGGTCGCCAGTGCATGTCTACCGGTGACGTGCACATCGCGGCGGCGTGCGTCACACGGGGCCTGCGCGGTCGCGTGAGGTCCGTCTGGCGACGAAGGCCGCGGCGACCAGGGCCAGCATCAGCGCGCCGCCCGGCGCCGGGCGGCGCGTCTCGCTGCACGAGCAATCGTCGTCCGCGCCCGGCGCGGTGTCGTCGTCGTCCCCCTCCGCGCCCAGGACCACCACGGCGAGGGCCCCCTCCACGGCGGTCGTGCAGGGCTCCGCCCCGTGGCCCAGCAGCACCTCGAGGGGCCCTCCCCCGCCCTGCTGCCCGGCGCTGGTCACGCCCAGGCGCAACACGAATCCCGGTGCGTCGCCGCCGATGGGCTCGGTGAGCGTCAGGGTGAGCTGCTCCAGGTTGCCGCCCACCTGGGTGTCGAGCGGGCCTCCGGCCACCTCCACGCCCGCCGTGCCGGTGAGCTGCAGGCCGTCCGGTACGGTGATCCCGAGCACGTCGACGCCGCGGTCGCCGTCCTCGAACAGGAGGGTCACGTGGACCTCGAGTTCGGCCGCGCCACCGGCCTCGAGCTCGTCCGGGGTCACGGTCCCGGTGGCCATGGACACGGACAGACCGGCGGTGGTGACCCGCTCCTCGGCCAGCTCCCAGGGCCCCTCCAGGTCGCTCCAGGTCCAGGTCAGCAACGAGGTACAGTCCCCCAGCGGCAGCAGGGCCGGGGTACGTGCGACCTGCCCCACCTCCCCGAACACCTGCTCCTCGACCAGCAAGTCCCCCTCCAGGGCGGCGACACGCACCGTGGCGTGGTCCTCGGCGTCGTACTGGGACCAGGCCACGTAGGACCGCTCGCCGTCCACGGCGACCACCGGCTCCCAGGCGCCCATGGAGCCCGCCGTGAGCTGGACGGGCGCGGAGAAGGTACTGCCGTCGTCCGTGGACGAGGCGTGGTGGAGCTGGAAGGTGCCGTCGGCCCGATCGGACCAGATCACGTGGATCACGCCGGCACCGTCCACGACCATCGCCGGCGCGATGCTCGGCGTCTCGCTGTCGGAGATCTCGATCCCGGTCTCCCAGTTGCCGCCCTGGTCGTCGGAGCGGATGCGGTAGATCTCGGTGTTGTCGTTGGGATCGAGCTGGCCCGGTGGGCCGGTGGCGTGGGCGCTGAACACGGCGACCCAGGTGTCCCCGACCGTGACATGACGCAGGTCTCGCGGGAAGTACCGATCGGCCGCCCAGCTCTCCGGCTCGCTGCTCCAGGTGGCGCCGTCGTCGTCGCTGGACCACACGCGGATCACCTGCGACAGGGCGTTGTTCTCCAGCAGGTGGAGGGTGCCCTCATCCGGATCGTGCACCAGCGCGAGATTGCCCACCGGGGTCGAGGCCCCGTCCATGGGCTCGTACAGCACCTCCTGCCAGGACGCCTCCCCGGGCGGCAGGCGCCGGAGGCGGACGTACCAGTGATCGCCGCCGGCGAGCACCTCGAGCCAGCCCGCGATCACGGCCTCGCCGTCGGTCCACGCCACGGGCGCGTGCTGCACGGCCGCGCCTGCCTCCACGATCGAGGTGGCCCAGGTCTCCCCGTCGTCGGTGGACAGGTCCACCGCCACCCGGTGAGCGCCTTCAGCGTCCGGCACGGTCGGGTCCTGCCACTCCCAGGTGCGCGCCAGCATCCCGCCCCCGGCCACGACCTCCGGGTGGAACGCACCCCCCGGCCCCGGGACCACCGCGTCACCGTCCACGAGCATCTCGGAGAGCACCCGCCCACGGTGATAGGGGAACGGCAATCCCATCAGGTAGGCCACGGTGGGGGCGATGTCGAGGAACGAGCAGGCCTCGCCCGAAGCGAAGCCCGGCTCGATCCCCGGGCCGACGGCCAGCAGGAACACCTTTCGGCAGCCCCGGCAGTGGCACCCGTGGCTCCGCCAGCCCACCTCCTGGCCTCCGAGGTGGCGGCCGTGGTCGGTGGTCACCAGCAGAGCCGTGGTGTCGGCGTAGACCGGATCGGCCTGGAGGCGCTGCCAGAACGCGGCGATGGCCTCGGACGCCTCTCGCGCGCGGCCCGTGTAGGTCTCCCAGTTCTCGGTGTGGGCCTCGCGGTCGGTCTCGTGCAGGTTGACCAGCATCAGGTCGACCTCGTGCTCGGCGAGCACGCCTTCCACCTGATCCCAGACCCAGCCGTCGGTCTCGGTGTAGGAGTAGTCGGTGATCACACCCGCGCCACCGTCGAGCGGGAATCCGGGCATCAGCGTGTGGTTGGCGTCCTCGCCGACGAGGTAGGTGTTGGAGATCACCCAGCAGGTCTCGGGGCCCGCACCGGTGTGGCGCCGCCACGCGTCGAACAGGGTCGGCGTGCGGGGCGCGTAGTGCAGCCGCCCCTCGTAGGCGCCGAGGTTGGCGTAGTCCGCGTAGTTGCCCGTGACCGCCACCTGGTGGGCGGGCAGCGTCACGGTCTGGTCCCGCACCTCCATGGCGGTCCACAGGGCCCCCACGGGCACGATCCCGTCCACGAGCGCGCCGACCACGTCGTACTCGGGGTCGTCGAAGGCCTCGCTGGCGCGCAATCCGTCGATCACGATGATGAAGGTGTGCTCCACCGGCTGCGCGCTCGCGGTCGAGGCCCACAGCGCAGCCGTCAACGGGATCCCGGGGAGGACGCGAGAGCACCACATCGTCTCAACCCTCCTGACCATGGGCGCCGCCCATCAGCAGGCGGAACAGCCAGGGGCAGACCACGCCGGTGACGATGGCCAGCAGGACCAGTGCGCTGGAGGTCCGCTCGTCGATCACGCCCACCTCCAGGCCGATGCGCGCGATCACCACCAGCAGGGTCAGGGGTGCGGCGAGCATCAGCGCCGCCCCGGCGGTCACCCGCAGGCCGAAGCCGCGGGCCAGCAAGGGAGCCGCCCCCAGTCCCTTGGTCAGCACCGTGGCGGCCAGGAGCAACCCCAGCATGCTCCAGGTGTCGACGCCACGGACCGCCGACAGGTCGAACTCCGTGCCCACCCAGATGAAGAAGATGGGAACGAAGAAGCCGAACCCGATGGACGACATCTTGGTCTGCAGGATGCCCTTCTCGCGGAACACGAACGAGAACAGCGCACCGGCCACGAACGCCCCCAGGATCGCCTCGATCCCCATCAGCGCGGCGAACGCCACGAACACCAGCATCGTGGCCATGCCCGCGCGCACGCCGATCTCAGATGGATCGCGCGCGGCCACGACGCGCGCGAATGCGGCCGGGCGCCACCAGATCCAGGTGCGGAGGATGACCAGCACCACGTACGCGACCAGCAGGATGGCGCCGAGCTTGGCCATCTCGATGGCCAGGTGTCGGCCCAGCCCGTACTCGTAGTAGAGGCTGAAGGCCGTCACCAGCACGATCGTCAGGAACTCGCCCAGTGATCCCACGAAGATCAGGGTCTGGCCGGCGCGGGTGCGGTTCATCCCGGTCTCGGCCAGGGTCACCAGCAGCAGGCCCACGCTCATGGCGCCGAAGGCGAGGAACAGGAAGGTCGGCAGGCCGAACAACCGGGTCACGCCATAGGCGACCACGAAGATCAGCGCGGCGATCGCCGAGGCCGAGGCCAGGCCGCCGAGACCCTCCCGCTCGATTCGGCCGAACTCCAGCTCCAGGCCGACGAGGAACATCAGGAAGGCGAAGCCGAACTCGGCCAGGAACGTGATGTAGTCGTCCGCGTGCATCAGGCCCAGCACGTGGGGGCCGACCAGCACGCCGAACAGGATCTCGCCCACGGCCGCGGGGATTCCGATCCGCCCCGAGATCAGCGGGATGGTGAACGCGCCCAGGCCGATGATCAGCAACGAGACCGCGTCGTGGGCGTGCATGGCGGCGGTCGCTCCTTCAGTAGGGCATGGCCAGCACGGAGCAGCGGGCCCGGTGCAGCAGGTTCAGGGCCACGTCGGGGCGGGTGAGGAACGCCTTGCGCCGCTTCTTGAACGGCAGCACGAGCAGGTCGTACTCCCTGCTCGCCTGCTCGATCTCCACGATCGGGTTGCCCTCGAACTCGTGCACCACGATATCCACGTGGTACATGCCGGCCAGGTTCTCGATCTCCTGGCGCCTCGCCTCGACCTCCTCGCGCAGCTCCGTGCCGGCGACCAGGTCGGGCTGGTGCACCACGCCCAGGATCAAGTCGCCGCCCACGATGCGGACCAGGTCGACGGCCGCCTGTCCGGCCATGGACGGCAGGGGCAGCTCGGCGAGCACCAGCATCACGCGTCGGTAGGGATAGGTCTGGCGGGACATCAGCACCGGCGAGGTCACCCGGTCGATCACCTCGGCCGCCGCCGAGCGCTTGAGGCCGATGCGGGACAGCAGCCCCAGCTCCGCGGGCGGCAGGATCAGCACGCCCACGTCCCGCTGGCTCGCTGCCTCGGCCAGGGCCTGCACCGTACCGTCCGCCGCCTCGCTGATCCGGTAGGGTAGCCTCTCGGCCCGGCAACGGGCCTCGAGTTCCCCCAGCCGCGATGAAGTGTCCTCGCAGGCGAGCACCTCGAAGCGGTCGGCGCGGGTGGCCTCGATCAGGTAGGCGGCCTCGGCCACCACGCGCTCGATGCCGTCGCTGCACAGGCCCACCACGTGCGTCCCGTAGTGCAGTGGGAACTCGGACTCGCCCGAGCGGATCAATGAAGCGATGGACGGCAGCACCGCCGGATCGCCCACCAGCAGCACCCGGTCGCCGGACGCGATCACCGTGTCGCCGTGGGGCACGATGAGGCGGCCGTCACGGTAGATCGCACCGACCAGCCACCGCCGGGGGCTGAGCTGCGCCAGGGAGCGGCCCACCACGGACGAGTTGGGCAGCACCACCACCTCGACGATCTCACCGTCCCCCAGGCCCACGCCGCTGGCCACCTTCTGGCCCCGCTCGACCCGCGACTCCAGGATGGCCGAACAGGCCCGATCCTGGCTGACCAGCTCGATGCCCTCGTTGCGGTACTCCTCCTCCCAGAGCACGGAGTACATCAGCGCGAACAGGTTCTCGACCCGGAATCCGTCCCGGGCCACGCGACAGACCTCGGCGTTCACCTCGTCCGAGCCGGTGCAGGCCACGACCGCGTGCACGCCTTCGAGATCGGCGCGGCGCAGCACCAGCGCCGACGTGGCGTCGCCGTGGTGCAGGGTGACGTCGTGCTCGGCGCCCAGGCCCTGCCCGACCCGATCGAGGGCCGCGCGGTCGGGATCGATGCCAACGACGTTCCAGTTGTGGGCGAGCTTGAGGGCCAGGTCGAACCCGGTCTCCCCGAGACCGGCGATGACGATGCGCGACTTCATGGCGTGATTCTACGGGATCCCGCCGGGACGTATTGCCACAGCGAAACGTCCAGCCGCCGCGCTGATATGATGCGGGGCGTTGAGTGCCTCCCCCCTGGAATCGGCCTCGCTCGCGCGCCGCAGCGCGCCCTGGGTGCTGCTCGCCTCGGTGTTCGCCGTGGTGGTCGCCTCCCACGTGGCGGCCGTTTCCCGGTGCCCGCTGCCGGTCTATGGCGACCAGGGCGCCGAGTACCTCGAGCACAGCTTCCGCGAGCAGACCTGCCGCGTGCTGGAGGACCGCTCCCTCGTGGGCCGCCTGTGGCGGTTGCCGGGCGATCTGGCCGGCCAGGACGAGACCTACCCGGCGCTGCTGCACCTGGCCGCGGCCGCGTGGGGGGCGGTGTTCGGGACCGACGCGAGCGCCGCGATCCACATGAACCTGCCGCTGCTGCTGTTGCTGGCGGCGTCCGTGGCCTGGGCCACGAGGCGATTCCCGACCGTGCTCGGCCTCCCGGCCTGCCGCTGGGAGGTGGTCGCCGCCGCCAGCGCCGCCGTGCCGCTGCTGCCCGCGGTGTTCGCCACGGCGCGTCGCTACTACTACGACCTGCCCTCCACCGCGCTGGCCACCCTGGCCCTGGCCGCGCTGCTGGGCCTGCCCCGGTCCACGCCCGCTGCCTGCCTCGCGGCCGTGGCCACGGCCACGGCCCTGCTGACCAAGTGGACCGCCGGGTTCTACCTCGTGGGACCGTGGCTGCTCGCCGCGGCCCTCGTCGGGCTGGAGGTCCACCGCCGGCGCGTGACCACGCCCGCCGCGAGGCTGGTGGGAGCCGCCCTGCTGGTGGTGATGCTGTGCTCGCCAGCCCTGCGCAACTCACGGGTGGTGCACGGCGCGGTCACGCCCCTCGCGGGGGTCGTCGGCCTGGGATGGGAGCTGGACACGACGCGCGGCAGCAGCCTGGACACCGCCCTCGGCCTGGGCAGCGAGACCCGGTCGCTGGAGCTGGACGGCGTGGAGGGGGTACGCACCCTGGCTGGCCGCGTCGGATTCTACGGCCGTGGCCTGGTCGGCTCCTCCCTCGGCCCGCTCGTCGCCGCTGCCATCCTGGTGAGCCTGGGGCTCGGGTACCGGCGCTGGCGGCTCCTCGTGCTGGCTGCCGCCCTGGGCGCGCCGCCGATCGGCGTGCTGCTGCTGAAGGTGGACGTGCTCGACGAGCGCTTCCTGTTCGGCCTGCTGCCCCTGCTGATGGTCGCGGTGGGCGCTGGCCTGGACGCCGCTCCGTGGGAGCGTGCGCGCGCCGCGGTCGGCGGGGCCCTGATCGGGGCCGGCCTGCTGCAACTCGCCGCGGTCGACGGGCGCCTGGACATCGGGCCCACGCTCACCCCCCGGTCCCCGATCGAGCATCGCGGCTGGAGCCTCGTGGACGAGGTGCCGTGCTCCCCGCTGGAGGACTACGGTGAGCTGGTCCGGCGGGCATGCGCAGTGCAGGAGGAGGGGGGCGTGGTGGTGATCGTGCGGGGGGTCGCGGAGCACGCGGCCATGGTGTGGATGCTGGAGCGGTACTGCGACGAGGGGGGCGTGGTCACCCTGTCTGCCGACGAGGTCGCGGCGTGGCCACCCCCGGGCACGGGACCCCTGGCACGCCGGGGCGCCGCCATCACCGCCGAGCCGCTCGCGGCACCCTGGCCCGAGGTCGAGATGGTCGTGCCAGCACCCGTGGACCGGGGCACGGCCTTCCACCTGCAGGTGTGGTGACCGGCCTTCGCGCGCGCGAGGCGCGTGCATTTATTGCTTGACGCTCCTGCGGACGTGCCGGAACAATCCAGTAGGGAAGCCGTGGCCGTCATCCGACCGGTAGGAAACCTCGCCCAGCCGTCGCGCAACGTGCGGCTCCGCGCCCGCGTGGCCGCTGCGGGTGACGCGGACGAGGCTGTCGAGCCCCTGACCGAGGTCCACCGCGAGGATCCGCAACACGCCGCGGAGACCGCCCGCGGCGCGGAACTCGAGGATCTCCGCGAGGCCCGGGATGGTGCCGGCGAGGCCCGGGTACCCCGCCGTGAGGCGGCGAGGCGCGCCCTGGCCTCGCGCGCGGCGCTGCTGGAGGCCCAGGGCCGCGCTCCTTCGCGCAACGACGGGAACCAGGGGGACCACGGGGACGACGACGGCCTGGACGCCAACGCGGTCCGCGCCCTGCGGGCCTATGCGCGCTCCCTCGATGCCGATCCGAGGTTCAAGACCAAGGTCTGATCACGAGATCCGATCGACGGGTTCGTCGACCGATCGGGACCTGCGCTCGGACGGTGTCGGCACGCGACACGATCCCGACATTCACGTGGGCACCCCCAGCCGGGGCAGCAACCACGCCTGCAGGAAGACCCACACCAGTACGAAGACCAGGAAGCCGAGACCGTCCATCGCGTCACTCCGCAATTCGGAGGGCTTGCCCTCTCCCCTCCCCTGAGCCATCACCACCACCGATCGGTTCGCGGTCCTTGACCTCGGCGGGCGGCGGTACCATGGTGGGCCCATGGCCGGGCCACTCGATCTCGACGCCGCCATCGACGCCCTGCGCGGGTGCCAGAGGCTGCTGGTGTGCCCCCACGACGACCCGGATCCGGATGCCCTCGCCGCGGCCTGGGGTCTCAAGCGGCTCCTCCACCATGAACTCGGCGCCGAGGTGACCATCGCATTCGAGGGCATCATCGGCCGCGCCGAGAACCGGGCCATGGTGCGTGAACTCGGGATCCGCCTGCGCCGTCTGGAGAGCCTCCAGCCGGAGACGTTCGACGGCGCGGCCCTGGTCGACACCCAGCCCGCGGCCTCCAACCACTCCGTGCCCGGATCGCTGCCGGTGCTCGTGTGTGTGGACCACCACGCCGATCTCGGCCCCACGCCGGACACACCGTGGTGCGACGTGCGGCCGGACGCCGAGACCACCTCCTCGATGGTGCTGCACTACCTGCGGGAGCGCGGGCTGCCCATCGACGCCCCCCTGGCCACGGCGATCCTCTACGCCCTCAAGACCGACACCCGCGACTTCACCCGCGACGCAGGCGAGCGGGATCTGGCGGCCTACGCGCACGTGCTGCCGGTGGCCGACATGGAGGCGCTGGGCCGGATCATCAATCCCCAGCTGGAACCCCGGTACTACCGCGTGGCCCACGCGGCGCTGGAGACCGCCACGCTGTACGGACCGGCCATCGTCAGCTGCCTGCCCGAGCTCCCCTACCCCGACCTGGTGGCCGAGATGGCCGACTGGCTGGTGCGCCGGCAGGGCACGGACTGGTGCCTGTGTGCCGGCACCTGGAAGGGCGCGCTGCGCTTCTCGCTGCGCTCCGAGGAGCCCGGTGGCCGCGCCGGCCGGCTGGCCGTGTCGCTGGTGCGCCCCCACGGAGGGTCGGCGGGCGGCCACGGCATGACCGCCGGCGGACGGATCCGGCTGTCGGGCGAGGTCGCCGCGGGCCGGATCTGGGATGTGCTGGTCGCGGACTTCCTCGAGGCGCTGGGGATCGACGCGGACTCGCCGACCCCCCTCTGAGCTCAGTCCCGTACGATCCGCAGCTGCAGCGTCCGCACGTCGTCGACCCCCTTGAGCGCGGACACCGCGCCCAGCACCGTGCCCACGAGGAACTCCCGCGGGAACTCGGTGAGCGGGATGGTCTCGCCGTCGATCAGCAGCTCCACGGACGGGTCGGCCAGGGCGTCACAGTCCTGCTCGGTGGCCTGGCCCGCGGCGATACGCTCGGCGATCACCTGGCAGGTGTGTCCGCAGCGGCCGCAGTCGAACCCGGGCAGGTGGGCGAGGGCCTCTTCGATGGTGGTGGGCATGGCGTCCTCCGGTGTGGCTGTCCCTGGAGATAAGCCCCGGCCGTCAGAACATCAAGCTCCCCAGGTACACGTCGGTCGGCGCGGTCACGCTGAAGCGCAGATCCACCACCTGCTCGCCGCCCGGAGGAACCTCGAGCTTCCACTTCATGATCCCGGGACCGTCGTCCGGGTTGGCCGGGCTGGCGGGTGTGCTGTCGAGCATCTTCACCACCACCCGATCGACCTCCGCGATCGGCACCTGGTCGACCAGCCGCACGAGCTGCGCCTCGTCGCCGAAGTTGCTGACCTTGATGCGGAAGTGGAACGTCCAGCGGGTCGTCTTCTTGCCCACGCCCACGTACTCCTGCTGCCGCGACACGAGCTGCCGCTCCACTCGCAGGCGGTCGTCGGTGCCGAACGACAGCAGGAACTCCTCGCCGGGCACCACGGTCTTCTGCTCGCCTGATCCCACGTAGTCCGCGCCCACGAACGTCGACACGGTCCCGGGCAGCAGCGGGGCCTCGCCCTCGTAGCGCAGCCGCGCCTGGCGGTACACCTCGGGCACCAGCTTGGGTACGGTCGACAGCTCCATGGCCACGCCGAACGTCTGGGTGCCCACGGGCAGCCGCTGCTCGCTGCCGTCGCCGGCCACGGTACGGTGACCGGGGATGGCGAACACCACCGCGCCCGTGCCCTGTACCGACGCGTTCATCTGGCTGTCCACCATGCCGGCGGGTTCGGCCGCCTGCTGGTAGACCTGCATCTCGTTGTGGCCCTGCTCGTAGTAGCCGCGGCCGGCCATCAGGTTGCCCTCGACGTTGTAGTCGTAGCCGTACGCGTCCCGGCCCAGGTACCACGACGACAGCTGGGGCAGCTCGCCGGACACGGAGGGATCGGCCGTGGACAGCAGCAGCGCCACGTCCTCCCAGTCCTCGCCCGTGGCCTGGGACACGATGCCGTAATACTCCAGCGCCACCTGGGACGAGGCCTCGTCCAGCCGCGCGTTGTAGGCCGGCCACCAGCGCGCGCCGAACACCTGGTAGCGCAGGCCGACCGTGACCTCGCCGGAGCGAGTCGCGTCCACGTCCACGCGCACCTTCATGCCCGTGGCCAGCGGGTTCTCCAGCTTGATCAGCAGCGGCCGCAGCTCCTCGTCGAGCTCGCGGGCGCGATCCTGCTCCTTGCGCAGCTGGCCGGCGATCTCACGCTCGGCCTCGCCCACGTAGGCCAGGGTCCCACGCACCTGGTCGAGGGATGGCTGCGCCCCCTCGCCGCGGTGGCCGCCCAGCAGGGTGTCGCGCAGGTAGGCCCGCTGGGCCAGCAGCGCCTCGATGCGATCCCGCACGCCGCCCAGCTCCTCGGTGATGGCCAGCATCTGCTCCCTGATCTCGGCGATGTGTCCGGTCTCCTCCACCTCGCCTGCGCCGGACTCGACCTCCACCCCGATGATGCGCGCGTCCCCCTCGGTGACGAAGCCGTGCAGGCTGTCGCTGGCGATGCTCAGCGGCAGCCCCTCGAAGGTGATCGCCCCCGGCCCCGCGGACACCTGCTCGCTCAGCACCCTCGTGACCAGCGCCCGGTCGCGGAACACCGTCACCTGCTCCACGTCCGAGTTGGGCTCCAGCGGCAGCGCGGGCAGCGCGTTGGCCCAGGCCGTCTGCTGCTGGGGTGCCTCCAGCAACATTCCCTCGACCGCGTCGAGGTCGAACGACAGGCGCATCTGCTCGTTGGCCTCGGCCCGGAAGTCCCCTCCCCCAGCCCACCCGACCGCGGGCACCGCGACGACGAGGGTGAACACCGTCAGGACATACGAGACGTGGAAGAACGCAGACGACATGGCAACTCCCCGGTTTGGATTTCCCTCGAAGAAACGCGAGTATGACACTCCCGGTAACGCCCGACTTCCCGGTCTTACGAACTCGTTACAAATCCCTCACGAACCTCCGGTACTGAACACTTGTACAGTCCTGGAAAACATGCTTAGATCCTTGTCAGGAGGCAAAGGTCACGTGTCGGTCGTGGAGCAGCTGGCGCCGCGGTTCGCCCACGCGCTCGTCCACCGGGCGGTGGAGGGGGACGCCGAGCCCTCGTCCTGGACGCGCGGCGGAGTGAGCGGGCGACTGGTGGAGCTGGTCGGCGGCAAGGACTCGGCCTCGCTGACGCTGACCGCGTCGCTGCTACGCGACGCCCAGGCCGAGGGGGAGACCACGGCGTGGGTGATGCGCTGCCGCAGTGGGGTCTTCCCGCCGGACCTCGATCGCTGGGGCATCGACCTGGAGGCCCTGGTGGTGGTGCGGGTCCCGGACGGGCTGTCCGTGGCCCGGGCCTCGGATCGGCTGGCCCGCAGTGGCGCGTTCGGCGTGATCGTGCTGGACCTGGGTCGGGACGCGCGCGTGCCCACGCCGTTGCTGTCACGGCTGATGGGGCTGGCGCGCAAGCACGGGACGGCCGTGCTGTTCCTCACCGCCCCGGACGCACCGTCGCTGGGCTCGCTGGTGTCACTCCGCGCCTCGACCACGCTGCGCCGGGAAGGGGACGACCGCTTCGTGGCCGAGCTGCACGCGGTCAAGGACAAGCGGCGCGCCCCGGGCTGGACCCACGTGGAGGCCTGCTGTGGACCGCCTGGCCTGCGTTGATCTGCCCGCCCTGCCCCTGCAGGTGCTGCTGCGGCAACACCCCGACTGGATCGGCCACCCGGCGGCGGTCGTGGCCGAGGACCGCCCCCAGGCCCCGATCACCTGGGTGAACGAGCACGCACGCGAGCGGGGTGTACTGCCGGGCATGCGCTACGCCGCGGCCCTCTCGCTGAGCTCCGGGCTGCGCGCCGGGGTGATCGGCGACGAGGACGTGCACGGCGCGGTCGACCAGGTGGTGCAGCAGCTGTGGCGCTTCTCCCCGGCCGTGGAACCGGCGGCCGAGGAGCCCGGCGTGTTCTGGCTGGACGCCAGCGGCCTGCAGCGGCTCTACCCTTCCCTGGGGATCTGGGCCGACGAGGTGCGGGGTGAGCTCGAGGAACTGGGCCTCGAGGCCACGGTTGCGGTCGGCTTCTCCCGGTTCGGCGCGTACGCGCTGGCCCGCGCCAGCCACGGCACCACCGTGCTGACATCCCCCCCGCAGGAGACGGCCTGCGCGCAACAGGTGCCCCTGGCCCGGCTGGGCATCGAGCCCGGGTTCCGCGACGCGCTCGACCGGCTCGGTGTCACCACCCTCGGCGGGCTGGTGGCCCTGCCCGCCGCCGGGATCCGGGAGCGCTTCGGCGACCAGGCCTGGCGGCTGCACCGCATGGCCGTCGGCGACCTGTGGACCCCGCTGCAGCCGCTGGATCACGTGGAGCCCCTGGCCGGCCAGCTGCTGCTGACCGAACCGGTCGGGGACTCCACCCAGCTGCTGTTCCACGTCAAGGGGTTGCTGCACCCCCTGTTGCGGGAGCTGGCGCGGCGTGGAGACGCGCTGACCGCGCTACACCTGCGCCTCGTCCTGGAGCGGGGCGAGGACCACACCGACGACATCGTCCCGGCTGCCCCCACCCTGGACGCGGCCGAACTGCTGCTGCTGGCCCGGCTGCGCTTCGAGGCGCTGGACCTGCCCGCGGGCGCGCTCGAGATCCACCTGGTGGCCGACGCCGTGTCGGCCAGCGAGGCCCAGCAGCAGCTGGTCGGCGACCGCCCGTCGCGGGACCTGGTCGAGGCCAACCGCGCCCTGGCCTTCCTGCGGGCCGAGTTCGGCTCCGACGCGGTGGTCACCGCCCGGCTGCGCGAAGGTCACCTCCCGGAGGCCAGCTTCCGCTGGGAACCGCGGACCGCGGTCACCTTCCCCGCCCCATCCCCCCCCTCCCCCGCCCTGGTCCGCCGCCTGCACACCCGCCCCCGCTCCTTCCCCCAGCCCGGCAGCCGCGACCCCCGGGGCTGGATGCTGCACCGCCTCGGTCTCGGCACGATCACCGACTGGACCGGCCCCCACATCATCCAGGGCGGCTGGTGGGCCCGCGACCTGCACCGCGAGTACTGGTACGTCACCACCCGCGACGAAGAGCACCTGTGGCTCTACCACGACCGCCTCCGCCGCCGATGGGGCCTCCAGGGATCGATCGAATGACCCCCGCCACCCCCCCCCGCCCCCCCCCCAGAACCCGTCTGCCGACTCCTCCGCAGCATCTCTCCCTTCGGGGTGA
>CAZXHG010000225.1:0-15424 GCA_964639985.1 uncultured Rickettsiales bacterium
CGACGCGGTGATGGACAACGACTGCGACGGGGCAGACGACGACGGGGAGGTGGACGACGACGGGGACGGGTACACGGACTGCAACGGCGACTGCGACGACGCGGACGCGGACGTGCGCCCCGGTGGGGTGGAGGTGTGCAACGGCGTGGACGACGACTGCGACCCGGCCACGGTCGAGGACGCGGACGCGGACGGCGACGGCTACACCCTGTGCGACGGCGACTGCGACGACGCCGACGGCTGGGTCCACCCGGCCGCGGCCGAGACCTGCGACAGCGTGGACAACGACTGCGACGGGACGGTTGACGACGGGTGCGTGACCTGTGACCTCGAGGTGCCGAGCGGCTACTTCTCCATCGGCACGGCCATCGCCTCGGCCTACGACGGCGACGTGATCTGCGTGGCGCCGGGCACGTACTACGAGAACTTCAACACCGTGGGCAAGGGCGTGCACGTGCTGGGCCTGGCCGGGGCCGCGCGCACCATCGTGGACGGCAACGGCATCGCGCCCGTGCTGACCATCAACAGTGGCGAGGGCGCGGACACGGTGATCGAGCGGCTGACGCTGACCGACGGGGACGCGGGCGTGTACGGCTACGGCGGCGGGATCCACGTGTCGTATGCCTCCCCCACCCTCTCCCACCTGGTGGTCAGCCACAGCGAGGGCTACGGAGGTGGCGGGATCTTCCTGGACAACTCGGACTCCACCCTGGACCACGTGCACGTCACGGACAACTTCAGCTCGTGGTACGGCGGCGGCATCGCCGTGCAGTACGGCAGTGTGGTCATGACCGACGTGGTGGTGGCGCGCAACGTCTCGTCCCAGGGGGCCGGGCTGGGCGTGTTCTTCGAGTCGTGGCTGAGCATGGACAACGCGGTGGTGGCGGACAACGAGTCCACGTCGTGGGGCGCGGGCGTCTGCCTGTCCACGGCCACGCTGTGGCTGACCAACGTCGAGCTGACCTCCAACGCCGCGGATTCCTCCGGCGGGGGCATGTTCGCCTGCTGCGACTCCACGTCCTACCTGACCAACGTGGTCGTGGCCGGCAACTCCGCGGCCACCAACGGCGGCGGCGCGGTCGTGTACTACGGGTCGGCGTCCACCTGGGTCAACACGTCGGTCACGGCCAACACGTCGGCGCAGGACGGGGGCGGGGTGTGGTTCAACGACGCCACCCTGTCGATCTCGTACGGCAACCTGTGGGGCAACGCGCCCGACCAGATCGAGGGCATGGGCGACCCCACGGGCTACAACGGCAACGTGTCCGTGGACCCGGGCTTCCTGGACGCGGGCGGCGCCGACGGCCTGCAGTGGGACCTGCACCTGGACCCGGCCTCGTCCCTGGTGGACGCAGGGGACCCGTCGATCACCGATCCGGACGGCAGCACCAGCGACATCGGCGTGTACGGCGGGGCCGGGGCTTCGGCCTGGGACATCGACGGCGACGGCTGGCCCGAGTGGTGGCAGCCGGGCGAGTACGACCCCACCACCTACCCGGCCGCGGGCTGGGACTGCGACGACCTCGACGAGGTGGTGGGCGCGGAGTACGGGTGTGAGTAATCCCTTCGGGCCCATGCTGCAGCATGGGCCCACGGAAACCACCGCGGCTGGGCCCAGCGCGCACTCGCGCTGAGGTCAGGGGAAACCTCAAAAGAGACAAACGTGAACCGCTCGCTTCGTCAGCGGTACCCCACAACCCGGGGAGAGACGAGCGAGAGTCGCTCGAAACACCGGGGAACGTGCACGACGGCAGAGACTACGAGCGCTTTCTGCCCCGGAGTGCCGACAGAGACACCAAGCTCCGCATCATCGACAGGAGGGCGAGTATCCCAACAGGAGCCACGGAAATGGACCTGCCCGGTTCACGGCCCGTCTCGAGGGCACACGCACACCCAGTCGCCTCGTCTCCGGAGTCGTCATCGTCGCCGGCCACGATGTCGGAATCGTCATCACCGTGCGTGTCATCATCAGACGAGTCATCGTCCCCCGTACAATCGTCATCCAGGTCATCCGCGAATCCATCGCAGTCGTTGTCCACGCCGTCAACACAAAACTCAGGCGCATCAGGATTCACCGCCGCAGACTCGTCGTCGCAATCCTCGCCACCACAGGCCGCTGCCAGGAAACCGTCCCCATCCTCGTCCACGTCATCCACGATCTCGTCACAGTCATTGTCCACGCCATCGCAGATCTCCGGAGCGTCAGGATTGACCAGGTCTGATTCATCATCGCAATCGCCAGCGCATGCCATCGTGCCATCACCATCCAGATCCGCTTCATCGTCGGGCAGCAGTCCGTCGCAGTCGGTGTCCAATCCGTCACAATCCTCGAGGACACCCGGCATCACGCTGGCTTCGGTGTCGTCGCAGTCTCCATCGCAGGGGCTGATCCCGTCCCCATCGACGTCAGCCGGATGGAGGACCGCATCCGCGTCGTTGCAGTCACCATCACAAGAAGCCCACCCATCCCCGTCGTTGTCGACATCCCAGATAGGAATGTCCCCGTCACAGTTGTTGTCCACGTAGTCGCACACCTCGGGAGCATCGACGTGGACGTCGGGGTTGGTCTCGTCACAATCACCCCCACAGTTGCTCACACCGTCCCCGTCGAGATCGTCGAGATTGAGCGCGGGATCAGCGTCGTCACAATCCCCGTCGCATTCCGTCGCCCCGTCGAGATCGTCATCCGTCTCCAACGGATCGGCTACTCCATCGCAGTCGTTGTCAGGAGTTGCGTCGCAGACATCCGGCGCCGTCGGGTGGACGGTTGCGTCGCCATCATCGCAATCGGTCGTCGATCCACCGGGGCAATCGGAATCTCCAGGATCCCCGAAACCATCCCCATCGCGATCGCGACAGCCCGATCCGAAGAGCAGGTAGGCTCGTCCGGCGTCCGCACCTCCACTATCCTCGAACGGCGCCCCGAGGAGGAGATCGTCGTATCCATCCCCATCGACATCTCCTCCTCCACCCACGATGTACCCTGCCTGATCACCAACGTTCTCACCGAGATAGGTGGCGATGGCCATGGAGCTGTCCACAACTGCGGGCCAACCTCCACCCTCCCCCAGAAAGAGGTAGATCTCCCCCGACGCCTCGCCGTTGGGATCGTGGCCGGGAGCGGCGATCAGGACATCATCGATGAGGTCGCCATCGACGTCGCCGGGGATGGCTACGGACCAGCCCAGGGTGTCCCCGGCTCCGTCGGCCACGAACGAGGCATCTGCTAGCGCCAGGCTCGTGTCCGCGGCCCATCCAGTGGTTGCGCCGAGCACCAGATAGACTTTGCCGGCAACGCCGCCCTGTTCATCGTTGTAGGGCGCCGCGACGAGGAGGTCATCGAGTCCATCTCCGTCGACGTCCCCTGCTCCAGCCAGGCTGTGCCCTGCACGGTCGCCCGAGTTCTCGCCGACGAACGAGGCGTCCGCAGACGACAGATGCGTGCCGTCTCCCCACACACCGGAGCCACCGAACAGCAGGTATACCTTGCCCAATCCCGAGTTCCATGAATACGCGGGAGCGCCGATGAGGAAATCGTCGAACCCGTCCCCGTTCACGTCACCCGCCGCACCAAGGGCCTCACCGGAGAAATCGTCGGTGTTCTCGCCGATGAAGGATGCATCCGCGGACGACAGAGGACTGTCCATGGACCACGGTTCGCTGCCACCGAGCACGAGATAGGTCTGGCCCGCGTGTACACCACCGTCCCAGTCATGGTTTGACCCGACCAGGAAGTCGGCGTACCCGTCCGCGTTCACATCACCTGCGGCCGAGAGCGCTAGCCCAGCATCCGATTCTTGTGCCTCATTGGTGAACGACGCATCTGCATAGGCAAGTGTCGTACTCGGGGACCATCCACCTATCTGGCCCAGGAGCAAATAGACCAAGCCATGAGTCGAGTCGCCGTTCGTGCGCCCTTCCGCCCCGATGAGGAAATCGTCGAATCCGTCGCCGTCGACATCTCCGACGCCTGCCACAACGCCACCAACGAGGTCTCCATCCTCTTCCCCCTGGAAGACGACATCAGCGGCACCGGAGAGCGTATCCGGCACGCCCCAACCCGAAGCCCCCCCCAGGAACAGGTAGGCTTGACCGGGAACCTGGCCACCGATTTCAGCCCCTGGAACACCAATCAGGAAGTCGGCGTAGCCATCGCCGTCCACATCGCCAACGCCAGCTACCCAGCTACCCGCCATCGCGTCGGCCGATTCCCCGTTGAAGGCGTCGGCCGCGGTAGCCAATTCGGTCTCGAGTGAAAGGGCAATCGCAGAGAGCACGGGAACGAACAACGTCAGCAGTGCCAGACAACAAAGTACCGTCTTCCGATTCATGTCCAGGTACCTCCCCTGAGAAGCTGTTCCTACGAGAATTACTCCACCGGTTCTTTGGCTATCAGGCAGCGCGCGTCGACCGAATAGAGGGTCAGCGTGTCGTCTCTTCCCTCGACTTCGAACACCGCGGTGGCACAGGGGTCCAACGCTTCGTAGAAAGCCGCTGGACCGTCTAGCGTCGCCGCGTTGGCCTGGATGTGAGCCCGGTTCCGCGAGGAACCGAGGAAGTAGGCGACGCCGGACGAGAGCAACTCGATGTCGTAGTTCACGATCCCGCCGATGAACTGCGCCTTGAGGAACTGTCGATCTGGGGCGGGATACCGCCGTTCGAAGGCACACCGGAGCTGTTCCTGGAACCGACCTTGGGCCACCGGCGGATCGTAGGCCATCTGAAGCAGGGGAATGGTGTCCGACTCGAATAGAAGCACGGACCCCGCAGGAAGGTGGTCCAGGATGTACTCGAGTACGACCTCCCGCTGATCCTCCCCCGAACCGACAGACGAACGTCGCTGCTGGGGATGCAGCAACCGGTCTGCGGCGAATCCGGGTATTGCGGCGACCAGGAGCACTCCGAACAGACCAGCAGCCACGAGGCGCTGTCGCTTTCGGGGAACGATGGAGTCAACGGCCTGAACCAGGGCGACGGCACTCGCAACGACGAGGAGCACCAGGGCCGGCAAGACGAACCGCTCGTACTGGGATTGCATGACCGAGAAGACCAGGATGTACCCGGTCGCAAAGCCCGCTATGGTGCCGGCCGGTGACCGCGAAACAAAGGCTGCCGCCACGCCCAGGATCGACAGCAGCACGACATGCACCCCCTGATCCCAGATCACGCCGAGGTAGTAGAGGACGCTGGGGTCACCCGCATGGGGATGGACGGTCACCGATGCTCGCGCCTGGAACGTGAACCACCACCAGAAGCGGCCGAAATCGAGAACGACGTGGGGATTCAGGAGAAGGAAGGCGAGAAAGGACACAGCGCACGCTGACGCAAGCGCTACTGCCACGCTGCGCAGAGCCGGACCACCGTCGACTCTGGGCATCAGCAGACCGAGCAGGAGCAACAGCAACGCGCCTGGGTAGTTCGCTGACGTGGCAACCCCAATGAAGGCGGCAGCGAGGATCAGACGATCTCGCCGGGGGTGCTCCCGATACCGACAAATAGCCGAGACCGCCACGAGTGCGAAGAACAGGAATGTCGTGTCGACCCGTATGGAGGTGGACAGGTCCGCCAGCAGAGGCAAACTCGCAACGGCACAGCCCGCCAGAAGTCCGGCTCGCTCGTCGGCCATCCGACGCGCAAGATGCATGACCGCGACCACCGAAGCAGCCCCGAAGAGGAGCGCTATCCAGCGACCGATGCCCAGTAACGAGTTCGGACTACCAAGGAAGTAGTCGAGGTACCCCTCCTCACCCGGCAGGCCGCCCGTCATCTCGAGCAGGGCACCGTGGCTGGCAAACAGTCCAGCCAGCAACTCGTAGAACAACGCCGGGTGGATGAAGTATGCGGGATTGCCCCACTCATACAGCATGCGAAGCGAGCGGACCACGTTGTACCACTCGTCCTGACGCGATCCCTCGACAGGCCCGGCCGGGAGGATTGGGAGAGCCATGAGAAGGAACAGCGCGATGGGAAGGAGCTGGAGAGCTCGATAGATCACGCTGGCACGAAGCCACGCTTCCCCATCACGTCGGCGCGCCACGGTTCTCGTTCCATCGTCCGGCGTTTGCGGCAAGTCCGTGCACTCCCCACCGCGATGGTACACGGCCCATCAGGAAAACGCCCTCGGGCCCATCGGAGATCAGCAGATGGATGCCTGCCGGAAATGACCTACTGCGGCGGCGCCTGCCCCCGGTCCGAGTCGAAGTAGGCCTTGACCTCCTCGTCGGCGAAGAACACCAGGCCGAGGATGCCGACGACCACGGGGTAGAACCACAGGGCGAAGAAGTTGAACAGGATGATGCCGCAGATCTCGCAGATGCTCAGCGCGATGGGCGGCCTGCGCAGGGTCACCGGGTTGCCCATCAGGCGGATGCCGATGTACAGCTCGAACCCGCCGAGCGCGAACGCTGCCGGCGCCCAGAAGCAGGCAAAGATGTTCAGGCCGAGCAGGGACATGAGCTGAACCAGACCCCACAGGATGTTCAGACCACCGCTGACGATGATCATGATGGCGATTGCCTTGAGCTTGCCGGGCTTGGCCGGGGCGATGGGCTGGCCGGTGGCGCCGTCGATGTCGGTCATGGTGCGTCTCCCCTGCGAGTGGTTGGAACGGAGCACCAGGGTACTTCAACCGGGACGGTGCTGTCGATCGAACCAACCCCGCCAGCCCACCGTTCGCCCCTCGACAAACACCTCCTCGGCCACGAACCGCCGTGTGGCATCGGTTCACCGCTCGACAAACACCTCCTCGGGCATGAACCGGCGTGGGGGGCCGGTTCGGCGGCGGACGGATGCTTGTCCGGGGGTGAACAGGCGTGGGGGGCCGGTTCGGGGGCGGACAGGTGTTTGTCGCGGGGTGAACGGGGATCAGGCGAGGGTGCCGTGGTCGAGGTGGACCTGGTGGTCGGCGAGCTCGTCGGCGAAGGAGCGGGCGTGGGTGGCGACGATGACGGTGGTGCCGGCGGTGGCGCGGGCGCGGAGCAGGTCCACGAGCAGGGGGCGGACGTCGGCGTCGAGGTAGGAGGTGGGCTCGTCCAGCAGCAGGATGGGGGTCTGCAGGACCAGGGCGCGGGCCAGGATCACGCGCTGGGCCTCGCCGCCGGAGAGCTGGCGGGCCGGGCGGGTGGCGAAGTCCGGGAGGCCGACCTGGGCGAGGGCGGCCTGCACCAGGCGGGCCTCGTCCGCGCGGGGGTGGTTGCGGGCGCGCAGGCCGAAGGCGACGTTGCCGTGGACCGTGGTGGCGAACAGCACCGGCCGCTGGTGGACCAGGGTGACGGACCGGCGCAGGTCGAGGTCCGCGGGCGTGGCGCGCCGGCCCAGCAGCTCGACCGTGCCGCTGTCCGCGGCGCGCAGCAGGGCCAGGATCTGCAGCAGGGTGGACTTGCCTGCGCCGTTGCCGCCCATCAGGGCCGTGCAGCAGCCCGCGGGCAGGTCCAGCTCGGGCAGGTCCAGGGCGAGGCGCTTGTCGTAGCGGGCGGTCAGGCCCAGCAGCCGGTAGGCGGTGCTCATGCCTCGGCCCCCCGCACGAGCTGAACGGCCCCGTTGACGGCCAGGGCGATCACCAGCAGCACCAGGCCCAGGGCCACGGCCAGGGCGAACTCGCCCTTGGAGGTCTCCAGGGCGATGACCGTGGTGATGGTGCGGGTGTAGCCCGCGATGTTGCCGCCCAGCATCATGGCCACGCCCACCTCGCCGATGGCGCGGCCAAAGGACGTGACCGAGGCCACGGCGATGCCGCCGCGTGCCTCGCGCAGGACCACGGCCATGGTGCGGATGGGGCCGGCACCGAGGGTGCGGGCGGTATCTGCGTAGACCGGATCGACCGCCGCGACCGCGGCGCGCACGAGCGCCACCACCAGCGGCAGGATCAGCACGGCCTGGCCCAGGATCACGGCCCAGGGGGTGAACAGCAGGCCGGCCGGGCCGAGCGGGCCCTGGCGGCAGATCAGCGCATACACGAACAGGCCCACCACCACGGTGGGCACGGCCAGCAGGGTGTTGGTCAGCATGACCAGCAGGCGGCGGCCCGGGAACCGGGCCAGCGCCAGGGCCACGCCCGCGGGGATCCCGACCAGGGACGCCAGCACCGTGGCGACGCCCGCGAAGCGCAGCGAGGCCCAGGACGCGACGAGCACGTCGGAGTCGAGGGTGACGATCAGACGCAGCGCGTCGACCACCGCCTGGGCGAGGAAGTCCACCGGTCAGTCCGCCGCGAGGAGCAGGGGTTCGAACAGGCGCTGGCCGTCGACCTGGAAGCCGCCGATCAGGGTCTGGCCCGGTTCGGAGCACAGCCACGCGGTGAGGTCCGCGGCCAGGTCGGCCTTCACCCAGTCGTACCGGGCCGGGTTCACCGCGATCACCGAGTAGGGGTTCTCCAGGGGCGGATCGCCCGTGTACCGCAGCTCCAGCGGCAGGTCGGCCTGGAACGCCAGCCACGTGCCCATGTCGCTGAGGGTGTAGGCGCCCATGTTGCCGGCCATGGTCAGCACGCCGCCCATGCCGCGCCCGGCCTCCAGGTACCACTCGCCGCCGGGCTCCACGCCGGCCGCGGCCCACAGGTTGCGCTCGCGGTGATGGGTCCCGGACTCGTCGCCGCGGGAGATGAAGCGGGTGCTGCCGCGGCTGATGCGCGTCATCGCGTCCAGGGCCGACGTGGCGCCGGTCACGCCGGACGGGTCGTCGGGCGGACCGATCAGCACGAAGTGGTTGCGCATGAACGTGCGCCGATCCACGCCGTGGCCGGCGGCCACGAACGCCCGCTCGAGGTCGGGCGCGTGCACCATGACCAGGTCCACGTCGCCGCGTTCGCCCAGGGCCAGGGCCTGGCCGGTGCCCACCGCGATCACGTCCACCTTGCAGCCACACCCGGCCTCGAACGCGGGCAGCAGGTGGGCCAGCAGGCCGGAGTTCTCGGTGGAGGTGGTGGTGGCGAGCCTCAGCCGGTCCTCGGCCGCTGCCGCGGTGACGACCACGGTGGCCGCGAGCGCGGCGATCAGGGCGCGCGTCATGGGTCCTCTCACGGCCGGGCGCAGTCCTGGGGCACACCCGAGGTCACGGCCACGGCGTGGGGCAGGGCCGGCAGCAGGGTCTCGACCTGCTCGGCCACGGCGCGGGGACTGCCCGACAGGTTGACGATCAGGGTGGCGCCGCGCTGGGCGCACACCGCGCGGGAGAGCATGGCGTGGGGGGTCTTGGCCAGGCCGGCGGCGCGGATCGCCTCGGCCATGCCGGGCACCTCCCGGTCGGCCACGTCCAGGGTGGCCTCGGGGGTGACGTCGCGCGGGGCCAGGCCGGTGCCGCCGCTGGTGAGGATCACGTCGACCACGTGGTCGTCGCACAGGGTCTTCAGGGTCTGGGCGATGACGTCGCGCTCGTCCGGCACCACGCGGTAGTCCACGCGGTGGGCGCCGAGCCGGGACTCGAGCAGCTCGAGGGCCACCGGGCCGGAGCCGTCCTCGCGCTCGCCTGCGGCGCCGCGGTCGGACACGGTGATCACGGCGTAGCGGATACGGTCGAGCTCCGGGGATGTGCGGATCGGGTCGCCCACACGCACGGTGCCGCCGTGACGGGCGACCATGAACATGCCCTCGGTGGGCATGATGCAGTCGCCGGTGGTGGCGTAGATGGCGCAGCGGGTGTGGCACTCCTTGCCCCGCTGGGTGAGCTGCACCACCACGGCGTCGCCGATGGCGAGGCGGCGGCCGATGGGCAGGGCGTTCCAGTCGATGCCGTCGGTGACGAGGTTCTCGGCAAAGGCGCCGTCCTCGAGGTCCGGGAGCTGCGCGCGCATACGCTCGATGCTCTCCGACGCCAGCGCGCTGAGCTGGCGATGGCCCGGGCCGGCGTGGGCGTCGCCCTCGATGCCGTGGCGGGCGCGGATCACGACCTCGTCCACCGGGGTCTTGACCGTGCCGGTGCGCTCCGAGGTGCAGATGGCGGTGACGTGGCCGATCACGCGTCCCTCCGGTAGTGCCCGGAGCGGCCGCCGGTCTTCTCCAGCAGCTTGACGTCGGTGATGACCATGGTCTTGTCCAGGGCCTTGCACATGTCGTAGACCGTGAGCGCGGCCACGGACACCGCGGTCAGGGCCTCCATCTCCACGCCGGTGCGCGACGTGGTGCGGGTGGTGGCCGTGATCTGCACGCGGTCCTCCAGCACCTCACACTCGAGGTCGACCACGTCCAGGGGCAGCGGGTGGCACAGGGGGATGAGGTCGGACGTGCGCTTGGCCGCCATGATGCCGGCCAGGCGGGCGGTGTCGAGCACCGGGCCCTTGCTCACCGAGTTGGCCGCGATCCGTTCGAGCACCTCGGGCGAGGCCAGCACGGCGCCACCGGCCACGGCGCGGCGGTCGGTGGGATTCTTGTCGCCCACGTCCACCATGCGCGGACGGCCGCCCTCGTCCACGTGTGTGAAGTCGCCCATGCTCATCTCCCCGGTCCGGGTCCCAGCAGACAGACCTGGACCTCGTCGCCCTGGTTGATCTCGTGCGTGCCGGCCGGCAGCAGCAGCAGCGCATTGGCCGACGCGGGCGCGAACACGTCGGCCGAGCCCTTGCCGGGCAGGGGCGTGATACAAAGGTCGCCGCCGTCCCAGTCCGCGCGCACGAACGCGAACAGGTCGCGCTTGGAGCGGAACACGGTGTCGCGCGCCATCCGGCCGGTGTACCGCGGCTCGGCCGGGTCGCGGCCGGCCATCATCGCGATGGCCGGCCGCACGTACATGTGGAAGGTGACCACCGTGGACAGGGGGTTGCCCGGCGCGCCGAACACCAGGGTGTCGCCGCGGGTACCGAACCACACGGGCTTGCCCGGCTTGGAGTACACGCGGTGGAACACCTCCCGCACACCCGCCGCGGCGAGCGCGCCCGGTACGAGGTCGTACTTGCCCATGGACACGCCGCCGGAGATGACCACGATGTCCGCGGTCAGGGCCTCGGCAAAGGTGGCGGCGAGATCGGCCTCGTCGTCCATGGCGTGCAGCCGGCGCACGTCGGTCAGCCCTTCGATGAAGGCCTGGGACGCCAGGGACCACGAGTTGGTGTCGCGGATCTGGTTGGGGCCGGGCTCGGCGTCCAGCGGGACCAGCTCGTCGCCGGTGGTGACGATGGCCATGGACGGCAGCCGCGAGGCGAGCACGGTGGCGTGGCCGGCGTGGGCCACGGTGGACACGGTGACCGGGGTGATCACGGTGCCGGCCGCGGCGATCACGGCCCCGGCGGTCGCCTCCTCGCCCTGCACGGCCCAGTGCTGGCCCACGCGGACCGGCGCGCCGAAGCGTACGCCGTCGCCCACCCGCTCGGTCTGCTCGACCATGACCACCGCGTCCGCGCCCTCGGGCATCGGTCCGCCGGTCATGACCTGCACGCAGGTGCCGGGCTGCAACACGGGCACCTCGGTGGCGCCCGCAGGCGACTCGCCGCGCTGGGGTAGGGTGTCGCGGTCGGCCAGGTCCGCGGCACGGACCGCGTAGCCGTCCATCATCACCCGGTGGAACGGGGGGTGATCGTGGGGCGTGGTGATGTCCTCGCGCAGGACCCGGCCGATGGCCCGGTCCAGGGGCACGGACTCGGGTTCCAGCCGTGGGCTGGCCGCAAGGATCCGTTCGATGGCCTCGGCTACGGGTAGCACGTCATCCTCCGATCGCGCTCATGGGTTCGTCGCGGCCATCGCCCTGGCCGGCCGCCTTGCAGGCCAGGGTCTCGGTCACGGCCGCGGTCAGGGCGCGGCGGGCGTCCGGGCCACGCACCAGGGGCCGCAGCTCGGTGCGGTCCCCGGACATCAGGCAGGGCCACAGCCGGCCGCGGGCGTCCAGACGCAGGCGGTCACAGCGGCCACAGAAGGGGTGGGAGACCGGGCTGATCAGGCCCAGGGCCGTGGTGGCCCGGCCGGCGCTCAGCTCGTACCAGGTGGCCGTGCCCTCGGTGGCGCCCGGCTGCACTTGGAACGCGTCCCGCAGCCGCTGCAGCACCTCGGCGGACGGCAGGTAGCGGTCGTTGTCGCGGCGTCGCGCCTCGCCGATGGCCATGCGCTCGAGGAAGCGCAGCTGCACTCCCTCGGCCAGGGCGAACCGGGCCAGGGCCTCGATCTCGTCGTGGTTGAAGCCCTGCTGCACCACGGTGTTGACCCGGACCGGGGTCAGGCCCGCGTCGCGCGCCGCGCGGATCCCGTCGAGCACGGGGGCCAGGTCGCCGCCGCGGGTGAGCTGGCGGAAGCGATCCGGGTCCAGGGTGTCCAGGCTCACGTTGACCCGGGCCAGGCCGGCAGCGCGCAGGGCGTCGGCGAAGCGGGCCAGCAGCACGCCGTTGGTGGTCAGGCACAGCTCGGCGCGGGGCAGGGCTTCGTGCAGCAGCTCCACGAGGTCCAGCACGCCCTTGCGCACCAGGGGCTCGCCGCCCGTGAGCCGGATCCGGGCCAGGGGCGCGACCGCGTCGATGGCGCGGACGATGATCAAGGTCTCCTCGAAGGAGAGCACCGCGCCGAGATCGGACGGGACCACGCCCTGCGGAGGCATGCAGTACGTGCAACGCAGGTTGCACCGGTCGGTGACCGAGAGCCGCAGGTACACGGGATCCATGACCACTTCCGAAAGGGGGTTCTTCTATTTAAATACGCACGGCCGCGCGTCAAGGCCGCAGGCCTCCTCCGCCCCCTCGCCGCTTACCCCTCGGCGCCACCGCGGTGTCCGCAGGGGAAGACGCGGGGCACTCGTGGAGAGGACGATGCGCAATCACACACCGATCTTCCGGACGGCCGCCCTCGCGGTCCTGACCGCGGCGATCGACCCGGTCCTGTGGGTCAGCGACGACGAGTCGTACTTCTGGACCGGTACCACCCACCTGGACGGCCCCCTCGACCGGGCCGGCTCCCACGCGGTGTACGTGGCCTTCGGCCGGGCCATGGGCTACATGCGCATGCCGCCGCACGCGGGCTGGGGGGGGGATGGACGTGCACGGCGCGGGCGCGCAGCGCAGCGACCCCAAGAGTGGGGATCCGGCGGATTTCCCCTAAGGCCGCGGGCCGCAGGGGGACGACGTCCGCATCCTCAACCACGCCCGCTGCGTACGGGGCGGGTGAGCATCACTGATCGGCGGGGCACTTGGCGTCGAACAGGATCGCGACGTCGGTCACGTCGGCCTGGCCCACCACCTCGACCTCGACGCAGCCGGACGTGGTGAAGAAGTCGCCCTCGTCCGGACCGCCCTCGCAGCCGCTCTCGTTGTCGTCGAGGAAGCCGAACGCCTGCCACACGCCGTCGGCCACGCCGTCGATCTCGTACGCGACCGGGGTCTCGGGCCAGCTCATGTCCGCGCCCTCGACCACGCCGGACGCCGCGACGTTCTCGTAGTCGTCGCACACCTCGGCGATGAAGGTGCACAGGTCGCCGATGCCGTTGTCCTGGGGCGGACAGGTCTGGAAGGTGCGGGTGGCCTCCCCGCTGACCATGGCCTCGGCCGGGGCGGTGTCGTCGTCGCCCACGTCGTCGTCGGACGCGTCGTCGTCGGACGCGTCGTCGTCGGCCACGTCGTCGTCGGCCATGCCGGTGCCGAACGGCGAGGACTCGCAGCCGAGCAGGCCGATCAGGGCCAGGCCCAGGGTCAGGACGAACAGGTGGAGCAGCTTTGTCATGGATTCCCTCCGTGGTTCACCGTGCTGGGTGTCGCGACCCACACGATCCCATCGAAATGGTCGGGCTTTCAAGGGCGATCCGGGGCCCCGTGGTATCCTGCGACCCGGCGAGCCATGACCCCACGCGCGACCACGATCCCATTGCTGACAGCGATACTCGCCCTGACCGCGGCCGGTTGCCGCATCGAGCAGCACTGCTACGCCAACCGGGACTGCCCCGAGCCGCAGGTGTGCGAGGTGGCGACCGGGGCCTGCGTGTGGGAGTGCGAGGCGGATGGGGATTGCGGGGGGTTCGGGTTCGCCTGCGCGGACCACGAGTGCGTGTTCGAGTGCGGCGACGGTGAGCTGGCCTGCGTAGACGGCATGGTGTCGATCTGTGGTGCGTTCTGCATCGACAGCCACGAGGCGTCGCGGCCGGACGCCACGGACATCGGCGCGGGCATCGACGAGTCCCTGGCCACGTCCCGGCCCGGGGTGATGCCGTGGCAGAGCGAGGTGCTGATCCCTGCCGAGGCGGACGCGGCCTGCCAGGCCGCGGACAAGCGGCTGTGCACGCCCGCCGAGTGGGAGGCAGTGTGCGCCGGGCCGGACGGGACCGCGTACACCTACGGCGACGAGTACGACCCGACCGTGTGCAACGCGGTCGACACCCACTGCGACCCGGACTGCGGGATCTACCCGGACTGCTACCGCGAGTGCGACTCGGACTACCACGTGATGGCCACCGGATCGTTCGACGGCTGCACCAACGCGTTCGGCGTGTTCGACCTGTCCGGCAACGTGTGGGAGGCGGTGCTGCTCGACGACGGCGCGGATCACTTCCGCGGCGGGGCGTACGACTGCGGCGATCCAGGCCTCGCCCACCAGTGCGGCTACGACGGCGTGGCCGCGGGCAGCTTCCCCAACGCGCGGGGGTTCCGCTGCTGCGCGGACGGGGAGCCGGCGCCGTGAGGGCCCTGCGGATCGCGGCCCTGGCCATGGCCCTGGCGCTGTGCGGGGCCGCGGCAGCGAAGCGGCCGGCACCCTCGGCCGCTCACCAGGCACGGGTCCGGGCCCTGGACTACCTGGATCAGGGCAACCGCCTGTGGGCCACCAAGGTGCTGCTGGAGCAGGTCGAGGCCCAGCCCACGGACACCGAGACCCTGACCTGGGCCGTGTGGCTGCTGCTGGTGGACGGCGACCTCGACCGCGCGAGGCGACTGATGGAGTGGGCGGGCGCGTCCAGCGGACCGCTGGCCGGGCGGCTGGAGCTGCTGTGGATCGTGTACACGCGGCTGGATGGAGAATCCGAGGACGCCGCGCAGTACCTGCGGGAGTTCGAGGCGCTGCACCCCGTGGTGTTCCCCGAGGACGTGTCCCTGTACGAGGACCTGCGCGCGGACCTGCTGGGCCGTGACCGCGATCCACTGAGCGCGCGGCTGCTGTTCGCCGGGGGGTACACGAGCAACGCGGTGCAGAGCGCACCCCAGGATCTGGGTTCGAACCTGGAGAGGGCAGGCGCGGCCGTGCTCAGCGCCGACCTGGTGGTACGCTGGGAGCCGTGGGCGTCGGCCTACGTTCGGCCGGCGGCCGAACTGCGCGGCAAGTCATTCACCCCCCTGGGCGAGGCCGCGAACGGGCTGGGCTACGTGGACCTGGCCGGCCGCGCAGGCGGGGAGTTCGGCAAGGCAGGCGGGCTCCGCGTGCGGCTGCTGTACAGCTACGAGCAGCTCGGCGTGGGGGCCCCGGGGGGGGGCAAGGTGGCGGCCCCCGGCGCGCGGGGGGTGGGCCAGCGGGCCCGCGGGGCGGGGGTGGCCCGC
>CAZXHG010000225.1:15434-16465 GCA_964639985.1 uncultured Rickettsiales bacterium
GTGGTTTACCGCTCCTCCCCGGGGGGCGGGCGCTCCGGGGGCTGGGGCCAGGACGCCCACCGCGGCGAGCTGGAGGTGGACCTGCTGCCCGGCGTGCAGGTGTTCGCCGGCGGCGGCCGGCGGGTCTACGAACACCTCCCGCGCACACGCTCGGAATTCGACGGCGGGGTGGCCGTGGCCGTGCCCCTGGAAAACGGGTGGCACCTGACCGGGATCGCGGCCGGCCGGGTGCAGCAGGCCACGCACGAGGCGTTCCACGACCGTGGTTTCACCGGCCTGGTGCGGCTGCGCGTACCCCTGCCCGCGGACGCGATGATCAAGCTGCGCATGCTGGGCTCGTTCGACCGCTACCCCTACTCGACCAGCTACTACGGCGCACTCCGCCAGGACGGCGTGATCCGCCTGGAGGTCGGCCCCTGGGCCCCGCCCCTGGCCGGCTGGCGCGTGGGCGCCACCTACGGCCTGGCCCACCGCCACAGCACGGTGGACACGGCCACGGACTCGTTCACCTACACCGATCACCGCGTGCTGCTTCAGCTGCGCTGGGACGGCGGCTTCGACCACCGCCGCCCGAAACCCCCCCCCCCCGATCCCCGCCACCAGCCCCTCCCCTACGGCCTCACCAGCAACGCCGGCCTCGACCGCATCCAGGACCTCCTCCGCCAGGAAGACGCCGCCCGCCGCGGCTCCATGTGCGTCGACTGATCCCCGCCCAGACAAGTTGTTTAGTTGTGAGCGTCCCCTTTTCCCCTCACCAACCCAAGCACCGATCCACCCCGGATGGGGACATGCACGAGTAACTCGCATCGGGGCATCGAACCACCCCCATCCCACCGGAGTTACTTGTACGTGTCCCCGTTTCGCCCCCAGTCACCGACCGGATCCGGGCGCGCCTCGACTCGCTCCACCACGTCTGGTGCCCGAGTCGGAATTAGTTGTTTAGTTGTGAGCGTCCCCTTTTCCCCTCAAAGGAGATCGCAGCTGAGCCGTCCATCGGTGATGGTGCAGATCATCTCGGGGTGGAGGGTGGG
>CAZXHG010000226.1:0-16458 GCA_964639985.1 uncultured Rickettsiales bacterium
GGCCCAGCATGCCCTTGGCCTCCTGGCCGACCGCGAGTACGCGGGTCTGGCCACGGCCGTCCTTCTGCACGGCCACCACCGAGGGCTCGTTGAGCACGATGCCCTTGCCCTTGACGTAGACCAGCGTGTTGGCAGTGCCGAGGTCGATGGCCAGGTCGGACGAGAAGAAACCGAGGAACCAGTCGAGGACCATCGTATGCGTCCGCTCCTTGAGGGAGGTGGGAAGGTCGCGCGGATTCTATAGAAGGCCCGCGCGCGGTTCAATACGACTTTCGCCAATGTTGGCGCGGGCGTACCACGACGCTGGCGTGAGGCGGTGTTCGGCGAGGGGGGAGGGGGGAGGGGGAGGGGGCCGGGGGGCCTAGGAGCCGCCGAAGAACATCCGGCTCCCCCGCGTGTTGTTGATCGGCACGTAGGGCGCCCCGGTCTTGGCCGCCACGGTCTCGGCGTACCCCTTGAGCGGCTCCTTGGTGGAGTGGTTGAGGTCGATCTTCTCACCCTCCTGGGTGTAGACGCTGACGGTCCAGAAGTTGCCGCCGATGACCGTGGAGCCGGTCAGGTACTCCACCTTGCTGATGTCCTCGAACGGGATGCGCCGCGTGGTCGGTTCCTTGCTGTAGTGGGACCAGATCATCACGATCGAGTGGGTCCCCTCGTCGATGGTCACGCTCGCCAGCGAGGGCTTGCCGTAGATGTACCGGATGCCCACGATGCCGATGACGACCAGCGCCACGAGGAACAGCACGATCCCGATGATCGAAGCGTGGCTGGCCTTGGCCTTGTCCGTGGTCAGGTCGGAGAAGCAGTGCTTGCACTTGGTCGCCGACTCGAGGATGTCCTCCCCGCAGTGCGGACACTCCATCATTCTCGCCATGGTCTCGCTCCCGAAGGCCTTGCGCCCGCGCGCGGATGCTCATGCAGGACGTGCGCGCGGGCATCCGGCCAGTGGACTTTCTGATTCGAACCATACCCAAGTCCGGCCGGAACTAGTTGAGATCATTGGCCATAACGAGGATCGAGCGGCAAGTTTTTCATCCTCATGACAAACCCCCGCGTTGCTTGACACCCCCGTGTACGACTGGTAGGAAGTCGTGATGACTTTGGGCCGGGTACCGGTGTGTCTCGAATTCCGTAGACCCCCCTGGTTTTCATAAGAGGGCAGAGCCGATGCGGAAGATCATCCACGCGGTCTTGGGAGGTGCGCTGTTCAGCCTCCTCCTGGTCCCCGCAACGTACGCCCGGGCGCAAGCGACGTCCGGCATGATCAAGGGCGAGGTGGTGACCACCGACGATGTCCCCATCGTCGAGGCGCTCGTCCGGATCGAGTCCTCCTCCCTGATGGGTATCCGTCAGGCGTCGACGGACGACTCCGGGCGGTTCCGGTTCCCCAACCTCCCGCCGGGTCCGTACACGCTGACCTGCGAGAAGGAGGGGTACAAGACCATCATCCGGCGCGGCCTGGTGGTGGAGACCGGACGTACGGTCAACCTCAAGCTGGTCATGGACCTGCCGGAGATGGGCGAGACGGTCGAGATCATCGACCGCCGGCCCACCGTCGACACCGAGCAGACCGAGATCGGCGAGACCCTGTCCAGCGAGTTCCTCGGGGAGCTGCCCACCGGACGGTCGTACCAGGAGGTCATCCAGTTCCTCCCGGGCGTCACCGGCGGTTCCAACCCCAACGTGCACGGTGCGACCTCGCGGTCGAACCAGTACTACGTGGACGGGGTGAACACGACGGACGTGGTGACCAACACCTTCTCGATGAACTTCAACTTCGACGCGATCCAGGACATCCAGGTGGTGACCGGGTCGTTCGACGCGAAGTACGGGCAGGCGCTGGGCGGCATCATCTCCATCACCACCAAGTCCGGCGGCAACCGGTTCGAGGGTGACTTCTACGCCGAGTACAACACCACGGCGCTGCAGTCCCACGACCGGTACATCGCCGAGGACATCCAGGAGGTGGAGGCGGTCGAACTCGCCGCCTACGTCGGTGGGCCGATCGTGAAGGACCACCTCTGGTTCGCGATCGCCTACCAGCTGAGCCAGACCGATTCGCTGAACCTGCCTGCGCTCGATGTCAATCGTGACCTGGCGAGGTTCCCGGTGCTACCGGGCAAGTGGCGGAGCCACTACATCTTCGGCAAGTTGACGTGGCAGATCAGCTACACGAACAAGCTGGCGATCTCGTTCAACACGACGCCGACCAAGTACATGAACGCGACGCAGTCGATCTACGTGCTGCCCGAGGCCGAGACCGACTGGTACCAGGGCGGCTGGTTCATCAACGCGGACTGGGACTGGACGCCGACGGCATTCACCCTGTTCGAGGCGCAGGCGTACTACCAGAAGAGCTACATCCGTGTCGTGCCCATGCAGTGGCGGGATTGCCAGGACTGGGGCGACGACCGAGCCTGTCTCGACGCCGACAAGAACATCACGCCGGTCTGGCCGTGGGGCAGCGGCTTCTACCACGGTTCGGACGGCACCTACTACAATGACCACCGCCACAACTTCACGGCGTCCGCGGACTTCGCGGCGTTCGCCGACTTCCTGGGCTCGCACCAGATCGGTGCGGGTGTCGACCTGACCTGGGCCTGGACCGATTTCCAGTCCGAGTACGTCAACGACGAGGTCATCTGGGCCTCGCCGCCGGATCACAATGGCGACGGGCTGTATGACGAGGCCGAGCTGAACGACCTGGAGAACTACGACCCGCAGCAGCGCGCCGTGGTGATCAACCAGGATCCCTACCGCATGACGGGCCGCAAGATCGGCGCCTACCTGCAGGACGTGTGGAAGCCCTGGGACAACGTCACCTTCCGCCTCGGCCTGCGCTACGACCACGGCCTGATGCGCAACAACCAGGACGCGGCGATCCTGGACTTCCACAACTTCTCCCCACGCGCGTACTTCTCCTGGGACCCGGCCAACGACCGCAAGACGCGGATCCACGGCGGCTACGGGAAGTTCATCGACAGCGGCTATCTGGCGGTGTCCGGCTTCGTGAACCGGACCCAGTTCGGCGCGGAGTACTACGACTACGACTCGGCGAACCACCGATGGAACACGGACGGCTCCCGCGCGGCGACCCCGTCGAGCGACATCATGCACTACGACGTCGTGCCGGCCAACACCGACGAGTTCACCATCGGGTTCGAGCGCGAGATCCAGAAGGACCTCGCCGCGGACCTCACGTACTTCCACCGCGACTACCACAACTGGTACGAGGACGACGAGGTCAACATCATCTGGAACGGTGAGGGCACCAATGCGGTCGGCTTCCGTACCGGTCAGGACACCTGGTTCTACCGTCTGCGCACGCCGGCCCAGGGCTACCGCAAGTACGACGCAGTGATGTTCTCGGTGCGCAAGAACCTGTCGGACAATCTGCAGCTGTACGCCAGCTACACCTGGTCCAGGGTCCGCGGCAACACCAGCGGCCTGTTCAGCGGCGACTTCGACCAGCCGATGCAGGGCTGGTACGAGGACGGCATCCTCGGCATCGACCGCCCGCACGTGATCAAGATGCAGGGCACCTACGACAACCCCGGCCGGATCAAGGTCACCGAGCGTTTCAGCATCGGCTACGGCTTCGGGTTCGTGTTCAGCCTGCAGTCGGGCTACCCGTACAACAAGATGTACTACAACGACTACTGGCAGGGCGTGTCCGACCTGCGCTCCCGGCGCGGCTCGGAGTACCGGCTGCCGGCGAGCTCGAGCCTGGACCTGCGCGGCAGCCTCAAGTTCACCATCGTCGCCACCCAGATCGACCTCGTGATCAACATCGACAACCTGCTCAACAGCCGCGAGATCCTCGCGGTGTACCAGACGGCCACGGACGAGAACGGCGACATCTACGTCGACGACGAAGGTGACTCGTTGTTCGCCAAGCCGCTGATCAGGCAGTTCCCCAGGCAGGTCCGCTTCGGCCTGCGAGTCCACTTCTAGGGGATGGAGGACACGGACATGCGTACGCGTCACTTCAGCATCACGGCCCTGGCCCTCCTCGCCATCGGCGGCCTCATCGCGGGCTGCCTCGGTCAGGAGTCGGGCATCGACAACCGCCACGTACTCGGCGTGGCCATCATCCCGCCCATGGAATACGTCGAGATCGAGGCCGGCGACGAGTCGGCCAACGACCTGGTCGAGGGCGCCGAGTTCGTCGACTACGTCGGCTACCGCTATGCGCTGGCCAGCGGCGTGCTCAGCGCGGCCGGCTCCATCGTGGGCGGCGAGTACACGGGCGACTGGGACACCTACCAGTTCACCTCCGGCCTCGAGGGCGACATCGAGCTCGACCTGGTGTGGGACGACGAGGGGGCGGACTTCGACCTCTACATCGTCGACATCATCGGGACCCAGCTCTCGGTGGCCAACGCCAACGACGGCCACGAACACCTCGACTACACCGTCTCCGAGGAGGAGGAGCTGTTCGTCCAGGTGGTCGGCAAGCGCATGTCGGAGGGCTACGACGGCAGCTACACGCTGATCCTCAAGGGCCTCGCCCCGTCCGAGGCGGGCGACATGCTGGTCGGCGCCTACCAGAACGGCGACGCCGCCAGCCTGGGCAACCCGGTGGCCGGCACGTCGGTCGTCGAGTGGAATACCGACGCCGACAACTACCAGTGGTGGGGCACCTTCGACATGTACGTCGTGCAGGAGGTGCAGGTCGTGGAGAGCGTGTTCATCGACCCCGACCTCGAGGACCTCAAGGACAACAACTGCGACGGCCAGACCGACCGCGGCCTCAGCGAGGCGGACAACGACGGCGACGGCGCCCGCATCGCGGACGGCGACTGCGACGACACCGATGGCACGGTCCGCCCCGGCTGGCCGGACAACTTCGGTGATGGCATCGACGGCGACTGCGACGGCTGGGCCGACAACGGCATCGACGGCACCGACTTCGACGGTGACGGCCAGTCCATGTTCGACGGCGACTGCAACGACGCCGACCCGACCATCTACGACACCCTGCTCGCCGAGGACGAGATGGCCGAGGAGCTGGCGCTGGAACTGGTGCCGGACGGCAAGGACAACAACTGCGACGGCGAGGTCGACAACGTCAGCGCCACGGGCGACGACGACGACTCGGCCGACCCGGGTTTCGACTGGCCGCTGGACAACGACGCGGACGGCTACACCGTCGACGACGGTGACTGCAACGACGCCGATGCCTCGATTCGCCCCTGCTCGGACGAGACGACCTGCTTCGACTACCAGGACGGCAAGGACAACGACTGCGACGCCATCCGGGCCAACCTCCAGAAGGACACGATCGACGAGAACTTCGAGTACATCTGTGGCGAGCGCTGGGGAACCGGCTGCTCACCTGACGACGCTGACGGCGAGCTCACCTGGGACCCGGCCATGGATACGGACGACGACGGTGACGGCTACTCCGAGAACTACGGCGACTGCAACGACACCGACGCGATGGTCGCCCCCGGCATCTACGAGCTGGAGACCTACTACGACGTCGACAGCGACATCGACAGGGTCTACCTGTACGCCGGTACCTTCGCCAGCCTCAACTCCACGGCCGTCGCCTCGGGTGATCTGATGATGAGCGCGCCGCAGGAGATGGTGCTGTCAGAGGTCCCCGAGCAGATCAGCTGGCAGATGGACGAGGACTGGCTCGCCGACGGCGGCGTGCTGACTCCGTCGGGCATCCCCCAGATCCTCATCGACACGATGGTGCCGCCACTGTTCGGCTTCACCTACTCCGACACCGAGCCCAACGACTGCGATCTGGACGGCTGGGGCGGCGCCTGGGGTGACTGTGCCCAGGAGCTCGACGGCGCGGTCAGCACCGACGGGTACGTGGACCGCGTGCTCGGCACCTTCACCACCATCGTCGCGGACACCTGGGACGGTGACAACGACACGTACCGCTTCTACCTCAACGAGGACGGCTACCTGAACGGGGAGCTGGACTGGGACGGTGACGGCGGCGACATGGACTGGTACATGATCTGCTACTTCGGGGACGAGTTCAATCCGTGGAACTGGTACTCGATGCAGGGCGACACCGTGGACCTGACCAAGCCCGAGGTCGGCATCAGCGTGCTGGCCATGCCCGCTGGCACCGAGTGCTACGCCTGGCTGGTCGGCTACTCCGGCACGGCGAATCATGGGTACAAGTTCAAGCTCTGGACGACGCCGGAGGAATAACGCCTCCGCCCCGACCCCGGATCCTGGGGTGAATCCCGGTTCCCAAACCTCCCCCGCCCGCCCCCGCCTTCCTCCAAATGGACCTGACGCTGTAGCGTATTCCTCCGTGCGGCCGGCCTCGTCGATAGGTCGAATCCGGCTCCGGCTTCGCCTCCGCCGGATACGACCTAGGATGAGAGGTGGCGGACCAGCGCAGGCAGGAAGTAGGTCAGGAAGAAGGGGAGCTGGCTGTTGGGGGGGAGCTTGCGGCCGACCTTGCGCAGCTTGTGCGCGATGGCCGAGATGATCTCGGGCTTGCCCTGGTCCGGTCTGATCCGCAGGCCCAGGGCCGCGGCGAACGCCAGGAGCTGCCGCGACTCGAAATGCTGCAGGTCCTCGGCGTCGTACTTGGAGATGGGCAGGCCCTCGGTGCGGGCGCGGTCGACCAGACGTTCGAACAACGGGTCGACCACGTCGTCGACGGAGAACGGCTCGTCCGGCACCAGGTCCAGCTCGATGCAGAAGCTGACCACGTCCTCCTCCTGCACCGCGGCGATGCGTCGCAGCAGGTCGAGCTCGGGATCGGTGATCGGTGCGTTCATACCCTTGCTCATGCGCGGTCCGTGACCTTGTACGCGCCGGCGGCGATGGTGAGTGTGCCGCCCACGATGAACCAGTAGACACCGGTGACGATGCCCGTAATCCACAGCACCAGCCCGATGGGGATCATCGGGAGGGCCGCCAGGGCCCACACCCTGTGCAGGGCCTCCTGGGCCGGGGACATCTTGCCAGGGTCGTCCTTCGTGCCCACGTTGCGTGCATCCTTCGTTCGCGGCGTGCATCGTGCGCGCCGTGTGTTCGTGGTACGACAAGTGACGGCGGATGGCAAGGCGAGACCCATGATCGACTGGCTGGTACGGACGATGGCGATACGGCCGCTGGCGGCCCTGGTGGCGTGGCTGAGACCCCCGCTGCCCCGGCGCGGCAACGTGGTGCTGAGGCTGCGGCTGGCAGGGCGGCTGGCGGAGACCGTGCCCCGCGCGCTGCCCTTCCTGCCGGTGAACGTCTCCGGTCTGAGCGACGTGGTCGGGTTGCTGTACGCGGCGGCCCGCGAGCCCCGGATCGTGGGCGTGCGCGTGGACGTGGGCCCGCTGGAGGCGGGCATGGCCCGCATCCAGGAGGTGCGGCGGGCGCTGCACGCCCTGCGCGAGGCGGACAAGCACGTGCACGTCAGCCTCGAGGCCGGGGGCACCAAGGAGTACCTGGTCGCCTGCGCCGCCGATACCATCAGCATGCCGCCGGCCACGAGCCTCGACCTGGTCGGGCTGCGCAGCGAGGTCGCCTACCTCGGCGGCGTGGCCGCCAGCCTGGGCGTGCACGCCGACTTCGAGGCCGTGGGCGACTACAAGGCGTTCGCCGAGCGGTTCGTGCGTACCGGTCCGACCGGGGCCGCCCGCGAGAACGCGCGCGCGCTGCTGCACGACGTGTGGGACCAGCTGGTGCAGGGCGTGGCCGCAGGCCGCGGGCTCGATTCCGACCGGGCCGCCGACCTGCTGGGGCGGGGCCCGTACGGCGTGGACGAGGCCGTGGAGCTGGGGCTGGTGGACGGGGCCGCCTACCCCGACGAGGTGCGCGAGCAGGTCAAGGAGGTGGTGGGCAAGCACAAGACGGTCAAGGCGAAGCGCTACGGCGCTCGCCTGCGGCGGGTCCAGCGCTGGCGCTGGCGTGCCTCGCGGGCCCCGCTGGTGGCCGTGGTCACGGCCACCGGGCAGATCATGGCGGGCACCCGCAGCGGCCAGACCAACGTGATCGCGCCGCGGCCGCTGGCGCGCATGCTCGACGCCGTGCGCAAGGACCCGGCGGTCGAAGCGGTCGTGCTGCGGGTGGACAGCCCGGGCGGATCGGCCGAGGCCAGCGACCTGATCTGGCGGAACGTGCGGCGGCTCGCGGACAAGAAACCGGTGGTCGCCTCCATGGGCGACGTTGCCGCCAGCGGCGGCTACTACATCGCCATGGCCGCCCACCAGGTGCTGGCCCAGCCGTCGACCCTGACCGGGTCCATCGGCGTGGTGGGCGGCAAGCTCAACCTCGGCGGCCTGTACGAGAAGCTGGGCGTGTACCGCGAGGTGGTCGGCGTGGGCGAACACAACGGCTTCTACAGCAGCAGCCAGGACTTCGACGACGCCCAGCGCGAGCGCCTGCGCGACCGCATGGAGGAGTTCTACCGGATCTTCGTGGGCAAGGCCGCAGATTGCCGGTCACGGTCGTACGACGACCTGGAGCGGCACGCCCGGGGCCGGGTCTGGACCGGCCGCCAGGCGCGCGACAGGGGCCTGGTCGATGGCCTGGGTGGCGTGCACGACGCCATCCGGCTGGCCTCGGAGCTGGCCGGCCACGACGCGCCGCTGATGGCCGTGCAGGTGGCGCAGCCGGCCCCGCCGGTGTGGTCGCCGCTGAGGTGGCTCAGCGGCGCGCAGGGCTGGTTCGAGGGGCGTGTACCGGCCCTGGGCTGGATCCGCCAGCCAGCCCTGCGAGAGGGCGGCCTGGTGGCCCAGCTGCCGTTCGATCTGCGATTCAGGTAGGCGGGAGGCCGCCCCGTCGGCTCAGTACCACATCGTGTTGCGATACAGGAACAGCGGGTACTCGATGTAGAGCACCTCGTTGGTGCCGTCGCTGGCCTCGATGAGCACGTTGTCGGTCCGGCCCGAGCCCTGGTCGAAGATGCGGATCGGCGTGCGCTCGCCCGACGCGTCGTTGGTCTCCACCGAGCGGTCCCACATCAGCACGTGGCCGCCGTCGTGGCTCCAGTGGGCCAGCTCGGGCTCGCCGTCCGTGGCCAGCCGCTGGGCCGTGTCCCCGTCCACGTCGTAGATCACCAGCTCGATCACGTTGAGCCCGGACGCGTTGTCCGTGAGGCTGTAGTCCAGCAGCAGCTGGCCGCCCGTGGGCTTCCAGCGGGGATTGCTCAGCAGCCGGTCCTGCAGCAGCTGGTCCTCCACGTCCCGGGTCTCGACCGTCCAGACGTCGTCCTCGCCGTAGGTGGCGACGCACACCTGCGTGAGGTCCTCCTCGGTGTCGTTGAGCAGGAAGGCCAGCCGCTCACCCTGATCGGGCGACGGCTCCCACCGGGCCGAGCGATAGTCGTAGGGGGGCAGATCCGCGGTGATCACCGACCACTCGGCGGTGTCCGAGTCCAGCACGGCGATGTCGCTGCGGTTGGCGTCCGGGTCGTACAGCTGCACGGCCACGTAGCGGCCGTTGGCCGAGAGGGTCGGGTCGAGCGCGTCGAGCTCGAGCCCGGCGGTCAGCAGGGTGACCGGGCCATCGGGCACGGGCACCTCCCACACGGCGGCCACGCCCGGATCGCCCTGCAGGCCGGTGACCAGCACGGTGTCGGGTGTACGTCCTTCACCTTCGTACGCGAGGTCTGCCACAGCTGCCGGGCCGAGGTCCTCGTTGGCAATGCACTCCGAGAGGTCGTACAGATCCAGCCTCGGATCCATGACCTGGAGGGTGGTGTCGCCGCTGAGGTGGTCCACGATGGTGAGCAGCATGTACGAGCCGGTGGGATCGAAGACCACGCCCTGCAATCCTTCGATCGATCGACTCGTCCTGAGCGGCATGTGCTCCTCGGCGAGGGACACCCGCCCACTCGGAGGTTCGGTGGGTTCGGACTGCACCGTCACGAAGGCCACGTATCGGGCTGCTGGATCGGGTACGCCGTACGGCGCGGTCGCCGCCAGCAGCGTGCCTGGACTGTTCTCGTCGTATTCACCCTCGGCCGGCCACTCGTCGGTCTGGTTGGTGGTCAGCTTGAGCAGGTACTCCGGGTCGGCGCCGTCGACGATGTAGACATCCTCGTTGAACTGGGAATCCGTGCCCACGAACACGATGCCCGGGGAGGCGTTGTCCGGGAACGGCCAGTTCTCCGTGCCGTCCGGAGCCATGGTCAGTTGGCTGTCCGCGCACCCGGTCGACCCGGCGACCAGGGCGGTGGCGAGCAGCAATGATGGGGTCCAGCGCGTCATCGAGAAGGGATTATAGCAAGGGACGTACCAACTCCAGGGGCATGCGAGAGTACGGGCCTCAGAACGACGATCCCAGGTGCAGGTAGAACGAATCCGGACCGAACTCGATCCCGCCCTGTCCGAGCCCCAGCTGGTAGCCCAGCTCGACCCGCAGCATGCCGTTCCAAAGGGGGATCAGCTCGGCCTTCACCTCCAGCGCGATGCCGGGCCGCAGCCCGGCCAGCCACGACGACAGGATCCCACCCACGGTGGCGGTCCCGGCCTGCAGGTCCGCGGTGGTGGGGTAGTCCCCCGTCCGCCAGGCCTGGCCGATGTCGAACACGGCCGCCAGGTGGATCCCGCGCAGGTACAGCGGCAGCGCGTCGAACCCCCGCTCGAAGAACACGATCGGGAAGCGGTACTCGGTGCTCAGCAGCGCCAGGTGGTCCCCGACCATCACGCTGCCCGGGTAGCCCCGCAGCTGGTAGCCGTGGCTCGGCGCGCCGATGTACGACCCCTCGGAGTACGCCCCGCCCAGCCGGAACTCACCCACGTCCCCGGGCACGCCGAAGGTGGTGCCGCCTGCGGCGCGCACGGCCAGCACGTGGTTGCGCCACCACGGCATGGTGAAGTACGCGCGCACCTCGGCCGCCACCGCGGTCTTGGACAGGGTGATCGGGGTGCCGGTCCAGTCCACGGCCTTCGCCCCCAGCCAGGGATAGGTCATGTCCGCGGACAGGGAGGCCTGGAACCCGGCCTCCGGGCTGATGGAGTAGCGGTAGCCGCGGGTCTGGCTGAACACGTAGCCCAGCTCCAGGCCGGAGTAGCTGCCCTGCCCGGGCAGCAGCGGCGCGTAGGCCTCGTCGGGCACGTCCGACAGTGCCTGGTGATGGTCGAACTGGTACTCGGCCCACACGCTGTGGCGCGCGTGCAGAGGCACGTCCAGGTGCAGGTAGGCCCGGTGCCGCTTCTCCAGGTACACGTCCTCGCCAAGGAAGATCCCGTCCACGCCCACGCCCACGCCGCCGGGGACCTGGTCGTGGTCCAGCCAGATCCGCCCCTGGGACAGGGAGTAGGTGTAGTAGCCCACGCGCACGTCCGGGTGGAACCTCGCCAGCTCGTACCACGCGCCCCACGACAGGTAGCGGTGGTCGGTGCGGTACGACAGGTCGGCGCCCCAGTAGTGCATGCGCAGCGCGTCACGGCCGCCGGTGCGCGCCCCGACGTCCCAGGCGGTGAACTGGGTGCCCAGCATGTCCACCGTGGGCAGGATGTACGCGGGCAGCAGCGAGGGGAACGGGCTGTAGGGCGTGGACGGCAGCGGCTGCTCGGTCTCGGGCGGCAGTGGTCGGGTCGCGGCGGGCAGCGGCGGCGGCGGCTCGGTGTACGGCGTCCAGGTGGAGGGAGCGTACACGGCGCGGCGGATGTCCGTGCCCTCGGACGTGTAGCCCTCGTACACCAGCCACTGGCCGTCCGAGGTGACCGCGGGGTGGAACGCGCCGCCGATCACCGAGGTGACCTGCAGCAGCGCGCCGTCCGTGCGGCGCACGGCGAAGATGTTGTAGATGCCGGTGCGGTCCGACGAGAACAGCAGGTACTCGCCATCCGGGGACCAGGTGGGCTCGATGTCCACGGCCCGGTCCTCGGTCAGGCGCTGGTACAGCTCGCCCTCGGCCGTGTACAGCAGGATGTCGCGGTAGCCGCCGGGCAGCCAGGTGCTCACCGCGATCAGCGATCCGTCCGGCGACCAGCGCGGATCGGCGAACTGGGTGTAGTCGTCGGTGGCCGTGATGCGGCGGACGCCGTCCGCCTCGGACCAGATCGCCAGGTCGTTGTGGCCCAGCCCATTGACCACGCACACCAGCCGCTCCCCGTCCGGGTGCAGGTCGGGATCGCGTGTGCGCGCCCCCCGGGTCAACCGCTGGCGGCGGAAGGGGCGTTTGCCGTCCAGGTCGAAGCGGTACAGGTCGAAGAAGTCGTACCAGATGGCGTGGGGCCGGCTGGCCGCGAAGTACAGGGTGCTGCCGTCGTCGCTGACCGTCAGGCCCTGAGGGGTGAAGTGGCGGTTGAGCACCCTCGCCTCGCTGCCGTCGGCGCGCATGCGGCGGATGGTGGTTGCGCCGCGGTAGTGACGGTAGCTGTGGTAGATCCACTCGCCGTCCGGGGAGGCCACCGGCCGGGACGCGAAGTCCGGGTGGGTCGTGAGCAGCTCCTCGGTGGTCAGGCCCGCCTCCATCAGCGTGCGCTGCTGGCCCCGGTAACGGGTGGTGAGGTCGGCCTGCCAGGCCTTCCACATCGTGGTCAGGCGTTCCCCGAAGACCTTCTTGCCGGGGATCACCAGCGGGATGAGCTGGGCCGCGTGACGGTGGCTCATCTCCGTCCAGATGCCATGGCCGTGGCGCTCGGCCACCCACTGGTGGAAGCGCCCTCCCCAGATGTAGCGGTAGTGTCCGCCGGGCCACATGTCCACGTATCCGTCGGCCTGGCCCAGGGTGGGGAAGCGGTTGTCCAGCACGGACATGCGCACCAGCATGTCGGCCCAGGACGAGCGGTTGCGGCCCCCGCCGCTGTGGAAGCTCTCGTTGTAGACGGCGAAGCCCTCGATCATCCACCCGGGCTGCAGCCGGTTGACCTTGACCTGGCCACCGAACAGCGTGCGCCAGACCTTGTTGATGCCCTCGGTGGTGTCGATGTGCAGGATGTGGGTGTACTCGTGCACGAACAGGCCCCACAGCCAGTCGTCGTACCCCTCGAGCGATTGCCGGGCCATGGGCGCGGTGGTGTACAGCACCACGGACGGGTAGGGGACGGACGAGGCGAAGCCGTTGGCGTCGTCCGTGGCGTCGAGCAGGACCACGTCCATCTTGCGGTGCAGCTCGCGGTCGAGATCCTCCGTGAGGATGGCGTGGATCTCCTCGAACACCCGCGCACCCTTGTAGGCGAGGATCGTGCCTCCCTGGTGGTAGTGGATGCGGAAGTGCGGCGTCTCGATGGTGCGCCAGCGCAGGGCCGGGTCGTAGGCCTGCGCCGTGGGCGCGAGGGTGGCGACCAGCAGCAGCGTTACGGCGAATGGGAGGAGGCGGTGCACCATCTACGGTCTACATCTCCTGGTCCTGCGTTGCCATCCACGTCTCCAGGATCACCTGGGCCGCAACCGCGTCGATCATCGCCCGCTGAGCCCTCGCGTCGAGGCCACGCTCCCGCAACATCTGCTCGGCCTCGGCCGTGGAGTAGGCCTCGTCGCAGGGCTGCAGCTGCAGCCCGGGGCGCGCGGCCACCAGCTTGCCGGCGAGGAAGCGGGCCTCGCGACCCATGCGACCCTCGCTGCCGTCCTCGCGTACGGGGATGCCGATCACCAGCACCTCCACGCCGCGCTCGTCGATCACGGCCAGGAGGCCATCGAGGTCCGCGCGCAGCGAGGTGCGCTGCAGCACCTGCAAGGGCAGGGCCAGGGTTCCGGTCGGATCCGTGCCCGCGATGCCGATCCTGCGCCGACCGACGTCCAGGGCGAGGGCGCTCAAGGGGATCCTAGAAGTAGTAGTGGATGCCGAGGCCGCCGAACGACGCGGCGTCCGGGCCGGCGCCCGTGCCCAGGTCCACCCCGGAGGTGGACAGGCCGATGTCCACGCTGAGCCCCAGCTCCGCGGAGAAGCCGAGGTTCTCCAGGCCGAAGAAGAAGAACTCGAGCCCCACCAGGGGCTGGGCGCGAACGGCCTTGGTGCCGTCGTCGAACCGCACGTAGCCCGCGCCGCCGCCCGCGTACAGGTTGAGGTTGTCCTCGGCCAGGAAGGTGAACAGCATGCGGGCGCCCGCGAAGAACTGGTCGTTGGACGTGCGCGCGTTGAACAGGGCGAAGCCGGCCATGCCCTGCAGCTGGACGTTCACGGTGGCGTGCCTGGCCGGGAAGGTGAACTTCACCGATGCCGCCGTGACCGGGCTGAGCTGGTTGCAGAAGCCGATCGCGAACCGGCCGCGGAGGTCCTTGGCCGACGCGTCGAGGGCCGCGGTCGTGAGCAGGACCGCGGCGAACAGGCAGAGGATGGAACGCGTGCGCATGATGCTCGTTTCTAGCCCCTCGTGGGCCCCCGCGTCAATGCGGTCGAGCCCCCCCGGCGACAGCTGTTGACACCCATGTGCGATACTGTCAGAACCGTGGCCACAACCCCCGGGAATCGAAGCACGCGCCCCATGACCGACACGCCATTCGTCCACCTCCACGTCCACTCCCAGTACTCGCTGCTCAAGTCCCTCAACAAGTTCGAACTGCTCAGCGCCCGGGTGGCCGAGCTCGGCATGGACGCCGTGGCCATCACCGACGAGGGGAACATGTACGGCGCGGTGGAATTCCAGGCCAAGGCACGCAAGGCAGGCGTCAAGCCGCTCTTCGGCGCCGAGGTGTTCGTGACGCCGTATGGCCACACGGTGCGCAAGGGCACACCGCGGGAGAACTACCACCTGCAGCTGCTGGTGCAGGACGGGGTAGGGTACCGCAACCTGTGCACCCTGCTGAGCAAGGGCTACCTCGACGGGTACTACTACGTCCCCCGCGTCGACCACGAGCTGCTGGCCGCACACGCCGAGGGGCTGATCGCGATCAGCAGCTCGATGCGCGGCGAGGTGGCGACCTTCCTGGGCCGCAGCCAGCCCACCGAGGCACGGGGGGCGGCCGAATTCCTGGCCACCCACTTCGGGGCAGGCAACGCCTACTGTGAGCTCCAGGACGTGGGCTGGGAGGGCCAGCGCGAGGCCAACCAGGCCATGCGCGGGCTCGCGGCCGAGGTGGGCCTGCCGCTCGTGGCCAGCAACCACGTGCACTACCTCGAGCAGGAGGACGCCTACCCCCACGAGGCGCTGCTGTGCCTCGGCGGTCAGGAGACCCTGGACGCAGTGGGACGGTTCCGGTTCCCGTCGGACCAGCTGTACCTCAAGAGCCCCGAGCAGATGTGGGCCCTGTTCCCGGACGACGAGTCCGCCCTGCGCAACACCGCGGAGATCGCGCAGCGCTGTGAATTCGCATTCCCGGACAAGCCCACGTACCACTTCCCCACGCGGCCGGGCATGGAGGACCAGGATCCCAACGAGAGCCTGGCGCGGATCGCGGCCGAGGGGCTGGAGCAGCGGCTGGTGCCCATCCGGGAGCGCCTTGGCGACGCGAAGTTCGTGGAGCTCGAGCCGGTCTACCGCGACCGGCTGACCGAGGAGCTGGGCATCATCGACTCGATGGGTTTCGCCGAGTACTTCCTGATCGTGCACGACTTCGTGCGCTGGTCGAAGGAGAACGACGTGCCCGTGGGGCCGGGGCGCGGGTCGGGCGCGGGCTCGCTGGTGCTGTACAGCCTGCGCATCACCGAGATCGATCCCATCCGCTTCGACCTGCTGTTCGAGCGCTTCCTCAACCCCGAACGCATCAGCATGCCGGACGTGGACATCGACTTCTGCCAGGACCGGCGCGAGGAGGTCATCCAGTACGTTCGCGACACCTACGGCGGCAACGAGCGGGTCTGCCAGATCATCACCTTCGGCAAGATGCTGGCCAAGGCCGTGGTGCGTGACGTGGGCCGGGTGATGGGCCTGACCTTCGGCGAGGTGGACCGCATCGCCAAGGCCATCCCCGAGCAGCTCGGCATCACCCTGGACGAGGCGTGGAAGGTCGAACCCAAGCTGCGCGACCAGGCCAAGGCCGACCCACGGGTGGACAAGCTGCTGCAGATCGCGCGGCGGCTGGAGGGCAACTGCCGGCACGCGGGCGTGCACGCCGCCGGCCTGGTCATCTCGGACCGGCCCCTCAACGACTACCTCCCGCTGGCCAGGGTCACCGACACGGTGACCACCCAGTTCGACATGAAGTACGCCGAGAAGATCGGACTGGTGAAGTTCGACTTCCTGGGGCTCAAGACGCTGACGCAGATCAACGAAGCGCTCCGCATCGCCCGCGCCCGCGACAAGACCGACCTGACGTTCCTGCAGTTCAACGAGATCGACTACAGCGACGAGGCGACGTACAAGCTGCTCAGCCGCGGCGACACCCTCGGCGTGTTCCAGCTGGAATCGTCGGGCATGCGCGAGCTGATCAGCACGATGAAGCCCAACAGCTTCGAGGACATCGTCGCCGCGGTCGCCCTGTACCGCCCCGGCCCGATGGGCATGAAGATGCACACCGAGTACGTGGAGCGCAAGCACCGCCGCAAGGCCGTGACCTTCCTGCACCCGTCGCTCGAGGGGATCCTGCGCAGCACGTACGGCATCATCGTGTACCAGGAGCAGGTGATGCAGATCGCCCAGCAGATGGCCG
>CAZXHG010000227.1:0-16193 GCA_964639985.1 uncultured Rickettsiales bacterium
GATCAGGCCCAGGTACTCCTGCTTCTTGGGGCCGGTCAGCATCTCGCCGAAGGAGAAGAACACCACCCCCAGCAGGAAGATCCAGCCCGACGGCGTCCAGCCGGCGACCACCACGCCGACCGTGGCCACGGTCATGCCGATGACCATCGCCGACAGGGTGCGCATGCGGCGCACCAGCCACGACACCGGGATCATGCACAGCACGATCAGCGCGGCGTTGAGGTTGATCATGTTCTCCTGCAGCACCTGCACGCCGCGGTCGGTCTCGTGGGTCCAGAACGCCGGGATCGGCAGGGCCGCGACGATGGCCGAGCTGTCGACCCAGTCGGTGATGAAGTTCGGGTGCAGGTCCCACAGCTGGTACATCATCAGCCAGAAGCAGCTCATGATCAGCAGCCAGGCGATCAGCCGCGGCTCGAGGATGTTGCGCATGGTGCGGGCGAACACCTTCAGCGGGCTGAGCGTCTTGTCCGCGCCGGACGGCACGTCCTTGAACGTCAGCATCATCAGGTAGTTCAGCGCCGTGATCGCGGCCGAGGCGAGGAACAGGTAGCGCCAGCTGACCGTGCGGATGGCGCCGGCGAGCTGCGGTGCGGTGACCGCGCCGATGTTGACGACCCAGTAGAAGATGCCCCAGCCCAGCGAGGAGTTCTTCTCGCTCACGCTGGCGGCCAGCGAGCCCTGCAGGGCGGGCTTGAAGAACGCCGTGCCGGTGGCCAGCACCAGGATCCCGGAGAAGAACCCGAAGTACGACGTCATGTAGGCCATCATCACGTAGCCCACGATGTTCATCGTCACGGCGAAGAACAGGGTCTTCTTGTAGCCGTAGCGGTCGGCGAAGCCGCCGGTGAACATGGGGAACACCGACTGGAAGATGAACCACCAAGCGTAGATCGTGCCCTTCATCTCGGCGGTGAAGTGCAGGCCGCCGGGCTCGTCGGCCTGCATGATGTAGATCGCCACCACGCTGCGCACGGCGAAGTACGCCAGCCGCTCCCACATCTCGATGCTGCACAGCATCCAGAAGGGGAAGTTGAAGCCGAGCAGGGAGAATCCGCGCGCGTTTTTCATCAAGGGTCCTCTTCGTGACCGGACACTATAGGATCTCCCCGCGCGCGGAGGAACACGTCATGAGCGCCAGGACCTGGATCGTCGTCGCCCTGCTGGCCTCGCTGGTCGGGGCGGGCTGCCGCAAGTCCGAGCCCGGGTCCGCACCGGCGGACCCCATCGTGCCGGTGGGCGAGCCCGGATCGCAGACCCTGCAGCTGGGGGACGTGACCGTGGTCGACAACCGCGGAGAGACCCCGGTGGCGCCCCTCGGCGATCCACCGGACCCCGTCGTCGTCTGGGACGGCCTCGGTGTGACCACGGAGACCGGCCGCGTCACCGTCACCAACGACCGCTTCCGCCGTATCGAGGACCCGGACGCGTGGGCCGCGGCCATGGTCGCGGCCCACGTGCAGCGGCTGGTAGCGGACGGGTGGGCGCAGCAGACCGGCAACGATCCCCTGCGCGTGAACCTGGCCCGTGACGGCCTGGAGCTGTCGCTGGTGGGCAACGGGCTGGCCGATGGCGGGGCCGGGATCGGGTTCTCCCTGGCCCAGGACTGGGCCACCCTGGGCCTGCCCCCGGAGGGCACCACCATGGCGGCCAGCGGTCCGGCCGACTGTCACGGCACCTGGATGGAGGGCCGCACCGCCCCCGACGTGATGGCGCAGGTCGAACAGTCGCTGGTCGCGGCCGGCTGGACCCACGCGGTCGAGGAGCTGATCGCGACCCGCGAGGGGATCCGGGACGTGGCCGTGCGCTGGTTCGTTCGAAACGCGCGCTCGTTGCGGGTGCAGGTGCACGCCCAGGACGACGGGGTGGTCCAGCTGCGGGTGGACGCGGGCTGGCGTGTCTTGCCGGCGGCGCCCGTGGATCCCGGTTCGCCGTGATCCGTCCTTGACTCGGGTACCCCCCTGCATCTAGCAATAGGCGGTCGAGCGGCATCGCGTGCGCTCGCAAACCACCCTGGAGAATGAACGATGGCGAGGACCACCGTCGGTGTGATTGGCGGCACCGGACTGTACGAGCTGGAGCAGCTGCGCAACGTGGAGGAGGTGTCCCTGACGACCCCGTTCGGGGACCCGTCGGACGCGTTCATCTGCGGCGACCTCGAGGACGCGCGCATGGTGTTCCTGCCGCGGCACGCCCGCGGCCACAAGCTGCTGCCCAGCGAGGTGCCGTACCGGGCCAACATGTGGGGCATGAAGAAGCTCGGCGCCGAGTGGGTGATCTCCCTGTCGGCCGTGGGCTCGCTGCGCGAGGAGCTGGCCCCGGGTGAGTTCGTGATCGTGGACCAGTTCATCGACCGCACCCGCCACCGCAACGCCGAGAGCTCCTTCTTCGGCCAGGGCGTGGTGGCCCACGTCAGCTTCGGTGATCCAGTGAGCGCGCCCCTGGGCGACGTGCTGCAGCAAGCGGCCGAGGACGAGGGCATCGTCGTGCATCGCGGCGGCACCTACGTCTGCATGGAGGGCCCGGCCTTCTCGACCCGCGCCGAGAGCCACCTGTACCGCCAGATCGGAGGCTCGGTGATCGGCATGACCAACATCCCGGAGGCCAAGCTGGCCCGGGAGGCCGAGCTGCCGTATGCCACGGTCGCGCTGGTCACGGACTACGACTCCTGGCGGGTGATGGAGGAGGCGGTGGGCACCGAGGAGATCCTCGAGACCCTGACCGCCAACGCGGACGCAGCGCGGCGGCTCGTCGCGCGCGCGGCTCCCTGCGTCCCGGCCGATCCGGACACCGCGGCCACGAGCGCCCTCGCCGGTGCGCTGATCACGCCGTTCGAGAACATCCCGCCAGCCCGCATGGAGCAGCTCGAGCTGCTGCTGCAGAGGTACGCGCCGTGAACCGCCTCGCGCCGGTCCCGGCCGTGCTGCTGGCCCTGGCGCTGGCTGCGCCCGGGTGCATCACGCGCCAGCGCGCCGAGAAGGCCATCGGGCACCAGACCATCGCCCAGGTGTACTTCGACGAGCAGGAGTACGCGGGCGCCATCGGCGAGCTCGAGGAGTCGATCCGGCTCAACCCGTACATCCCCGAATCGCACCACCTCCTGGCCAACTGCTACTTCGCGACCCAGCGCTTCGAGGAGGCGGACGGGTCCTTCCGCACCGCCACCCGGCTCGATCCGCGGTATGCCGAGGCATTCGTCAACTGGGGCGCGCTGTTGATCCAGCAGGAGCGGTGGGAGGACGCGGTCGAGAAGCTGTCGGTCGCGGCCGACGAGCCCACCTACCGCGAGGTCGGGCGCGCCCTGCACAACCTGGGCTGGGCCTACTACAACCTCGGACGGTACGAGGAGGCCGAGGACTGCTACAAGCGGCTGCTGCGGGTCACGCCGCTGTTCTGCCCCAGCCTGCACAACCTGGGCATGGTGAGCGAGGCCCAGGGCCAGCTGGACGAGGCCGAGACCCACTACCAGCGGTCCCTGGAATGCAACGAGACGCACCTGGACACCTGGATGGCACTGGGCAGGCTGTACATCCGGCTGGACCGGGTGGAGGACGCGCGGTTCCACCTCGACTTCGTTGCAGCGCACGACGATGGTGGTACCCTGGGCGACGAAGCGCTGGCCCTGCTCTCGGAGCTGCCGGCTGCACAACCGCCGAACTGAACGAAACGGTTGGACGACTTGGAACCGGAAGGTCAAAGTACCGAGCCCCCGTCGCCGGGTGACGGCCCGCGGGGCCCCCGCCTGCCGAACGACTCCTCCTGACCGATCCCGCGTGGCCGGGCGGCGGGCGGATGGCCGGTCGCGCACGCGGGTCGAGGCGTGGAGGAGCAGATGGACTTCGTCGCACAGTCCCGCCTGCTGGACACCGTTCGCCGCCTGATCCGGCGCAAGTCCAACACGCACCTCGATCGCGTGATCGACAAGACCCAGCCCGCCGACCTGGCGCTGCTGCTGCCGCGGCTGAGCGAGGCCGACACCAAGTTCTTCCTGCGCGTGCTCGCGCTGGACGACGAGCGCATCGCCGAGGTGCTGTCCAACCTGGAGCTCAACGAGGCCTCGGAGGTGCTCCAGCTGATGGAGCTCGACGGGCTCGTGCGCGTGGTGCGCAACCTCGCGTCGGACGACGCCGCCGACCTGCTGCAGACCCTGCCCACGGAGCTGAGCGAGCAGATCCTGCAGCGCATGAAGGAGGACGAGGTCGCCGACATGGAGGAGCTGCTGCGGTACGACCCGCAGTCGGCCGGCGGCATCATGAGCACCGATTTCTTCAGCCTCAACCGGGAGGTCAGCGCCCGGGAGGCGATCGCCGCGCTGCAGGGCGCGGAGGACGCGGAGATGGTGTTCTACATCTACTGCGTCAACGAACAGGGCCACCTGGTGGGCACCCTGTCCCTGCGCGATCTGCTGACCAACCCCCCGGACAGCAAGCTGCGGGCGGTGATGAACCCGGACGTGATCAAGGTCACGCCGGACGTGGACCAGGAGCATGTGGCCCGCCTGGTGGCGCGCTACGACCTGCTCGCGATCCCGGTGGTGGACGAGTTCAACCAGCTGCTGGGCATCGTCACCGTGGACGACGTGATCGACGTGGTGCGCGACGAGGCCACCGAGGACTTCCTCAAGATGGTGGGCGCGGGCGAGGAGGACGTGCTCGAGGGCACGGCCCTGCGCTCGGCCCGGATGCGTGCGCCGTGGATGCTCGTGGCGGCCATCGGCGGCATCGCCGGGGCCGCGCTGATCACCGGATTCCGCACGCGCCTGGAGGAGGTCATCCTGCTGGCCTCGTTCATCCCGGTCGTGATGGCCATGGGCGGCAACGTGGGGATCCAGTCCGCCACGATCATGGTGCGCGGGCTCGCCACCGGCCGCGTGCAGCTGCGCGGCCAGTGGAAGGTGCTGCTGCGGGAGTTCCGGACCGGCATGCTGCTGGCCCTGGCTGGCGGTCTGATCGTGGGGATCGCCGCGTTCGCCATCAGCGGGTTGCAGCCCCGGCTGGGCCTGGTGGTGGGCTGCGCGATCCTGGCCAACATGGCGGCCGCGGCGCTCCTGGGCGCGCTGGTCCCGCTGGTGTTCCGCCGACTGCACGTGGACCCGGCCGTGGCCACCGGCCCGATCATGACCACCTTCATGGACGTCGCCGGGATCCTCGTGTACTTCCTCATGGCCTCGGCGGTGCTCTCGCTTTGAGCACCGAGATCCTGACCGCGATCGTGCTGGGCGCGGTCAACCTGGGCGAATCCGACCGGCTGATGCGCCTGCTGACCCGCGAGCGGGGTCAGGTCACGGCTCGCGCCCGCGGCGCACGCAAGAGCCGCAAGCGGTACGGCGGCAAGCTGGACCGCTACTGCCTGATCCGGGCCCATCTCCGCATCCGCCGCGACCGCGCGGCCCTGGGCGACGTGGACCTGCTGCAGCCGTTCCTCGGCGTGCGGGAGGACCTGGTCCGGGCGGCCATGGCCGACCACCTGCTGGAGCTGGTGCGCATCGTGGCGCGGGAGGAGGAGCCCGCGGCCGAGCTGTTCGGCCTGACCGTACGCGCCCTGACCACCCTGGACGCGGGGCCGACGCCGCCCGAGGGCTGGCTGCACGCCGTGGCCCTGGAGCTGATGCGGCTGTCGGGCTTCGCCCTGTCCCTGGACGCCTGCGTGAGCTGTGGCGTGGTGGTGCCCCCCCGCCGCGCAGGCGCGGCGCTGTCCGTGCAGGGCGGGGGGGTGCTGTGCCCGGAGCACGGCTCCGCCGACCCCGCGGCGTTGCCCCTGCGCCCCGGTGAGCTGGACCACCTGCGCGCCCTCGGGCGCCTGGACCTCGCCGAGTCCCGCGGCCTGGAGGCCGGGCCGGTGGTCGAGCGTAGGCTGCGCGGCGTGGTGCGCCGCTTCTGCGAGGCCCACCTCGAGCGCCGGCTGAAGACCGCCGATTTCCTGGACCCCCTGCTGGACAACCCGTGATGCGCGGACTGCTGGTAGACTTCCCACGATGACGACCTGCCCCCTGTGTGACGGCGACCACCCCGCCTCCGGCTGTCCGTTTCCCTGGGACGACCGGGTGTGGGACGGCGACACCGGCGGCGAGCTCGACCTGTGGACCGGCGGGCTGGCCCTGGCCCCGCTGGTGCGCGCGTTCGACGAGTCCCAGCAGGAGATCAAGGTGCTGGAGTCGGTGCACACCGACGAGGAACAGCGGCAGCGCCTGTCGCGGGCGCGGCGCCTGGTCAAGGGGATACGACACCTGCGGCTGGAGCGCTTCGACGAGATGGACGAGGAACTGGAGGCCGCGGAGATCGCGCGCAAAGGGGACATGCGGACCGCGCTGGTGACCGGCATCACCGCGCTGCTGGGGGATCGGCTGGACGACGCGCTGGTGCGGTTCGAGGCCGTGATCCTCGGGGGCGACGAGGCCGACCGCCTGGACGCGCTGACCCTCGCCGGTCGTTGCCTGATCGCCAGCGGGCGGGTGGACGAGGCGGTCAAGCGCTTCCGCGCGGTGGTGGAGGACGGCGCCGGGCTCCAGCGGGCCGAGGCCCGCTACCAGCTGGCGAGGTGCGAGGTGGCACGTGGGCCTGCTTGACGCGCTGATCGACGACGGCGGCTACGCTGCCGGCGATGCCCTGCGGCACGTGCTGCACGCGGCCGCGGACGAACCGCGCCTGCTGGATCGCGCCCGCCGCGACCCGCTGCTGCAGCCGGCGGCCGCCGAGCTCGAGGCGCTGGTGGAGCAGCTCGAGGAGCGCTCCGCCGCCTGGTGGTCCGATTGCGAGGCGGGCGCCCGCGCCGCCCTGGACCGCTGCCAGCCGTGGATGGTGATGGCCGACGGCAAGGCCAACGACGCCTTCGTGGTGCTGAAGGAGCGGCTCGTGGTCGCCGGCCAGCTGCACGACCGGGGCGATCCGTTCGCTCGCATCGAGGCCGGGGACGAGGCATGCCGCGTGAGGGACGATGGCGCGGAGCTGCTCGGATCGTGCAAGCAGCGGATCGCCGACGCAGTGCAGGAGTCGCTCGTCGCCCTGGAGGGTTTCGTGGAGAACGCCACGCCGTCCCTGCGCGCCACGGACGAGTGGGTCGAGGCCAAGGTGGCCGCCACCGAGGGCCGGGAGCTGCTCGACGGCCTGCCGGACGCAGCGGACGAGGAGGCCGAGCGCGAACTCCTGGAGATCGTGCGCCATCGCGTGGGCGTGCAGAGCGACATGCTCGACGTGGTCTCCATGGAGATGAACCGCCGCGACAAGCAGCGCTCCCAGATGCGGGAGCTCAAGGAGTCCGAGGACCGGGTCGTGCTGAAGGCCTCGCGAGACCGGCTGCCGGTGATTCACGTGGAGCTCGGCGCCTCGTTCCTCCTCGCGGCCGTGTTCGCCTACTGGTCGGGACCACTGCTGATCCTGACGACGCTGCCCGCCATCTTCGCGCTGCTCAACGCGCGGGAGGCTCGCAACACCCTGGCCGAGCGGGTATGGTCCATCCCGCGCGGTGACGTGGACAAGGTGTCCGACGAACTGTTGACCCGCATGCTGGTCGCCGGCCTGTTGATCCTGGGCGTGGCGGTCGTGATGGTGATCCGGTGGATGGTGGATTCCCTCGGTTGATCTCGATCCTGGTGCTGGCCCTGCTGATGGGCTGTCCCGGCACCGACGACGACGACACGGTCAACGTCTACGGCTACATGGTCGTCGGCCACGAGCTGGGCGACCCGCCCCTGGTGCTGTCCGGCGCCCACCTCGACGCGTACGACGATGCCGGCGAGCTGCTGGCCGAGGGGACCGAGCCGTACGACGACACCCCTGGGTACTACCGGGTGCGCGGTGTGCCCAGGGAGGCCCACGTCAACCTGATCGCCTGGAACGAGGGTTCGCCCGACGTGGGGGACGACGACGACGATTCGGCCGGGGACGACGACGACTCGGCCGCGACCTCGGCCGGGGACGACGACGACGATACGGGCGACGACGACGACTCCGCGGACGAGCCGGTGGTCGAGAGCTACATCCCGACCATCCTGTCGGTGTGGACCCCGCCGGCCAACCTGTACGCTTACGACGGCGAGGTGTTCATCCTGCCGTACAGCTGGACGAAGGCCTTCCTCGCCTCGCTGGACAAGACGGGCGCCGGACGGCGGGTCGACGACGTGGTCGATCCGGCCAGCGAGGACACCGGCGGGTTCGTGGTGGGTTCGCTGGAGCTGCCCGAGGACCATGTCGGGACCCAGGTGCAGGTCAGCCACGACGGCCAGGCCTGCACCACCCTGTACCTGAACGAGTTCGGCGTGGCCGACCCGGAGCTGACCGGCACCACGGAGCGGGGCTGGTTCGCCGTGTTCGACATCCCGGCCGGCCCGGTCGAGGTGACCGTGACCGCGGCGGACGGCACCGCCTTCGATCCGTTCACCGCGCTGGTGGACGAGGACTCCTGCACCTCCCTGATCGGAATGGAGCTGAACCCGTGAGACTCAACACCCTGCTGGCCGCGGCCGCGCTGGTGCTGCTGGCCGCGTGCGAGCCCCAGGAGATCCTGATCCAGGTCAACGGCACGCTGTTCGCCTGCGAGGACGCGGACGTCTGCGACACGGTCGCGGACGCGCCCATCCAGCTGCTGGACATCGAGGAGGCCGTGCGAGCCGAGGACGTGACCGACAGCGACGGCGACTTCGAGTTCGCGGACGTGCCCGGCAACTCGGTGGTGTTCACGACGGCCGAGTCGCGGCCCGACTACGTGCCCACCGTGTTCCTGGGCATCACCGGCTCCATGGACGGCGGCATCGAGGACGGCTCGGTCTACTTGCTGCCCATCGGCGACGCCGAGCAGCTCGCCACCGACTTCGAGCACGAGCACACCTTCGACGCGGACACGGACGACCAGGGTGGCGTGGCGCGCGGCACCTTCTACCACGCCATGGACGGCTTCGACGTCGAGGACTGGCCGGGCGCCGACTCCCTCAGCTGCGAGTTCGTCGATCCGGACGGCAACGCCTTCCCCTGCGTCTACTACGACGCCGACGGCGAGCCCGACACGACCCTGGACACCACCACCTTCGACGGCCGCTGGGCCGCCTTCGACCTGCCCCCCGGCATCCTCAACGGCGTGGTCTACAACGGTCCCATCGACGAGGCCACCGAATACGCCCTCTTCTACGCCTACGCCATCGAGGACGGCATCACCATCTACGACGTCTTCCCGTCCCCGTTCTAGGCGACGGCACCCCTGCCGACCGGCCAAGAGCGCCCTGTATGCCCCTCTCCGGCACAACAAGCGCTGTTGGCCGGCCAATGTCGCCCGATGTGCCGTAACGCGGCACGAATTCTGCTCTTGGATCGGGGCGGGGTCCGGCGTAGGCAGGGTCGGGAGTGAGCCATCTCGTAGGTCGTGGATCGACCAGGCATAGCGCAGCTGGCTGGACGTCGACCCTGTCCCGCTGGGCAGTGAGCTGCCGCGCCCCGCGGGGCTTCATGTCACATATCCTCGCGATTGCGGCCGAGTCTCTCCAGCCCTGGTGCCACGCCAGCGAGACGAAGATTCGGCGAGCGAGGCCCGGATACTGGATCGTCTCGGGGGGGCATCGGAGGGGGGTGACTGCGGCGAACTGGATCTGCCTCAGACTGTGTTCTGGTTCGGAGCGCGGAGGAGCCGGTTCGAGCAGGGGGGTGCCACACGGCGAGACCTTGTGGTCAGCGGAGACATAACGGTGGAACTGGCGGCGGAAGGTGCGCCGTTCGTACCGAAGTCGGTTCGCGAGGAGATCGACATCCACACCTGGCCGGGCGGTCACTCCGTGGACGTCACGGTACGTGGAGAAGGGCCAGTCGAGAGGATCGGCGCACAGGTCGTCTCGGCACGGATTGAGCGCCACGTAGCGAACGAAACGCCGGAAATTCTTCGTGTTGGATGCGTCTTTCAGCTCGGGTGGCGGCACGGGATCCCACACGCCGTCGCCCAGGCCATGCGCCGCTCTGGCCAGGCACCGCGCCAGTCGCCTCCGTGCCCCGTCCTCGTCTTCGTCCTCCGTGCCGAGGTGGACATGATCAAGCATGAGCATGATCAGGAATGCCTCGGGAAACGCTCGCTGAATGCCGATCCAGGTACGGAACGCGAATTCGTAATCGAGGAGCAGGGGTTCCCGGCCTCGGGTGCGGGCAACCAGGTGCAGGGTCTTCATGTGCCACCTCCGACCCGTGACCTTCGCAAAGGGCGTGCCACATGCCGGATGCCGAGCAGTAGAGCGAACGGGCGTAGGTGCTCGCTGACGACCGTCCGGAAATCGAACGCACCGTCCGGATTTCAAACGGTGATGCGGACCTCCCATCCAAGAGCGGTTTTCATGCCCTGATCGGGCGTAGCGAATGCGCTTGGGGAGCCAAGGAACGGCTGTGTGCCGGATCACGGCACAGAAAGCGCTCTTGGGTGCGGGTGGGGGCGGGGTATGCGTGTGGTAGTGGCGGGAGGGGGCGGGTTGGGGGATGCTGGTATCGTTCGAGGGTGGATCGAGACGATCGGAATGGGAGGAATCGCATGAAGGTGATCACGGGTTTGCGGCTCATGGCGGTGGCGGTGGTGATGCCACTGGTGGTGGGGTGCTGGGACAACATGACGTACCGGGAGGCGCTCGAGGCGGTGGAGGAGGCGGCGATCTCGGGCAAGGGGGATGCGCTGACGCAGGAGATCATCGAGATCTCGACGGACTTCACCATGGGCGAGGCCGTGGCCGTGGCCGCGCAGGAGCTGCACGACGCGCTGGTATCGCAGATCCCGTGCTCGGAGGTGAGCCTGGACGGCTCCACGGTGACCATCGACTTCGGCACGCTGGCGGATGACTGCGTGTACAACGGCCACACCTACGCCGGGCTGTGGGCGGTGACCATCGAGGGCAACGACGACCAGGCCGTGCAGGTGGCGCACGCCTGGACCGGCCTGACCAACGGGGACGTGGTCCTGGACGGGACGGCGGTGGTCACCTGGAGCGCGACGGACAGCTCGCGGCAGGTGGTGCACGACGTGACCTGGAGCGATGCCGAGCGCACGGTCGAGGCCAGCGGTGACCGCATACAGACCATGATCGAGCCCGGGGACCTGTCCGCAGGCATCGTGGTCGATGGCGAGCGGGACTGGACCGGGGACAACGGCGCCTGGTACCTCGAGATCGACGGGGTGGAGATGCGTGGCCAGGACCCGGTGCCGCAGGCAGGGCTCTACACCCTGACCACGCCCGAGGCCAAGGTGGTCACGCTGAGCTTCGTGCGCATGGACGAGGACACCATCGAGTGCACGCTGACCGCGCCGAACAAGGAGTGGGTGTTCGAGGTGTCGAGCGCGGGCGAGGTGGACTGAGGGTCAGCGGTAGACGAGTTGCTGATAGGTCATGTAGCTGCTGGGCTCGATCCAGCTGATCTGCAGCGCCATGCGCTGCGCGGGGCCGCTGTCAGGCTCCACGCGCACGCAGCTGGCCTTGAACGGCACGTTGCCCGGCCGCTCCGTGTCCCAGATCACGCCCTCGACCCGTTCGCCCGGTGAGGTGGGCAGGGGCGCCTCGGCGCCGCCCGCGATCAGCAGGCCGGAGGTGGATGCGTTGACCACGTCGAGGTCACCCAGCTTCCCGTAGTCCGAACCCATCAGGGTCACGCGCAGCGTGGATCGCACCACGCGCTCGGCTGCTCTTCGCTCGGAACCCGGATCGCTCATCGTCGCCACTCCGTGCCGACCGCCAGTATAGCGCCTCGAGGTGTCCCTGCCTCGCCGATCGTGACACTCCGCCGTGTTTACGGACGCGTTACACACAGTCGCCCTGTCGCATGAAACCCTGGGATCAGAGCTTGCGGACGGGACCGGCGCGGCAATGGAGCCCGCTGACTCGCCAGGAAAGGGAACGCCATGTCCTCGCTTCGAATCTTCGTCTGTGTCGCCACGTTGACCCTCTGCACCACCTACATCGGCGCGCTGTCCGACGCCAGCGCTGGCGGCGGCCACGCCCGCGAGCTGGCTCCGGCGAGCGGCGTGGTGACCGTGGACGGCGCCATGCTGAGCGCGCGCCTGTTCCAGGTCGAGGACAAGGTGTTCGCCCGGTTCACGGCCGCCAATCACGGCGTGGAGACCACCGAGGTGGACGTGGAGTACGCGGTCTTCCGCACCGCGCCGGCGAGCATGATGGCGCGCATGATGCCGATGCCCGAGCACGTGGCCGGCGGCAGCTGCGCGATCACGGTGGCGGCCAACGGCTCGGTCGACCACACGATCCTGGTCCAGGAGAATGCACCGTTGCCCGCGAAGCCGCTGCCGGATCTGGCAGGGCTCGCGCTGGAGGATCTCTCGCCCGAGCTGTTCGTCGGCGAGCCGACCTGGAGCCTGGTCGTATCCCGCAAGGACATCCCCGAGGCCGCGGGCTGGGGCGCGCTGCCGCCGTCCGTGGGCAAACCCACCGCGCTGGGTGACGAGCAGGTCGTGCTGGCTGCCACGCCGCTGAACACGGCCGCGGACCTCGTGGCGCCGCTCTCCAACGGCTGATCCATGTTGCGTCGACTGCCCACCGTTGCCCTCGGAGTGGCCACCGGCCTGGCCCTGGCCGTGCTCGCCAGCACGGCCGAGGCCTGGTGGCCCGAGCCCAGGATCTCCCTGGTCTCGGACGTGCACGGGTCGCTGGAGACGGTGGTCGTGCACCACGACCGGGAGTTCCTCGACAGCTCTTTCGACACCCTGCTGGACCTGGCCTCGTCCCTCGACCCGGACACCGAGATGGTGATCGTGGTGGAGCAGACGGCCGAGGCCGACGAGCTGATCGCGGCCCTGGCCGCCGCCGGGCTGTCCCCGGGACCCCGGTTCCGCACCGTGGCCACCGGATACCCGATCACCCCGTGGGCCAAGGATCGCTTCGGCACCCTGCGGCGCGGCCGCCACCCCGTGCTGGCCGTGCCCCCGGCCCGGACCCGGGTCACGGGCGCGAGGGGCAACGACGACCGGGTGCCGGACCTGCTGTGCGGACACCTCGAGGGGCTGAAATGCGAGCCGCTGCCGTTCTTCTTCGAGGGCGGCGACCTGCTGGCAGACGAGGTGTACGTGTACGTGAACGCCAACCTCCTGGCGAGGAGCCCGGGACCGCGGGCCGAGACCGTGGTCGCCATCGAGCGGGTGTCGGGTCGGGAGGCGATCCTGCTGGGCGACGACTCGGGGGACGTGCCAGACCACCACGTGGGCATGTTCGTCACGCCCCTGGGCGACGGCGTGGTGGCCGTGGGGGATCCCGGACTGGGAGAGGAGCTGCTTCGGGACCACGGACCTGTGGAAACGGGGTTCACGATCGATCGGGATCCCGCGGCTCGTCAGCGCTTCCACCGCGTGGCCGACGACCTGGCCGCCGCCGGCCTGACCGTGGTCCGCGTGCCGCTGTTGTTGACCGACCAGCCGCGCGTCTACGTGTCGTACAACAATGCCCTGCTCGAGCAGCGCGAGGGTCGCAGGACCGTGTACATGCCGGTCTACGGCCTGCAGCCGCTGGACGAGGCGGCTGCGGCTATCTTCGAGGAGCAGGGCTGGGAGGTGCGGCCGATCCGCGTGGGTTCCCTGTACCAGCACACCGGATCGCTGCGCTGCATCGTGGGCGTGGCCGAGCGGGGTGACGCCTGAACCAGCGCCTGCGTCGTCCATCGGTGCTATCATCGGTGGCCCTACGACGGACGGCGGTCGATGGCCCCGGCCGAGACGACTGTTCGGAGAGAGGGGGTGTCGACCGTGACGCGGAATCCCGAACGCGTGGACCGGGCCGATCTGGTGCGGCTGATGTCCATGGCGGGAATGATGCCCGGCCTCTCGGACCGCCTGGGCCTGATCTCCGGCGCCCTGCTCGGTCGTCCCTACATCTCGTTCCCGCTGGTGGGAGCCCCGGACGAACCCGAGCGGCTGGTCAGCCGGCTGGACCGGTTCGACTGCGTGACGTTCGTCGAGTCCGTGCTGGCCGTGGGTCTGGCCTCGGCGCCGGATCGGTTCGAGGCCCTGCTCCGCGCCCTGCGCTACCACCACGGTGAGGTGAGCTGGGCCGCCCGCAACCACTACATGAGCCAGTGGATCGAGCGGAACACCGCGGCCGGGCGGCTGGTGCCGGTGCTGCCCGAGCGGTGGATCGAGACCGGTGAGGAGCGGCCGCTGACGAGGCTCGACGGGCACCCGCCCGTGCCCTGGCGAGTGCACATGCTCCCGCGGGAACGGTGCGCAGAGCTGGACGGCACCGCGCACACCGGGGACGTGGTGGCATTCGTGTCGACCATGCCCGACCTGGACACCTTCCACGTGGGATTGCTGGTGCACGGCACACCGGTCGGGCTCCGCCACGCGTCGCGCAGCGGCGCACAGGTGACCAGCGAACCACTGCAGGAGTTCATCCAACGAAACGAGCTGCCCGGAGTGCTGGTAGCACGACCCCGGGGAGCAGGGGACATGCCATGAGACCGATCACCGTCACCTGGGAGGGAGCCCCGACGCGCGCCATGCAGACCACCGTCCGGGCGCTGTCGACGACCGGCCTCGTCGAGGAGGTGGTGGTGCTGGCTCCGCCGGACTCCGCGGCGGTCGACGATGGAATCGCCGACGTGCCCCTGACCCTGTGGAGCACGGACCAGCCGGGCAGCACGGCCACGGTCGAGCTCCTGCTGGCGCACGTGCGCACGTCGCACCTGCTGCGGGTGAACGCGCCGGGCGGCCTGGACCCGGATCCGCGCGCGCTCACGAGGCTGCTGGAGACGTCCCGCAACAGCGCGGCCTCCATCGTGTACGGCGACTTCCACGAGGACGAGGGCGGCAGGCTGGTGCATCACCCCCTGGCCGACCACCAGGGCGGCACCCTGGGCGACCGCTTCGACATGGGCCCGCTGGTGCTGTGGGACCAGGCGCGCCTCGCCGAGGTCGTGGCCCGCCTGCCCCTGCCCGCTGACCTGCGCTGGATGGCCTGGTACGACCTGCGCCTCAAGACCGCCGCCACCGGCAACATCGTGCGCCTGGCCGAGCCGCTGGGCACGCGCTCGCCCCTGGACTCCCGTGCCTCGGGACAGGCGGTGTTCGACTACCTGACCGCGGGCCGGGCGTTGCAGGTGGAGGCCGAACGGGTGGCCACGGACCACCTGGAGCGTATCGGCGCGCGCCTGCGGCCGCCCTTCCGGGAGTTCACCAGCCGCGAACCGTTCCCGGTGGAGGCGTCGGTCGTCATCCCGGTGCGCAACCGGGAGCGCACCGTGATGCACGCCGTGCACAGTGCGCTGGCCCAGGAGGCACCGTTTCCGTTCAACGTGATCGTGGTGGACAACCACTCCACGGACCGCACCACGACCATGCTTGAGGAGGCGGCTGCCCGGGACGAGCGGTTGTTCCACGTGATCCCGCAGCGTCGCGACCTGGGCATCGGCGGGTGCTGGAACGAGGCCGTGTTCAACGCGGCGTGTGGGCGCTACGCCGTGCAGCTGGACTCGGACGACATCTACGACGGCGAGTCCACGGTGGTGGCCATGGTGGCGGCGCTGCGGGACGGCCACTGCGGCATGGCCGTGGGCTCGTACACCACCGTGGACATGGACCTGGCCACCATCCCGCCGGGGCTGATCGACCATCGGGAGTGGACGGACGACAACGGGCCGAACAACGCGCTGCGCGTGGAGGGGCTGGGCGCGCCTCGCGCGTTCGCCACCGAGCTGCTGCGGAATCACCCGTTCCCCAACGTCAGCTACGGCGAGGACTACGCGGTCGCGCTACGCATCTCGCGGGAGTACCGGGTGGGTCGGATCTACGACTCGCTCTACCACTGTCGCCGCTGGGAGGACAACACGGACGCCGACCTGCCGCCCGACGTCGTGAGCAGGCACCAGGTGTACAAGGACCGCGTGCGGACCCTGGAGATCGCGGCGAGGCGGACGATGAACCGGCTGGCAGGCGAGGGGGCTGGTTGAGCGGGGCCGTCACCTGGCACGACAAGCTGCTCCGACCGGGTGAGCTGCCCGCGTGGGATCGGTACGTGGAGGAGGGCGGGGAACTCGGCGACGTGCTGTCCTCCTTCCTGCAGTGGCAGGTACGGGGGTGGCCACGGCTGGCGGCCGCGGTCCAGGCACTCGACGGGATCGAGACGCGGGAGGTCGACCTCGGCGAACGGTCCGCCACCGTGCAGTGGAACCCGGGCCGGCAGGCGAGCACCACCGCGAAGATCGACGCGGCCTCCCTGGAACGAAGACCCTGTTTCCTGT
>CAZXHG010000228.1:0-16156 GCA_964639985.1 uncultured Rickettsiales bacterium
GCCTGTGCCTCGCAGGGCCGCGAGGTTCGGTACTCGTCGTCAGGACACACCATGCCGCGAGGCTAGCAGTCGGCTCGGAGGGGCGTCAAAGCTCAATCGCCGCCGGGGCTGGAGCTGCGCCTCCAGCGGCGCCGGAACCCCTGCCAGAGCTCTGCATCGGCCGGCGTGCGGCCGACCACCGCAGCGGCGAGTCCGAACACGGCCAGCGCCGCGGCGGTCAGCACGAGGCGCACCCCCAGGCCGGCGCCGAGGCCCGCCCAGGCCACCCCGGCGGTGGCCACGATCGCCGTGCTCAGCAGCGCCCCGCTGCGCCAGGAGACCGCCACGCACCTCACCACCAACCGCGCCTGCAGCACCAGCCCCACCGACCACAGGCCCAGGGTCGCGCTGGTCGCCACGGCGGCCCCCAGCGCCCCGTACGCGGGGATCAGCAGGGCATTGAGGGTGAGGTTCACCCCCACGACCACGAGGTGGTTGACGAGGTTGAGACCCGCCCTGCCGCTCATCGGGATCAGCCGCATCGCAGGCGCCGAGACCGCGAACGCGGCCTGGCCGATGACCAGCACCCGCAGTGTCGTGGCCCCACCGTGATAGGCTCCGCCGAACAGCGCCAGCAGGACGTCCGGCAGCAACGCGACGACCATGAACGGCGGCACCACCAGCACCACCAGCCAGCGGGTCGCCGTGCGTACCAGCCGCTGCAGCCGCGCGCGCTCGCCCGCCTGCACCAGGCTGGCGACCTGGGGATTGAGCACGGTCACCACGGCCATCACGGGCAGCCCACCGAGCAGGGCCAGCGAGGCCGCCACCCGGTACAGCCCGACCTGGGTGCTGGCGGTCAGCGCGGTGAGCATCAGGATGTCGGCCCACTGGTGCACGCGGAACAGGATGGACTCCAGGCTCTGGGGCAACGACCAGCGCAGCCACCGCGCCGGCTCGTACAGGGCCTTCAGGCCCCCGTCGGTGACCAGCGGACCGGCGATCCGCCAGGCCTGGATGCCGGCCACCGCGGCGGCCAGGACGACGGCCACCACGACGGCGGCCAGCGCGCCGGGCAGGCCGTGGCCCGCCCGGACCGCAACCACCGCGCCCACCAGGATCGCCGCGGGCAGCAGGAGCTGGAAGGACAGCGCCTGGGCCCGCATGCGCTGGTGCGAGCGCAGGATCCCGACGAAGAACAGCAGGAGCGCCCAGCACACCACCGCCGGCGCCACGATCCGCAGTCCGGCAGCCAGCCCGTCGCGGCCTGCCATGCACGGGTGGTGCGTGGCCGCCCACAGGACCGGGCCGACGATCACACCGGCCAGCAGCACGCAGCCGCCGCCCGCCACGAGGGCCCCCTTCAGCCGGGCTCGATCGCCGGACTGCCGGTAGCGCGCGCCAAAGTAGAGGATGCCCACGTCCGCGCCCACCGGCGCGAGCGCCGACACGACCATCAGCACCGTGATGACGGACGCGTACGTGCCGAAGCGGTCCGCTCCCAGCGCCGTGGCCAGGAACCAGGTGGCCGCCAGGCGCAGTCCGCGCTCCGCGATGCTGGCTCCGAACAGCGTCAGTCCACCGCCCGCGAGCTGTCGCGCGTCCGTCGTGCCCGCCGCGTGCTGGGGTGACCGGGTCTGCAAGCTCCCATCCCTCGACCGTGATCCGCGAAGGATAGCACCCGGCCATGCGCCCCAGACCGGCGGCTGTCCAACCCGACCGCACCCCGGGTATCATCCGGCCATGCCCCGGCCAGGCCCGCCATCCCGTTCCGTCACCCCGGCCGCGCGCCGGTCGGTGCGCGTGACGCTGGTCGCCGCCGCCCTGGTCCTGGTCGCGAGCTGCGAGGCGCCGGAGGGTACGCCCGCAGATGATGACAGCACGACCGAGCCGTCCTGCCACCTGGGCAATGCCGAGGATCGCGAGACCGGCGCGTCGGAGCCCGCGGTCGCGCTGCTGGAGCTGGCCCGGGACGCCGGCAACCCCCTGCTCGACGTGGGCGAGCCCGGAGCATGGGACGACCACGGCGTCGGCTTCATGCGGGTGATCCACGACGGGGAGCAGTACCTGGCGTACTACGCCGGCCGACGCGAACCCCCGGAGGACGGGGACTCCGAGTGGCGCATCGGCCTGGCCACCTCGCTGGATGGCGCGCACTGGACCCGTCACCCGGACAATCCGGTCCTGGACGTGGGCGAACCGGGGAGCTGGGACGATCTCTCCGTGGCCTTCCCGGCGGTCCATCACGACGGCGACACCTATCACCTCTGGTACAACGCCCGGGGGGAGACGCTGGCCCTGGGCTACGCCGCGTCGAGCGACGGCATCCACTGGGAGCGGCACCCGGACAACCCCGTGCTGACCGGGGGTGACGAGGGGGCATGGGACCACGGCGCCATCGGCCACCCGGCGATCGCCGTCGCCGATGGGATCTTCCACCTGTACTACATGGCGCCGAGGCCCGATCCCCGCCTCGGGCTCGCCACGAGCACCGACGGCGTGACGTGGACGAAGCACCCCGACAACCCGGTGTTCACCGGGCTGGAGGGCAGCTGGGACGCGGGTGGGATCAAGGGCACCGGCGTCACCGCCTACGAGGACCGCTTCGAGCTGTTCTACTCCGCCAGGGAGGAGGGCGCAGAGGAGCCGGCGCGCTACCAGGTCGGGCACGCGTGGTCACACGACGGGGTGCAGTTCCAGCGGACGCTGGACGGTCCGCTGCTCTCACCGGGGCCGGAGGGGGCCTGGGACGATCACGCCATCATGACGCCGGACGGGCACTGGTTCTGCGGCCGCTACGTGCTGTGGTACGACGGCAGCGACGGCGACTCGTGGCGCATCGGCGCCTGCGGCTCCTGAGCGAGCCGGAGGACCAGTTTCACCCCCGTCCGAAGAGCCTCGTCATCTCCACCACGTCGGCCGGGAAGTCGATCTCGATCCAGCGCAGGTCGGAGCAGTCGACCGCGCGCACGTCCAGGTGCGGGAACACGTGGTTGAGCGGTCCCTCGCACAGGTCGGTGCGGGGATCGTGGGCCTCGATGGCCCGCACCAGGGCCTCCAGGGCTGGCCCACGCACGGCCATCACGCCCGAGAACTCCCCGTGCACGGGAGCGGTCAGGGACTTGGAGATCCGACAGGGCCGGCCCCGCCCGTCCAGTCGCACCTTCATCGCCTCGTCGTCCAGCGCGTGATCGAGGATCCCGAGCACGAGCTCCCCGCGTTGCGCCAGCACCCGGTCGAACAGCGCGCCCTCGGTGACGGTGTCGCCCAGGACCACGAGCGCCTCGCGGGCGTGCACGGCACGCAGGCCCACGAGGCACGACCACCCCAGGTCGCTGCGTGCCGCGATCGGGTTGGGCACGAACGCCACGCCAGGGCCCGCCAGGGCCTCTCGCAGCTCCCCGGCGCGATGGCCGACGACGATCGTCACCGGCAGCCCGCGCTGCAGCAGCTGGCGGCAGAGGCGGCCGACGAGGGGCTCCTCGCCCACCGGCAGCAGCCCCTTGGGCAGGTCGCCACCGAGGCGGCGAGCGCGTCCCGCGGCGAGCACGACGGCAGCACGGTCGACACGGTCGGACATGGCGCGAGGGTAACCTCGCGGGCCCGCTCTTGCTATCCTCCGCCGATGGTCGGCGACCCCATCGACAGCGCGGGATACTGGGATCGGCGTGCACGACAGTACGCCGCCGGCCGGCGGCCGTCCGGGGCCGATCGGGCGACGCTGGACGCGGTCCCGCCGGGACCGGCCGTGCTCGAGCTGGGGTGCGGCCCGGGGGTGTTCACCGCCCAGGGCGTCGAGCGGCAGCCCCCGGGCGGGTGCTGGACGGCGGCGGACGTGTCGTCGGTCTTCTGCGCGATCACGGAGCGTCGGCTGCCCGGCATCCGCGTGCTCTGCGCCGACCTGCGCGAGCTCGATCTCCCGGCCCACGCCTTCGACACGATCTACGCCATGGCGACCCTTCACCACCTGCCTCCGGACGCCACGGTGCAGGTGCTGCGCGCCGTGAGCGGATGGCTGACACCCGCGGGGCGCTTCGCGCTGCTCGAGGAGTGGGCGTTCGAGCCGGCGACGCCCGCCCGGCAGCGCCTGCTCGACCTGCGCAGGGCGCTCGCTCGTGCCCGGGGTGACGGGGAGGTCCACCCCACGGAGGCGCAGTGGATGGAACGGCTCGACCAGGCCGGCATGGAGGTGCTCCAGCACGCCCACGTCGACCGCCCCCTGGATCTCGGCCGCTACGACGGGCTGCCGGGGGAGCGTGACCGCGCCCGGCTCGCCTGGCTGCGGGCCCGCGGCGTGGACACGGTCCCGATGAGCCTGTTCGCCTGCGGCAGGTCGGACCGATGACTGGCGCCGATCCGCTCCACCCGCGGGGCACGGGACCGCACAACTGGCGGTGGCGCGACGGTGACCTGACCGTCACCCGCACCATCTGCTGGAGCCCGCCGGGCTGTCACTGCGGGTGTGGGGCGTTGCTGTACACGGACGCGTCGGGGCGGCTCGTCCGGATCGAGGGGGACCCGGCCAACCCGTTCAACCGCGGCAGCCTGTGCCCTCGCGGCCTGGCCGGGCTGCAGACCATCCACCACGAGGATCGGCTGCTGCACCCGCTGATCCGCGCCGGCGCCCGCGGCGAGGGGAGGTGGCGCCGCGCGTCGTGGGACGAGGCCCTGGATCTGATCGCCGATCGGCTGCAGGCCATCCGGACGAGCTCGGGTGCGCGCAGCGTCGCGTTCTGCAAGGGCACGGCGCGGGACATCAGCCCCTACATCTCCCGGCTGGCCTACAGCTTCGGCAGCCCCAACTACTTCGCCCTGGGACCGGCGAGCGGCAACGCCTGCTTCATGCCGCGGCAGTCCCTGCTGTTCGCCACCACCGGGGACTTCCTGGTCGCGGATCTGGCGCAGTACCACGCCGACGGCTACGACCACCCCGGGTGGACCCCACCGGAGACCCTCGTGCTGTGGGGCTGTAACCCGGTGCACTCCAACCCGGACGGCTTCCTCGGCGCCTGGGTCGTGGACTGCATGCGCCGCGGCACCCAGCTGATCGTGGTGGATCCGCGCATGACCTGGCTCGCCTCGCGCGCACGCCACTGGCTGCCGGTCCGCCCGGGAACCGACGCTGCGCTGGCCATGGCCATGCTGCACGTGGTGATCGCCGAGCAGCTGCACGACCAGGCCTTCGTGGACGGCTGGACGCACGGCTTCGACCGCCTCGCCGAGCGCGTGCGCTCCTGCACGCCGGCCTGGGCCGAACAGCGCACCGGCGTCCCGGCCGAGGACATCGCCGCGGCCGCCCGCACCTTCGGCCGCAGCCGGCCCGCGGCCGTGCAGTGGGGCGTGGGCGTGGACATGGGCGGAGAATGCATCCCCACGGCCCACGCCATCGCCTGCCTGTGGACGATCTGCGGCCAAGTGGACGTGCCGGGGGGCATGGTGGTGGCTCGCCACCCGCTGGGCGTGCGCCGCCGGGGGGAGCCGGCATCCGAGTACCCGCACGTGCAGGGCGACCCCATCGGCACCGACCGCTACCCGCTGATCCGGCACGGGATCCCGTACGGACAGGGTGACGCGCTGCTGGACCAGATCGAGTCGGGCGAGCCCTACCCGATCCGGGCCGCGTGGTTCCAGGGCACCGGCACGATCACCGGCTCGTTCGCGGATCCGGCGCGGGCTCACCGGGCCCTGCAGGGGCTGGAGTTCGTGGCCTGCGCCGAGCTGTTCATGACCCCGACGCCCGTGGCCTTCGCCGACGTGGTGTTGCCGGTGTGCACCTTTGCCGAGCGGGACGGCCTGCGTAACTCCTTCTACCAGCTGTCCGCGATCAACCGGGCCATCGAACCCCGCGGGGAGTCGCGGTCGGACATGGACATCGTGCTGCAGCTGGGGCGCCGCCTCGAGCCCGATCGGTTCCCCTGGCGCGACGTACAGGGCCTGTACGACCACATGCTGCGAGGCACCGGCGTCGACTTCGCCACCCTGCGCGAGCGGCAACCGATCTGTCCGGGGACCGCCTACCGACGCCACGAGCGCGGGGAGCTGCGCCCGGACGGCCGCCCCGGGTTCGACACGCCCACCGGCCGGATCGAGTTGTTCTCCACGGAGCTCGAGCGCATCGGCCTGGATCCCCTGCCCGGGTTCGAGGCCCCCGTGTACACGGAGGAGCGCTCGCCCGACCTCGTCGAGGGGTACCCGCTGCAGCTGATCACCGGCGCTCGCGTCGCGTGGTTCTTCGGCGCCGAACACCGCAACGTACCGGGCTTGCGGGCCCTCGATCCGGTCCCCCGGGTGGACGTGCACCCCGACGACGCCGGGGATCTCGGTGTGCAGGCGGGGGACTGGGTCTGGGTCGAGACCCACTACGGCCGGGCCCGGCGGGTCATCAGCCTCGACACGGAGGTCCGCCCAGGCGTGGTACACGCCCAGGCCAGCTGGTGGAACCCGGACGGCGGCGCCAGCGAAGCCGAGGGGCTGTTCGACCTGTTCGAGCTGAACATCAACAACCTGCTGCCCTCGGGCCTGCAGGGCCGCAGCGGGTTCGGCTACCCCTTCCGCGCGATGCGGTGCCGCCTCACGCCCGCGGACGGTCCCCCGTCAGGTGCGCCCGGCTGGGAGGGGCTGACCGAGCTGGATGGGTAGTGACCGGGCCCCTCGGAACGCCCGCCTGGACCAGCCCTCGGGATCGTCGAGGATGTCGAACAGGTCCACGACGAGCGCGCCAGCGTAGCCCACCTCGACGAGCGCGCCGAGTCCAGCGGCCAGCTCCAGGTCCCCGTCCCCGGGGACGAGGTGCCGGTGCTCCCGACCCCGGATGTCGTCCAGGTGCACGTGGGCCATGGCGCTGGCGAAGTGGTGCACGGTGGCGACCAGGTCGCCGTCGGTCAGGTGTGCGTGCCCCAGGTCGAGGTTGACCCCCAGCGCCGGGTGGTCGACCTGCCGCAGCAGGCGATCCATGTCGTGGGTACCCGCGACCACGGTGTCCGGCTCCGGCTCCATGGCCACCCGCAGTTCCAGCCCTCGCGCACGTTCGCAGGCGTCCACCAGGATCGCGACGACGGCGTCGAACCGCCGCCGCGCCGACTCCGGCGACGACCCCGGCAGCGACGATCCCACCACGATCGTGTCGACGTGCACCCCCGCGTCCTTCAGGCCGCTGGCCACATCGATCAGCCGAGCCGTCCTCTGCGTCTTGAGTGCCAGTGGATCGCGCTTGCCGTGGTAGCTGACCGAGCTCAGGGCCAGGCCGCTGGACGTCAGCAGCCGGGCCACCTCGCGGCACCGGCCAGCGGTCATCTCCTCCGGTGCGGTGTCCGGGTGCTCCAGGCACAGCTCGACGGCGTCGTAGCCGATGTCCGAAAGCGTCCGGAGGCACCGGTCGAGGGGAACCCGGCGCCACCCGGACGTCCGGAACCCCAGGGCGAACCGCCGATCAGACATCACCTGTCTCGTGCCCCACGCTGATCGACAGGCTCCGCTCTCCGCCCTGCGACAGGAAGCAACGGTACGGGGTCGCCATCTGCTCGACGGTCGGGGAGCCATACCCGCAACGGTCGAAGATGTCCCACGTGACGGCGCGCATCAGCACCTGCGACACGCGGCAATGCCGTGGGTCGAAGCCGTTCTCGGACGCGGCGAACCCCTGGCCGTCGAACAGGCAGCCCCCGCCACAGATCCCCACGGCCGCGCAATCGCGGCACGACCTCACGTTCATCGGCACCTCCTCCCGCCACCGCTGCAGCGGCCGCGGACCGGCCACGGCGGGGATGCAGTTGATGCAGTTGGAGAGGCCGCCGTCGGGGAACACCACCATCTTCTCGCCCACACCCGAGCAGTCGAACCACTTGAACCGCTCGGTGAGCAGGGGTCGGACGAACTTCGTCAGCGGATACAGGTACAGCCCACGGCGCCGCGCCACGTGGAACAGCTCGACCATGTCGGCCGCGTACTGCTCGAGGTCGAGGGTGCAGCGGGGGTAGCGCGTGGAGTGGTGGGGCAAGTTCACACCCAGGGACGCGGGCTGCAGCTCGTCCAGGACCTGCTCGACGACCTCCACGAGGTGACCGGCGTTGTGCACGCCGACCACCATCGAGATGCCGGTGACGCAGCCCGCGGCCCGGGCCTCTCGGTAGCCCCGCAGCGAGGACTGCGCCGTGTCCTGGTCCCGGGTGTCCCGCCGCAGCCGGTCGTGCACCGCCCCTGGACCGTCCAGGCTGATCAGCACGTTCACGCCGTGGTTCGCCAGCCAGCGGGCCCGCTCGCCGTCCAGCAGCGAGCCGTTGGTGAACATCACCGTCTGGGTACGGACGCCCCGCACGAGCCGCTGCACCGCGGGCCAGTTCAGCAGCGGTTCGCCGCCGGTGATGATGTGCAGACCCCCACGGTCCCCGAAGTGCTCGCTCCACAGCGCCACCACGCGGTCGACCACGGCGGCGTCCATGGCGTCGGCGGAGGGTGGCTGGGGGTTGTACAGCACCGAGCAGTACTGGCAGCGGAAGTTGCACGCGCCAGTGACCACCGACTGCAGGACCTCGAGCTGGCTGGGCGGCCGGACGAGGTCGTGCGCCCGGAGGCGGGCGAGCGCGCGATCGGGATCCGCGTCCCACGCGTCCGCCGTCAGGTACAGCTTCTGCAGCGAGAAGCGGTGCACGATGGCGACGTCGCCACCGCGCCGGTAGATGGCGAAGGGCCCGGTCACCACGGGATCGGCCGAACTCATCATCTCCCTCCAGGAACCGCGAACCGCGTGTGCTGCCAGAACAGCGTCGAGACTTCCTCGTCGCTCTCGGGCAGCAACGACGCCGACCGGGGCACGGCCCCCCGTTCCACGAGCTGTCGGTGCAACGGCGTGCCGGGTTCCACCCTCACGGCCCCCACCCGGAAGCCCACGAGGCGATCCCCGAGCACGCGCCGGGCTCGCCGTCCGAACTGGTGGATCGCGTCCACCTCGTCGGCCGACTGGCCGGGCAGACCGGCGAAGAAGTTGTAGTTGGCCCGCGCCCCCGGGGTCGCGTCCACCAGGTCCAGGCTCCGCGTGATGTCCTCCGTGGTGATCCCCTTGCCCAGCGCTGCCAGCGATCGGTCCGACCAGGCATCGGGCGAGAACGTCAGCTCGCAGCACCCTGCGCGCACCAGCAACCGCAGGTAGGCCACGTCCAGGTCTCGCAGGTGGACGTAGGCGCGCCAGCGCACGCGCAGCTCCCGGCGCAGGATGCCCTCGCACACGGCGCGGGCGTGGTCCCGTCGGCCATCGAAGATGCTGTCGGCGAAGATCACCTGGCCGACGCCCAGGCGACGAACGATGACCTCCAGCTCGTCGAGGACCACCTCCACTGGCCGGTGGCGAAGCGCCGGGGCCGACAGCGCACCGTAGGTGCAGTACGAGCACCGCAGGGCGCAGCCCCGCTGTGTCTGCAGACCCACGGCGTGGTTGCGCTCGAACGGCCGGTAGCGATCCACGTCCAGCAGGTCCAGGCGGGGTCGCAGGTCCTCCAGCGAGGGGCTGGCCGGCGGTCCGGTCAGGCGCACCTCGCCGTCGCGCCGGACCAGGACGCCCGGCACGGTCGCCGGGTCATCCAGTCGCTGCAGCAGCGCGGGGAAGGCGACCTCCCCCTCCCCCACCACACCGAGGTCGAGCTGCGGGACGCGTCGCATGATCTCGGCTCCGAACAGGGAGAACCCGGGGCCACCGACGATCAGCGGCACCTCGGTCCCGACCACCTCCCTCAGCCACCTGACGAACGGCGGGAAGTGCGCGTAGTAGCAGTAGGGATCCGCCACCTGGGTCGTGTCGATGTTGCGTAGCGAGATCCCCACGACATCCGGTCGCACCTCGCCGAGCAGTGCGTGGAGACGCCCGTCCGGCTCGACGTTGGGATCGTGGATCCACGTCCGGTGCTCGCGGCCGACCGCGGCCGCCACGAACGCCAGGCCCAGGGGCATCACCGGCGCCTGCGCTCGACCCAGGGGAGCCTGGACCAGCAGGATCCTCATCGACGGACCAGCACCAGCCGAGGGTTGTCCTGCGAACGCGCGGCAGCGCGATCCACGCTCTCGTCGTCCGGGAGGTAGTGCAGGCAGCGCGTGGGACAGTGCGCCACGCAGAACGGGATCCGGCCCGCCACCGCCCGTGCCCTGCACAGGGAGCAGCGAGGGGTCGGTGTGGGCAGGAAGTCGAAGGTCCAGCCGCCATCGTGGCGCGGCCGTGGACCACGCTGGATCACCTCCATCCCGCCGCGGTCGGGCGGGTGACCGTGCTCCGCCTGACACGCCAGGATGCACGCCCGGCAGCCGCTGCAGTAGTCCAGTTCGATCAGCAGGCCGCGCCGCGCCGCCATCACGCGTCCTCCTCGCGCCCGACCCGCTCTCCGTAGCGGTTGGCATTCCCGAGGGGCACGGTGGTCGGGTCCAGGGTCAGCGGCCCCAGCAGCGCGCGTCGGTCCTCCTCGGTCGGGACGAGCACGTCGTGGGCTCCGACCGCGGCCGCTCCGACCCGGCGCCCCAGGTCGTCCAGGATCCAGGCCAGGATCTGGCGGTCCTGCGTGCAGCGGTCCGGATCGAGGCCGTCGAGCCGGCCCGTGGCCATGGCCCCGTCGTATCGGCACCCTCCCCCGCACAGACCGATGGCCGGGCACTCGGAGCAGCCGGCCCAGTTGACCGGAGACAGCGCGCTCCATGCGGCGTGGTCGGGGTGACCGTCGAGGTCCAGATCCTCCATCGGGTAGGTGTACTGGTCGGTGAACGAGAAGCTGTCGCAGAACGACACCCGCGCCCCGGGCTGGATCACCAGCCGGCCCCCACAGGCCGGGCAGTCCTTGACCCGGTGCGTGCGCAGGGCGAACGGCCGCACCCGGCGGTTGAACTGCTCCACGTACAGGCCGCGCTCCCGCGCGGCCACGTAGGCGTCGATCATGCGTCGCGTGGCCTCCAGCGGCGGAGCCGCATGGGCGTTGCGCCGCTCTCCGGGCGGTGGGTGGAGGCAGCTGTTGAGGCCCACGTCCACCGGGGCCAGCCGCTCGAGGATGCCCAGCAGTGACGCCTCGACGCTGTCGAGGTTGTGGCGGCTCACGGTGATGGAGATCGCGGTGCGCACCCCGGCTCCACGCAGCAGGTCGACCGCCCGCACCACGTGCTCCCAGGTCCCTCGCCCTCCCCGCGTGACCCGCGCGCGATCGTTGACCTCGCCCACGCCGTCACACGACACGATGACGAACGTGTCGTGCGTGGCCAGGAACCGGGCCCACGCGGCGTCCACCACGGCGCCGTTGGTGACCAGGATCACGTCCAGCTGCCCGTTCCACGTCGACGCTGGGGCGTCAGCGACACGCTGGATGACGTGCCGCGTGACCGCGGGCGCGAGCAGCGGCTCGCCCCCGTAGATCAACAGGTCCTTCTTCCCCGCACGCCGGCGGGCCAGGCCACCCCACCACGACAGCGCGGCGTCGGCCTCGGCCGTGTCCATGGTGGCGGCCGGGACGCCGTCTCCGGCCACCTCGTGGCAGTACAGGCAGCCGAAGTTGCACCGGGTCGTCGGCACCAGCGTGAGCATCCGGATCGGCGTGTCTCGCGTCATCCGCCGCAGGGTCTCCAGCCAGTCCGCGTCGTGGGGATCGTCCGGCGCTTGCAGCAGGTGCAGGTCTCGCAGGCACTGCACGGCCGGGGCACAGGGATCGTCGTCGACCGGGAACGCCCGATCGGGGAGACCGACCACGGCCTCGACTGGCCGCGTGCTCAGGCCACCCGGCGGTTCGTCGAACGGTACCGGCCGATCCCAGACGGGACGGAACAGGGGCGCCAACCGCTCCCCCACGTAGGCGACGTCGAGGCTCAGGGCGTGGAACACCGCGTGGCCGCCGTGGGGCAGGTCGAAGCGGTGGGCGTGGGGCGACGCCACCATCCTCGAATCTCCAGGTTCAGCCACCGCCGGGCACTTCCACCGGTGCGTGGGCCGGACACGGTGCCCCTGCCGAGTCCGCGTCGACCTGCTCGCACCCGGACAGGAGGGTGCCCCGCTCCCTGCCCGCACGCTGGATCTGTTCGAGGGTCCGGTACCGCTCGTCGCCGTACCGCTCCTGCGCGTCCCCGATCCAGGTGCAGAGGTAGTTGTCGTGCACTCGCACGCCGTGGGGCGCCGGATCGGAGCGGGTCCGCAGACCCGTGGCACGGTCGGCCAGCCCGCCCTCCAGCGTCAGCGGGCAGTAGGGATCCCTGGCGTCGAGGTCGCCGTGCACGAACCAGGTCCTGGAGGTGCACCCCCCCCGACAGGATTCCAGCATCGAACAGTCCGCCTGCCGGCAGGCACGGGGCAACGCGAGGTTCCGCCCGGCGAAGCGCTCGAAGCGCTGGCTGCCCAGGATGGAGTCGAGGTCCTCGGTCAGCAGGTCACCGGACGAGAAGTCGTGGGCATAGACGCAGGGGCTCACCGGGACCCGCCCGTCCGAGGTCTTGCCGTTGATGCGGAACGAGGCGACGCCGCAGGGGCAGCCAGCGGTCGTCAGGCCGGTCACGGCCGCGAGACAGGGTTCGGCGAGCGTGATGCAGTTCGTGTGCTCGAGCAGGAAGGCGAACCCCTCGTAGAACTGTTGCGCCGTGGGCATCTGCGCGATCAGGGCGGGTTCGACGGGCTTGAGCATGTTGATGCGAAACTCGGTGCCCAGGATCCCGGTCAGGGCCAGGAAGGGAGCCAGGTGCTCGGGCCCGAAGTTGCTGCGCATGCCGCAGGTCACCACACAGCAGTCGATTGCGATCTCGCGGCAGCGGATGATCGAGTCGACGACCTGGCTGAACAGCGCCGCCCGGCGGTTGAGGTCGTGCTCGGCCTCGAACGGCGAGTCGAGGGAGAAGTCGATGTCGTTGAGCATGCGCAGCTCGGCGGGGTGGAACCTCTCCAGGTAGTCGAAGGAGCGCCCGTTGGTGGTCAGGCCCACCGGGATCCCGGCCTCGTGCAGCGTACGGATCACCCGCGGCAGCACGGTGCGCTCGAGGTCCGGGCCGTGCGTGTACACCGGCTCGTTGCCGCCGAGGTTCACGGTCTCCACCCCGTGCACCACGAGCTGCTCGACGATCCGATCGATATCGGCCCGATCGAGGCAGGCCCGGTTCCCCCTCCGCACCCGCCAGCTGTAGCAGTGGCCGCAGCGAGCGTTGCAGTGGTTCCCCACGGTCCACCCGATGTTGCGGAATCGTCGCCGCAAGACACCCTCCGATGCGCGATTCTGTCCAGTTCTCGGCCCTCGCGCCAGTCCCGAATCCACTCACCACCGCCCGAACCGCGTACCACGCTCCTCCATGCTCCGGCGCAATCGCGCCAGCCTGCTCCGGAAATCGCCCCAGTCGCGCGCCTCGCGCGGGGACCACATCACCTCTGCGTGCGCGATCACGCGGGGAAAGGCCTTGGCGTCGATGTCGTCGAGATCGACGAACTCGCCCCACAGGTTGACCTCGCCGCCCAGGATCGATGGTCTCAGCGCCGGGTCGAGGCGCTCGGGCACCGGCTCGAATCCGTAGACCCGGCGAGTGCGCAGCAGCCACGAGGGGATGTCCAGGTAGTTGTGGGACATGGGCGACAGGATCACCCGGTTACCCCGATCCATCGCGTCGCGGGCGTAGTCGTGGCGCCGCCAGACCTGCACCACCGCGTCTGCCGGCGCGTACGACGTGATCTCGTCCCAGCCGATGGGCGTGCGCCCCAGGTCGGCCAGGATCCCCGCCACGCGGTCCACGAACCACGCCTGCAGCGCGGGCCGGTCCCGCCGGTCGTGCGCGTCGGCGAGCACACGGTTCTTCGGGTGCCCCACCCAGTCCCTCGCGGCCACCTCGTCGCCACCGATGTGCACGTAGGGCGCGGGGAACAGCTCGGCCACCTCGGCGAACAGGGTCTCGAGGAAGCGATAGACCCGCTCGTCCCCCGGACACAGGGCGCTGCGGAAGATGCCCGGCCGGGTCCGCAGCGGCACGGGCGCGCCGCTGCACGACAGCTCCGGGTGGGCGGCCAGCAGCGCCGACGTGTGGCCAGGTACGTCGATCTCCGGCACCACCATGACGTGGCGCGCGGCCGCGTACGCGACGATGTCGCGGATCTCCCCGCGGGTGTAGTAGCCGCGCCCGCCGGGATCCCAGCCGTGCCTGCGCAGCGCGGAGCGCTTGGCCCGGCTCAGTGGCCCGAGCACGCCCCCCACCTCGTGCAACCGGGCGAAGGCGCGGCTCTCGACGCGCCAGCCGTGGTCGTCGGTCAGGTGCCAGTGCAGTACGTCCAGCTTCAGCTCGGCGAGCCGATCGATGAACGAGCGGACCACGGCCGGGGGCAGGAAGGACCGCGCCGGGTCCAGCAGCATCCCCCGCCAGGGGAACCGTGGCGCATCCGTGATCGCCAGCCGGGGAATCCCCTCCCCGGCCTCGGCGAGCTGCAGCAGGGTCATCAGCCCGTTGTGCACCCCGTGCGCGTGCGCCGCACGCAGCTCGATCCGGTCGTCGACGACCAGCTCGTACCCCTCGCCCTCCCCGTCGACCTCGCCCGCGACCAGGTCGGCCTCGCCCCGGAAGCCGGCGCGCAGGCGCAGCTTGTCCGTGGCCACGGCCACGGTGACGCGGCTGGCGTCCAGGTGGCGCGGGGGCACGACGATCTGCAGCCGGGCCGGCGCGCACGCGCCGCCGACGACTCGCACCGACGCCGGTCTCGGGATCAGGGTCAGCATCGCCCCCCGTCTGCTAGCATGATTCCGCTCCGAGTGCTGGGGAGATCCGTTGGTCGCACAGGTCCTGGTCCTGACCATCGCCGCTGCTGTCGCGCTGTTGCTGCTGTGCGGCGTGATGCTGCTGGTGTACCGCCACGGCATCGGCAACCTGGAGTCGCTGCGCGGCCTGGCGGCCGACGGGCTGCAGGGCCAGGCGCGCTCCCTGGTCCCCCTGCCCCTGGCAGGGACCCCCTTCGAGATCCTGGTGCACGCCCTGGACCGGGGCGACCCGGAGCTGGCCCAGGGCGCCTGGCGCCGCATGCTACGGCGAGCGGGGCGCGTGCCGATCAGCGGGTGGACGGTCATCGGCCTGGTCACGATGCCCGTGGCCGTCCTGCCGCTCACGCCGGCCGTGCTCGCGGGCATGACCGCGCGGCTCGATGGCGGGCACGCCGGCGCCGAGGCCTGGGCCGGGGCGAGCGCCGGCCTGCTGACGACCGGCGCGCTGGTCCCCCTGGCCCTGGCCGCGGCCACGATGGCGTTCCACCTGTCGGCCCTCGAAGAAGGGCGTCGCACCTCGGCCGGGGCCGCGCTGCTGCACCACAGCGGCAAGGAGCTGCGGTGAGCCTGCTGCCCCTGACGACCTGGGCGTGGATCGTGGCCGGGCTGGCCATGGCCGATCTGCTGTTGCTGGGCCTCACCGCCTGCGCGCTGGCCTGGCGGCATCACCGGCGCGCCCGCCCCATCCAACAGCTGGCCGACGCCGTGGAGCAGGGCGACCTCGACAAGGCGCGCTTCCTGCTCGAGGCGGTGCGCGGAGTCGAGGGACAGGAGATGGTAGCCGTGTGCCGTCCTACCCTGGAGAGCGGCCCCGCTCCCGTGGCCCGGGAGCGCTTCCTGCGCGGGTATCTCGCCGCCTACCCGAGCACACCACTGGGCCTCAAGCTGTGGACCGCGGTGGTGTGCGGCAGCGGCGCGCTGCTGCCGTTCCTGGTGGCGGGCGCGGGCCGCGCGGACGCCATCGGTCGAGCTCTCACCCTGGGCGCGACCGAGCCCGAGGCCGCACTCACCCTGTACCAGCTCGGCATCGCCGAGACCGCAGCCGCCGGGGCTGTGGCCTGGGCATTGATGCTGGCCGCCGCCCGGTGGGATCCCGGATCGCCGCCAGCCCGCCGCAAGATGGTCGCCCGCATGCTGGCTGCCGACGGACGACGTTGATCTCCTATCGGAGCAAGAGGAACACCGCCGCATCCACCGCGGCGACCGCGATCCCGAAGCTCAGCAGGCCACCCAGGTAGCGAATCGCGAAGCCCATCATCCACCCCATCGAAGAAAATACGAATAAGCCCGAAATCCGCGCGTCAGTCCGATCAAGACCGACGAGAACACAGCGACGGTCGAGACACCGCAAGCCGAGCACGGGACGGCGAAGAGAAAAGCCGCCCGGGCCCAGAAGGGTCGGACGACGCGGTTCATCCCCTCCACGACGCGCGCCTGCGTCGTCCGAG
>CAZXHG010000229.1:0-15722 GCA_964639985.1 uncultured Rickettsiales bacterium
GTCGCCTAACGTTGGTGTTTGCGCGATCAGCAGATCGAGTTTTTGCGGCTGCTCCGGGTTTCCATGATTGAAGCTCGGGGGCCAGACGGCAAGTGGATCACGCCCGCGCGAGGGCTTTTGTTGCAGCACGACATGAATCGGGGATGCCGCCTCTAGGGAGACGGGCGGAGGGCGTACACGCCACATGCACAGCCCGTGTACACCTCGTGCGTGCGCGGATCCACGTGCAGGCCCTTGAGGTAGCCGCCCACGTGGACCCGATCGACGAGCTCGCCGCTGTCGAGGTCGAACACGGACAGGTGGCCGCCGTACATGCTGCCCACGTACAGCCGCCGGTCGAACGGGTCGAGGGCCACCGGACGGGCCCCGAAGCCCACGGACCAGCGATCCACCACCTCGAGCGTGAGGGCATCCACCACCAACACCTGGCCGTTGAGCAGCCGCGGCACGAACAGCCGGCCCGTCTCCCGGTCGAGCGCCATGTCCCACGACCGGGTACCCACGTGCAGGGTGGCCCGCTCCTGGCCGGAGTCCAGGTCGAGCCAGCGAAGCAGCGGATCCGACCACAGACCCAGCGACCAGATGATGCCTGCCTCGCGGTCGACCAGGATCCGGTTGGTCTCCGCACCGGGCCACTCGATGTCCCTGATCACGGCCAGCGTGTCCGCGTCCACCACCACCACGCGGTCGTCGAACTCGGTGGAGGCGTAGATCCTGCCCTGGCCGTCACCGACGATGTCCGCGATGCTGGTCCGCGGCAGCTCGTCCAGCAGCTGCAGCACGTTCAGGTCGGGATCCACGAGGGCGACGCGGTTGGCCTCCTCGTCGTCCGACACGGCCAGCAGCAGCAGGGCGCGGCCGGGGTCGAGGGCCAGCAGGGTCTCGGGCTCGATCCAGGAGAACACGCTGCCCGTGCCCTCGATCAGGTCTGCCGTGTCCAGCCGGGCCACCTCGCGGCCCGTGGACGCGTCGAGCGCCAGCAGTTGCTGGGGTTCGCGCAGCGACACCAGCACGCGGTCACCGACCGTGGTCAGGTCGAACGCGCCTGGCTCGGTGGACAGGCGCCTCACCCCCTCTGGGAGCTCGGCCGGGCAGCGCCACATGGCCACGCCGTAGTGCACGGTCAGCGCGTTGAGCGCCATCAGCGAGGCCACCAGCAGCCGGCCGGCCAGCATGCGCGGCGACGGGTGGGGCCGGCACAGCAGGGTGAAGCCGTCGCGCAGCAGCAGCGCGGCCACGAGCACCGCCACCAGCACGCTGGCCGCGCGCACGAACCACGCCGACGGCAGCCACAGCAGGACCACGGCCAGCACGGGCGCGGCCCCGATCCACCGCACGAGCCGCGGCGCGTCCCCCAGCCGCCAGGCAAAGGGCGCCACCGGCGCCAGCAGCCACGCCAGCACCAGCAGCCGGTACACGACCGGGGAGTCCAGGGACAGCCCGGCCATCAGCGCGGCCAGGCCGTGCACGTTGCGGGTGGCGAGGTGGCCCATCACCAGGCCCAGCACCAGGTAGCCACCGACCAGCACGAGTACGGCCCAGGTGCGCGCCCGGTCCATCCCGGGCGGGCGCGCGGGCGCGACCTCCGCCAGGGGAGCCCTCAGTCGCCAGCCGACCACGCCCGCCACGACCAGCAGCACGAGCAGCTGCAGCGGCTGGGTGCGCACGGCGAATGCCAGTACGTAGGCCTGCAGCGCCAGCACCAGCACTGCCAGGGAGCCCCAGATCCCCTCGAACAGCACCCTGCCGCCGATCCCGGGCACCCGGCGCAGCAGGTTGCGGCCCAGGCGCGCGGCCAGGGCCAGCCCCAGCACGGCCGCGGCGATGGCCAGCACCGCCTCGCTGGCCGGTGCGAAGTAGAACAGGATCTCCAGCAGCAGGAAGTACAGGTCGGCCACCCAGGCCACGGGGGCGACCACCAGCGCCGATTCCACTGCCACCATGGCAGCAAGTATAGTGGACCTCGGCGGTGGGCGAGTGACGCCCCCGCGGGGCACCCATGAAGCAACCGTTCCCCTGGGCCATCGCCGCGGTGGCCGCCATCGCCCTGCTCGCCCTCGGCGTGGTGCTGGGCCGCGTCACCCGCGAGCCCGACCCGGCGACGACCCGACCGGGCCAACGGTCCCCCGAACCCCTCTGTCCACCCCCGGAGTCCCTCGGCATCGAGTACCCGGGCCCATGCCTCGGCCTGGTCGACGGCGACGGCGGCGCCCCCGTGGACGGACTGGCGGACTCCCGCTGGCGGTTCCGCTACGACGGCCGCTCGCTGCTTCACGTGGAGACCGACTACGGGGCCGACGGCGAGATCGACGCGCGCCTGACGTTCCAGCGGGACGCCGCCGGTTCGATCACGGCAGAGCGCTACGACTGCAATGCCGACGGCGTACCCGAGGAGCTGTTCGACTACGTGCTCGACGAGCACGGCCGCCGGCGCCTGGCCGTGCTGTCCATGGATCACGACCACGCGTCCACGTGCTTCAGCGAGGACCACCGGGAGCGCATGGACCATCCGGACGAGGAGTTCGAGCGCCCCACGTGGCCGGTACCGGTGGACTGGCGCGCCGAGCTCGCGGCCCTGGGCCAGGCCGACCTGCTCGACGACGGCGTGCGCCACGGCTTCGTGCGCTACACCTGGGCCGACAACGAGGTGGTGACCGAGGAGTGGGACATGGACGGGGACGGCCTCGTGGAGGAGGTCATCGACTTCGTGTACGACCCGTGGGGCAACCTGCGCGGCGAGACCCACGACGACGGCCCGGACGGACGCATCGACGTGGCCGTGCGGTACACCTATGACTGCTGGGCCGACCAGGTCACCCGCAGCAAGGACCCCTGCGGCGGCTGGTGGGATCTGGATCTGGACGGCGAACCAGACGCATTCACGACCTACGTGCACGACCTCGACGGCCGCACCGTGCGCATGACCGCGGACTGGGATGACGACGGCACCATCGACAACCACTTCCACTACGGCCACGACGCGCAGGGCAGGCGGGTGCGCGAGGCCTGGGACACCCGCCTCGACGGCACCCTCACCGAGGTGCTGACCATCCACCACGACGGCGACCGCCGCACCCACGGCGACGTGGACGAGGGCCACGACGGCACGGTCGACGGACGCGCCACCTATGCCTACGATCCCCAGGGGCGGCTCTCCGCGGAGCGCTGGGACAAGGACGGCGACGGCGAGGAGGACGAGGTCCTGACCTACCAGTACGACGAGCGCGGCAGGCTGATCGGGGTGGTGTACGACGACCTGCGCGACGAGCAGCCCGACGAGACCGTGACGTTCGTGTACGACTGCCCCGTCCCGGGGGACGAGTGAGCGAGGTCCCGGCCGACCGCCCCGACCACGAGCGCACGCCGATCGTCCCGCTGCTGCTGCTGCTGGTGGTGGTCCTGGTGCTGCTCGAGCACCTCAGGGCGTGGTTCGCGCCCGCCTCGTTCGAGCACCTGGCACAGATCGTCCAGCAGCTGGCCGCGGTGGACGGCGGTCGGGGTCCCCAGGACGAGCAGGCCCTGGTCACTGGCGGGGGTGGCCTCGTGCTGTGGCTGCACTGGATCATCCGGGAACTCGGCCTGCCCTACGACGCCATGCACGGCCTGTACGCGATGCTGGACGTCATCGCCGTCGTCGCCTGGGTGCTGGTGGCACGCCGCTGGCTCGACGCCCCCATGCTGTGGTGCTCGGCCCTCGCGCTGGCCCTGTACGAGACCCCCAAGTTCTACCTCGTGGAGAACAGCACGCTGATGGCCTTCAGCGCCCCGGCGCTGCTGGCGTGCCTGGTCACCGCCCTGCGGCGCGACTCCATGGTCTGGCTGGCCGCGTCGGCCGGCCTGCTGGCGCTGTCCACGCACCTCGGGTTGCTCGCCCTGTTCGCGCTGCCGGTGACGCTGTTCGCCGTGTGGAGGGGAGGCTTCTCGCGCTGGAAGGCCGCCTCGGCGCTGCTCGTGATCGCCGCGCTGCTGCCCGTGCTGCCGATCTGGAGCGCGGGCGACGGCAACAACCCCGTGTTCGAGGAGCTGCTCTTCCGGTTCCAGCCCGGTCGGATCGTGCCGACCCTGCTGGGCATCACCGGCTACCTCGGCAGCTTCCTGATCGAGGCGTTCCTCCTGCTCGGCCTGGTCGCGCTCGTCGTCGCCCCCCGGGCGCTGCGACGGTCGGTGCCGACCCTCGGCCTGGCCACGGCCTGGCTGCTGGCCACGGCCGTCCCCGCGGCCATCCTCGACCCGTTCGAGGAGCCGTACCACTTCGCCATGGCCAGCCCGGCGCGCGCCCTGATCGCTGGCTTCGGGCTGTTCGCCCTGGGCACCGGGCTGCGACGCCTGACCCGCGAGCGGCTGACGTGGACCGCCACCCTGGCCGGCGTCGCGCTGGTGGCCATCGCGGGGTCCCTGCTGACCACGGGCTGGGCCGCCACCCACCCCGAGCGCGCCCTGGCCGACGGCGACCTCGACGCGCCCTGCGCAGCGTGGGACCAGGGCTGTCACCGCCACTCCACCACGCGGTTGCTGGAGCTGCTGGACGACGGCGGCCTGCTGCCGCCGCCGGAGCAGCCGGTCAGCTTCCACGGCGTGGCCCAGGGGTGCCTGGACGCGGCCTGGTACTGGCGGCACAGTCAGCGAGTGGATGACCCTGGCGCATTCGCCGGCGAGCCCCATCACCTGCTGCTGCTGGCCCCGGGCGAGGGCACGAATCCCCTCGACCTGCCCGGCGCGGTGGACGTCGACGGCTGGGTGGCGATCGCCGGTGCCGAACCGCTGGCCTGGTACGACGACTGGGACGTCCAGCCCGATCCCCCCTACCGCATCGAGCTCCCCGACACGGCCGACGACCTGATCTACGTGGGTCTGGACAGCTCCCGGACCTTCAGCGCCGGTACGATCGAGGGCAACCGGGGTGGCCCCGCGGTCGCGCCGTCGATCCGCTGCGACAACACCCGGGACGAGGCTCTCGCGACCGGGTACGACGGCTTCTTCGTGCTCGACGCGGGCCTCGCCCCCGGCGACGGACCGTTCGTCGTGGTGATCGACACCGACGTGGACGGGACCTGGCCGCCGGAGAACGTGGACGTGCTGCGCCTCCCGCGCGGTGGAGCCGCCCCTTGAACCGCAAGCTGCCCCGCCGGGGTACGTTCCGGCCCCGCGGTTCCCTGGCGGCGCTGGCCGCCGGAATCCTGCGACCCTCGGGCCGTCTCGCCGCATTCGAGCGCGAGGCCGCGGCATCGTTCGCCGTCCGGCACGCGGTGTGCACCGGGTCGGGACGACTCGCGCTCGCGCTGCTGCTCCGGGCGCTGGGGCTGCGAGCCGGAGACGAGGTCCTGCTGCCCGCCCTCACCTTCCACGCGGTGCCCTCGACCGTCGAGCGGCTCGGGTTCCGCCCCGTGTTCGTGGACGTGGATCCCCGCACGGCCCTGATCGATCCCCGCGAGGTCGCCCGCTGCGCGGGACCGCGCACCCGCGCCGTGCTCGCCACCCACCTGTTCGGTCTCCCCTGCCCGATGGCGGAGCTGCAGGCGGTGTGCGACCAGCGCGAGGTGGCGCTGCTCGAGGACCTCGCCCAGGCCGCCGGTGCGCGAGCCGGTGGTCGCCCGCTCGGCTCCCTCGGCCGGGCCGGGTTCACCTCCCTGGAGACGGTCAAGCTGCTGCCCGCCTACGGAGGCGGCCTGCTGCTCACCTCCGACGATGGTCTGGCCGCGCGGCTCCGCCAGGAGGCCTCCACCCTCGAGCCCCCGGACCGCGGGCGGCTCGCCCGCAAGATCGCCATGGGTCACCTCGAGGCGGCCCTCGGGCACCCTCCCCTGTTCACCCTGGCCTGGCCCCTGTTCGACCGGGAGGCCGACACCGAGACCTGGGTCGGCCGCTACAAGCGGCGCAAGCAGGGCGCGGGCAACCACGACGCGGCGCTCTCGCCGGCGCAGGCTGCGGCGGGCCAGCTCGCCCTGCGCTCGCTCGAGGCCCACGTGGCCGCGCGGCGCCGCAACGCCGATCGGCTGCACGAGCACCTCGCCGGCTGCTGGTTCCCGGCCGTGGAGCCGGCCGACGAGCCGGGCTGGTACCAGGTCGTGGTGCGCGTCCGGGATGCCCAGGAATGCGTGGCCGCGGGCCGCGCCGCGGGCATCGATGTCGGCCGCGACGTGGCCACCGACCTGTCCGGCGGCGCCTGCCCGGTGGCTGCCGAGCTGGCCGACGAGCTCGTGCAGCTCCCCTCCCATCCCCCCCTCGACGACGCCGACCTGCGCCGGGTGGCCGACACGGTGAGGCCGTGGCTGCGCTGACCCGCGCCCGGCCGGTGCTGCGCTGGCTGAGGCGCCGCCGCGGGCCATGGTTCGTCAGCTGGGTGCTCACCGAGCGGTGCAACCTCACCTGCGGCCACTGCGCCTGCTGGCGCGAGCCGTCCGCCGAACTCGACGCCGCCGAGGCCGACGGCTACGCGCGTGAGATGGTCGCCGCGGGCGCGCTGGCGGTCAGCCTCTGTGGAGGCGAGGTGCTGCTGCGGGAGGACCTCGGCCGGTTGCTGCAGCGGTTCGCCCGCGCGGGCCTGGTCACCCGCGTCACGACCAACGGGCTGCTGGTGCCGGACCGTCTCGCCGAGCTGCGCGCGGCCACCGCCCTCAAGGTGAGCGTGGACGGTCCTCGGGCCGTGCACGATCAGCTCCGCGGCGAGGGTTCCCACGGGGCCGCCCTGACCGCGGTCGAAGCGGCCCGCGGGGCAGGCATCCCCGTGCAGGTCAACACCGTGCTGTCCGCGCCCCTGCTGCCCCACCTCGCCGACCACCTCGACGAAATGCACCAGCTCGGTGTCAGCGTGACGTTCCAGCCCCCCGAGGACCGGGGCGGCGACGCCCGCGACCTCGCGCCCGAGCCGGCCGCGCTGCGCCTCGCCGTCAGCCAGCTGCTGGCCGTACGCGGCGCCGGCCACCGCGTGATCGGGAACTCGCCGGGCACCCTGGCGCTGCTCGTATCCTGGCCCGCACCCCCGGTCATCGACTGCCACGCGGGGCACCGCTTCTGCCGGGTGCAGGCCGACGGTCGGGTCGTGGCCTGCGACCGGCCCCAGGCTCCGGTCCAGGCCCCGGCCACACCACCCGGCAGCTTCAGCGAGGGCGTGCGCGCGCTGCGCCGGGCCGGCCCGTGCGCCGGCTGCTGGCGCAACAACACCCTCGAGATCAACCGCCTGCTCGACGGTCAGTTCGACGCGCTGGACGCGGTCTCCCGCTGGTCCTGATCCGCGGGCGGGGGCTCGACGGGATCCCAGCCCGACCACCGCTCCGCCAGGAAGGCCTCCAGCTGGGCCGCCACGATGGCGTGCCCCTCGTCGTTGGGGTGCACCGTGTCGTGGAACAGGTGCCGATGGGGGAAAACCGGCGCCAGGTCCGCCTCGTCGAGCCCGAACTGCTCGGCGGTGCGAGTGACGAAGTCGGATTCCCCTGCGCGCTGTCGCAGGATCGCCTCCCAGTCCGCGATGTGGCGCTCCGGATGCTCGAGATCCGCCTCCACCACACCCAGGCAGACCTCCCCGTACTCGCCGCACGCGTCGACCACGTGGCCGCTGTAGGCCTGCCCGGAGGCCAGGGTGTAGGCGACCACGACCACCGGCACGGACCGCGCCCGGCAGGTCGTGAACAGGTGGTCCAGGTCCTCCCGGTAGAACTCGCCCGCCGTGGCCAGCGCCTCGGCGATCTGTCGGTCGTAGGGATCACCGAACAAGCGGTAGCGCAGGTGCAGGGCCGTGCGCAGGTGCGAGGCCAGCGCCAGCGACAGCCGCGCCACGGCCAGGGTGCGCGACGCCTCGGCCTCCCGCCACAGGGTCATGTCCAGGTCGTTGGCCGGCGCCTGCACAACCAGCAGGTCCGGGGCGAATCCCAGCGAGCGGTCGATCTGCTCGGCCATGATCTCGGTGGTGAACCCGCAGTAGGCCTGGTTGTAGACCTCGACCTTGTCGGGGACTCGTCCGGCGAGAACGCTGGAGAAGCGGCGCTCCTCGTCCACGCCCTTGCCCCAGGCCACCGAGTCGCCGAACACCAGGATCCGGCGCCACCGGTCCGGCTTGTGCCAGGCGAACTCCCGGTCCCGGTAGCCCAGGCTGTTGGACCGCACGTGGAACGGCCGCTCCACCCGGTCGAAGGCGGGCCGCCCCTCCTCGGGGGTCTCCACGAAGTCCTCGTGGGGATCGAGCTGCAGCAGGATGTCGCCCACCAGCCATTCCCGCTCGTGGTCCAGGTACTGCCAGCGCGACACGTTCAGCGCCGTGTGGAAGAGGAAGGAGGTGAGCTGCTCGGACGGCTGGTGGAGCCAGCGCAGGTAGCCCTCGCAGACCAGCAGCCCGGCCACCACGATCCCGATCACGCCGAAGGTGATCCGGGTGGAACGGGAGTGCAGGCCGCGCGGTCGTTCGCCCATCTCAGGGATCATTGTGCACGCATTCGTGGCCCGCGGGCGGGACGGCCCGCACCGGTGCGCCCTCGTCCCACTGCACGGGCACGGCCTGCCAGACCTCCCGCATGAGGTCGCAACGCTCCCGGGTGAACGCCGACAGGTCCGCGCGCAGCCGGTCCCCGAGCTCGGTGACGGCCTCGAGGTGGTCCCCGTCCAGGGCCAGCCGCACCACCGGCCCGTGCAGGTGCCACGAGGCCAGGGGGACCCCGGTGCGCAGGTCCCACAGCCCGAGGTGCCCGCTCGCGTAGCCCACGACCACGCTGTCCCGGGGCCCCTCCAGCAGCTGCACGACGCGGTGGGAGGGCACGTCCTGCAGGAAACGCGCGCCGGATTCACCGCCCCCCGTCACCGCGTCGACCTCGACGCTACCGTCCGCGAACCCCCGGACCCGCCGCCCCCCGGCCACGATCTCGGCGCGCATCTGCCCCGCCTCCGCGGTCCAGGCCGGGGTACCGTCGGCCGCGCGCCACAGGCGCACGGTCCCGTCGTCGGCGCCGCTGACCAGGGTCTCCCCGTCCGCGCTGAACCGGACGGCGGCCACCTCGTCGTGGTGGCCCGCGATCTCCAGCATGGAGCCGTCGACGAGGTCCAGCACCCGGACCACCGCGTCCGAGCAGGGCACGGCCACGTGCCGGCCGTCCGGGTGGAGGTCGATCCCGTAGCTCCGCGCCGGGAGCTCGTGGCGGGCAGTACGTCGACCCGACGCCAGGTCCCAGACCTGCACCTCGCCGTGCTCCAGCGCGCAGACCAGCTGCTGGCCCGCCGGATCGAGCGCCAGGCCCCAGGCCGAGGGACAGCCCGGCTCGATCCGCCGTACCAGGGTGCCCCTGGCCGGGTCCCAGATCGCGGTCTCCCCGCCCGGCGTGATCGACGCCAGCAGGCGCCCGTCTCCGCTGTACTCCAGGTCGTAGGGGCAGCGGTCCACGCCCTCGATCTTGCGCTCCAGCCGCCAGCCCTCCCGCGCCCACAGGCGGATGGTACCGTCCCAGGCGCCGCTGGCCAGCTGGCGGCCATCGGGGCGGAACGCGAGCCCCTCCACCACGCCCCCGTGACCGGTGATGGTGGCGACCAGTTCCCGGTTGGCCACGTTCCAGATGCGCACGGTGCGGTCGTTGCTCGCGCTGGCCAGCAGCTCGCCGTCCGGGCTGAACGCCACCCGCGTCACCATGCGCTCGTGGCCTTCGAGGCGGGCGAGCTGGCGGCCGTCCACGGCATCCCACAGCCGCACCGTGGTGTCGTTGCCACCCGAGGCGAGCAGGCGCCCGTCCGTCGAGATCGCCACCGCACGCACGGCGCCGAGGTGTCCCCGCTCCTGCACCGGCCGGGGCCGGACGGTGGTGTCCCAGCGCCGCACCGTGTTGTCGTGGCTCGAGGTCAGCACGGCGGGCTCGCCCGGAACGAACGCCACCGAGTAGATGGTGTCGTCGTGCCGGCCGAGCCGGATCGGATCCCCCTCACCCTCCAGCTCCAGCAGCATCACCTCCCCGCTGCTCGCGCCCACGACCAGCTGCTGGCCGTCGGGGCTGTACGCCACCTTGGTTGGCACCCAGGTCCCGGTGGGGACGACCCGCTCGCACGCGCCCGCCCCGACATCCCACAGGCGCACGGTGTTGTCCTTGCCCGCCGTGGCGATGCGCCTGCCGTCGGGGGAGAACGCCGCGTCGGTGATGCGTTGCTCGTGCCCCTGCAGCAGGTGCAACAGCTCACCGGTCCCCAGGTTCCACACCGGCAGCGCGGCCGTGCGGTCCGTGGCCAGCAGCAGACGTCCGTCCGGGCTGAAGTCCAGGTCACGCAGGGACCGCTCCCAGCGGCCCACGACGCGCAGCTCACCGCCGGGCGTGGCCGGGATGACGAGCAGCTCGCCGTCCAGGTCGCTGGCCGCGAAGAACGTCCCGCCCGGCTCCAGCGCTGCGATACTCAGGAACCGTGGCGCCTCCCAGAGCGTCTGGGTCCAGCGGTCCCCCACGTCCCACGTCACCAGCCGTCCCGCCCAGTCGTGCCCCCCCAGGCGGCGGCCGTCCGCGGAGAAGCGCAGCCAGTACACCTGGTCCTGCTCGCCGCGCAGGACCTGCGTCACCTCGGAGGTGGCCGGGTCCATCAGGTAGATCGAGCGGTTCTGGCACGCCGCGGCGATCACCGAGCCGTCGGGCGACGCCACCACCACGTTGGGCGCGGTGCCCAGGTGTCGCCGCCACTCCATGGGCTCGTGGGACAGATCGCGCCACAGGGCGCGCGCCTCGGGTGTATCGCGGATCTCGAACGACCCGCGCAACAGGGCGCGCGCGCGGAGGGGATCGCCCCCGGTGATGGCAGCGCGGGCCCCCCCGAGCTGCGCCGCCGCCCGGCCGTGCTCGGCGATCACCCGCTGCCGGTCGGTCTCCCGCTGCTTGTCCGCGCGGTCGAACGCCACCCAGGTCGAGGCGAGCGCGAACAGCGCCAGGGCCGCGATCCCCAGCGCGGTGAACCGGCGCCGACGCCTCAACGCGCGCCGGTGCTCGACGTCGCCCGCCTCGATGAACTGCGTGACCCGCGCGGGCACGTCCCCGGAGCAGCGGCGCAGGGACGCGCGCGCCTCCCGGAGAGCGTCCCCGTGCCACACCTCCTCGGGCCGACGGCCCCGCCGCTCCCACAGCTCGGCGGCCTGCCCCACCTCCGCGAGGAACGCCATCTCCTCGCGACCGGCCTCCAGCCAGCGCGAGAGGCGCTGCCAGCCGCGGATCAGCGACTCGTGCACCAGCTCCACCTGCGTCCCGGCGTCCGACTCCCCCTGGGACCGGCGCACGGTCACCAGCCGCCCCTGGACGAGCCGGTCGAGCACCTCGGCGGCGCCGTCGCCGAGCCCCCCCACCACCTCGTCCCGTCCCGCCACCTGGCGCGTGCCATCCGCGGTCACCAGCCGCAACAGCACCTCCCGGGCGGTCCGGACCTGGGACGCGCTCAGGCCGTCCAGCACGCCGTCCGCGTGGTGCGCCAGCGCGCCGGCGATGCCCCCGGTCGCCTCGTAGGTCGCGCGCAGCAGCAGCCGGTGCTGGCGGTCGCGCCCCGCCCACAACGCCATGCCCGCCACCTGGACCAGAGGCAGGGCCGACGGCTCGCCCTTCAGCGCCGCCACCATCTCGTCCACCAGCCGTGGATCGTCGAAGCCGTACCCCACGGCCTCCACCGGCCGCACCAGGATCTCCCTGAGGCGATCGGGATCCGGGGAGCGCAGCACGGTCACCTGTCCCAGCACGTCGCGCGCGGCCCGGGCCTCGGCCACCCGCCCCAGGAAGTCGTCGCGCAGGGTGAACACCACCCGGACCGCACCCTGGGGGTCGTCCGCGGCCGTGCTGATCGCCTCCATGAACGTGGTGCGATCCGCGGGATCGCAGTCCAGGGTGTACAGCTCCTCGAGCTGGTCCACGAACAGCAGGACCCGCGCGCGCTCCTGCTCGGCGATCGCCTCGAGCTTCAGCGCCAGCCGGGTGGGCGACCGCCGCAGCTCGGCCAGCAAGGTGTCCCCGTCCTCCGAGGAGACCGGGACCTCCGCGGCCGGCTCCCCCAGTCCGCCGGAGCCGGCCGTCGTGCGCGGCCCGGTGGTCTGCCACCCCTCCCGCGCCTGCAACCGGCCGGTGAGCGCGCGCAGGGGCCGCCGCCCGGGCCGCAGACCGATCACCACCCACCGCCCCTGCTCCCGCAGCCGCGGGACCACGCCGGCCTGCACGAACGAGCTCTTGCCACCACCGGACGGCCCCACCACGGGCAGGACCGCCTCCCGCCGCATCAGCTCGACGAACGCATGGATCTCGGTCTCACGGCCGAAGAACCCGGCCGCATCGCGCTCGCGCTGGGCCACCAGACCGGGGAACGGGATCCGCGTGCCGCCGCCACGCCGCACGGGCATGTCCACGACCCGCTCCAGTACCTCGACGAGCTCGCTGGCGCGAGGCCGCTGCAGCGGGTCCTTGGCCAGGCAGCACTCGTTCAGCTCGACCAGCTCCGCGGGCACCCCGTCGCCGAACGCGGTGGGCACGGGATCGGGCATGACCACCCGCGCCGCGAGCACCGGCGCGGCCAGGTTGGCGTAGGGGTGCCTGCCGGCGACCATCTCGTGCATCAACAGCCCCAGCGACCACAGATCGGCCGCGGCCGTGATCTCGTCGGTCCCCCACTGCTCGGGTGCCATGTAGGCGGGCGTGCCGCGGAGCTCGCCGTGCTGCGTGAGCTCCGAGGAGAGGCCGGCGAGCGCATCCGTGTCCGTCTCCAGGTTCTCGGAGGTGACCTCGTGCTCGACCCGCTTGGCCAAGCCGAAGTCCAGCACGCGCAGGCGGCCGTCGGACCCGATCATCACGTTGTCCGGCTTGAGGTCCCTGTGCAGGATCCCGTGGCGGTGGGCCTCGGCCAGCGCGTCCGCGATGGCCAGCGCGTGCCGCGCTGCCTCGCGTACCCCCATCCGGCCCTCGGCCATGCGTTGCCGCAGGGTCTGCCCCTCGAGGTACTCCATGGCCAGGTAGGGGTTGCCGTCCAGCTCGCCCGCGAAGTGCACGGCCACGATGTTGGGGTGGGCGAACAGCGCCGTGGTGCGGGCCTCGTGCAGGAACCGCTCCACCGAGGACTGCGAGCCGATGTCCCGGGCCCGCAGGAACTTGAGCGCCACGCGACGGCCCAGCCGCAGGTCCCGCGCCAGGAACACCTCGCCCATGCCGCCGCGGCCGAGCAGCCGCAGCACCCGGAAGTGGTCGACGACCGTACCCGGCGCCAGCCACAGGCCGGTCGTGCCCTCCGGGTCGGGCGCGCCACCGGACCAGCGCACGGTCGATGCGTCGACGATCTCGTCCACGGCACCGGGGAACGGGCCGTCGGGCTGGGTACGGTCGGTGGTCATGCCCCTCGGGGATCCGCTTCGGGGTATGGTAGCCCACGAGCATGGAGAGCGTAGCCCAGGTCCCGCTCGGCCAGGTGCTGGCCAACCTGCTGCTCGGCGGGCTGGCGCTGGCGCTGGTGATCTACCTGCCCGGCGCCCTGCTGCTGTGGCGCCGGCTCCCCGACCGCACCCCCTCGCTGGAGCGCTGGGTGCTCACGGCCACGGCCGGCCTCGGCAGCGTGGCCCTGGCCACGGCCACGCTGCTGCTGTTGCCCGTTCGCCTGCTCGGGGTCGACGGCGTGGGCTGGCCCCCGTACCTGGTCGCCGCCAGCGCGGCCGGCCTGGCGCTGCTGGGGTGGCGGCTCAACCGCGGCCGGCGGCCGGTGAAGCGAGCCGTGACCACCCCCGGCGACCGCGTGGCCCTGGGCCTGGCCGCCGGGGTGTTCGCCCTGTTCTTCGTGGGCATCGACGGCCAGGCCCACACGCCGTGGTGCTTCTACGAACCGGCCGACCAGCTCATGCAGGGCCCGCCCACCGACGTGCCCAGCCCCCTGCTGGAGCTGGGCACCTACGAGCGGCTGGGCAACGTGGCGCTCAACCTGGTGCCCTACGGCCTGTTCCGCGCGGCGGGCCCACGGGCCGCCAGCGGCCTGTTCGCCGCGCTGATGATGCTGTCGGTCACCGCCCTGGCCCGCCGCGCCGCCGGCCCCACCTGGGCCGGCCTGGCCGCGGCCGTGGCCCTGGTGCTGACCGGGGACGTGTTCGGCAGCGAGGTGGTCAACGTCAACGTGATCGCCGCGTGGCTGGCCGCGGTGTTCCTGCTGCTGCTGCACCCGGCCTACGGCGCGACCCCGGTGTTCCGCACCGCGGCCGCGGCCCTGCTGTTCGGCTCGCGCTACCTCACGCTGCTGGGCATGGGCGCCGCGGTGTTCGTCCTGCTGCGGGACCGGGCGGAGGGGGAGAGCGCGGGTGCCACCGCCCGCCGCCTCGCGGGTCACGCGGCCCTGTTCGCGCTGCTGTCGCTGCCGGTGCACGTGTTCCACCTCGCGACCATGGGCACGCCCCTGCTGTACCGCGCCTGGGAGGAGTACGGCGCGCAGCCCCACGGCCTGCTGGGGTTCGACTTCACCCTGCACACCATGCTCAACGCCCCCCTGTACGGCGACCTGGTGCGCACGCCGTTCAACCCGTTCCCGATGTGGATCGGCTGGCCCGTGCACGTGGTGGGCCAGTGGGGTGCCCTGGGCGCGGCGCTCATCCTGCTGGGTGGGGGCGTGCTCGTGGCCCGCTCCCAGCGCGATCGCACCTGGATCGCGTGGGCCCTGTACACCATCCCGGTGGCCCTGTTCCTCGGCATCCAGGAGAACTGGATGCAGCCGGAGAAGATGACCATCGGCCTGGTGCTGGCGCCCCTGTTCGCCGCGGCCCTGGCCGCGGCCCTGGCCTGGCTGGCCGGCGGCGGGGTCCGGCTGGCCGCGGGCGCGCTGGTCGGGATCACGGTGATCGCGGGGTGCTGGCTGGGCGGCCGCGCGCTCGAGCGCGCCTCCTTCCCCGAGGATCCCCGCTACCGCGCCGAGTACCCGGCCCTGCGCGGAGAGACCGACGCCTTCCACGGCTTCGTGCGCGACCGCTGGCTGGCGCCCCGCTGGGTGCCGCTGCCGAGGGACGCGGGCATGCTGAGGTCGTTGGGCCGCAAGGTGGGCGAGACCCGCGCGGTGGTCGGCCACCCCGGCTTCCGCGACCGCCGCATCTCCGCGTGGGCCTGGCTGCTGGGCACGGTCGATCCCACCCTGGTCACCGAGCCCCGTCGCCTCGATCACACGTACGAGGCCGAGCTGCGGGCAGCGCGCGGCCGGCCCCTGCCCGCGTCCACGGCGCCCCGGGTGATCGAACTGGGGCTGGCGGACAGCCCGATGGTGGCCTCGTCGCCGCTGTCACCCTCGGACACGGAGGGCGGGCACGCCCGGCTCGACCTCGCCGACGGCCGCCGCTGCGCGACCACCGGCGCCCTGCGCTTCGCCTTCCTCGACCGGCCCGGCCGGGTGGTGGCCTGCCGCACGGACGACGACCGGATCTACGTGGCCGTGACCCCGCCCCCGCCCCCGCCGTCGGACGAGGAGGTGGAGGACTGCGACGCGGACCACGACGACGAGCGCGAGCTGGCGTTCTGCCGGGCCGTGCTCGAGGCGCGCGGGCGCGCCACCTGGGACCCTGCGGCCTTCGACGCGACCGCCCCCACGGCGTCGGTGCGGCTGTCCGTCCCGTCGACCACGCGCGAGCTGGTCCTGGTCGAGATCGTGCACCTCGTGCCGATGCGCATCTATGTGAGGGACGTGCAGGTAGGCTACGAGATCCTGCACGGACCGCCACGCGAGTGGCGGCACAACTAGCAGTCTTCGGGGAAACTCGATTCCCAAACGATTAGGATCACTTAGGAATC
>CAZXHG010000230.1:0-15696 GCA_964639985.1 uncultured Rickettsiales bacterium
CGATCTACCTGCGTTTTTCGGATCCATGTGCGTAGCACCTGTCAAACAGGGGTGGAGCTGGCCCGCTGGTTCGAGGAGTCCATGGCGCGACGGCTGCTCCCCCGGCGGATCCTCCTGGCCCGGAGCTGGGTCCGGGGACGGCCCCCTGGAGTCGAGCTCGTGGACGACGTCCTTCCGTACGTCCCCGATGGCTGGTTCGACTGCCCGGGGCCGATCCTGGTGTGGATTCCGCGGCCTGTCCAGGGCGAGGGAACCCCGATGGAAGACGACCATGCACGGCCTGGACCGACTCCACAGAACGCCGTGGAGTTCGCCTCGATCCGGGATGCCCTGGCGCGCAGTGATCTCTTCCAGGGCGATGCCATGGTCTGGGCAAGGACGTTCGACACCCAGTTCGCCCTGACCCTGGCCGGGCTCGAAGGAGCGGAATCGTTCGACGCCCTGCTGGCCCAGGTGGAGCCGGCGATGTTGCCGACGATGCGGGAGCAGCACCGCCTTGGCGCGGCCATGTTCCTGGCCGATCTCGTGGCCGAGCGCGACATGTGGCAGCTGCGCTGGAGGTTCGGCGAGCTTCGCGCCGTGTTCGAGCAGGAACAGCCGTTTCTACAGCTGCCGGATCGGGTCTTCGCCGGTGCACATCTGCACCCTCGCGCCTATGCCAACCTCGTGTCCCATTGTGGGGCGGTGCAGCTGGACGCGGAGTTCTACGACGGGATCGATGTCGCCGAGATCGTGCGAGGACTACCCGCACCAGGAGACGGACCCAGGCCGCGGCGGGGTCAGGCAGCGGGGACCGACATCGAACGCCGGATCACGCTGGTGGCCGAGGAGATCGGGCGGCGTCGGGCCTCGTGATGCGTCGTGCGCGTGTACAACATCAGAACTCCACCCGCAGCCCCACCCACGGCCGGATCGGCAGGTGGGAGAACGTCTTGCGCGTGGGGGCCTGCAGGTTGCCCTCCTCGTCCGTGGTGGCGTCGCCCCAGATGTAGAGGAACTCGGAGCTGAAGTTGGTCACGTTCAGCACCTCCACGTACCAGGTCAGCTTGGCCCACTTGAAGGTCTTGTGGATCTCCGAGCGCAGGTTGATCTCGTGGAAGGCGCCGTAGCGGTCGGCATTGACCTCGCCGATCTGGAACTCGTAGCTGTCCCCGGCCGCGCTCAGCACCGGCGTGACCGGCGTGTTGGGGCGGCCGGTGTGGAACTGGTAGCTGAGACTGACGATCCAGGCGCGCTGGGGGCCGATGACCACGTTGCCGCCCACCAGCACGGTGTGGCGCTGGTCCTGGGGTGGGGCGTAGGTGGTGGGCTGGTAGCGGTTGAGCGGGTTGGTGCGCTCGGTGAACAGCAGGCTGTACTGGGCCAGCGCGCCCACCCGGCCGGTGCGCATCTGGAACGACGTGTCCAGGCCCGCGGCCCAGCCCGTGCCGTCGTTGGTGTAGGTGATGCCCCGCTCCACGTCCTCGCGGTTGTCGGGGTTGACCACCAGGTGGTCCATCCACTTGTAGTAGCCCTCGATCCGGATCAGCGCGCCGAAGGGCAGCAGCTGGTCCACGGCCAGCACCGCGTGCAGGTTGCGCTCCGCGCCGATGTCCGGGTTGCCGTGGGTCGGGTCCAGCAGCAGCGGGTCCAGGGGCGGCTGGTGGTACAGGCCGGTGGCCAGCTTGATCGTGGTGCGGGTGGGGAAGCTGTAGGCCAGGCCCAGCCGCGGGCTGAGCAGCTGCTGGCCGGTGGGGTTGGCGAACGACCAGCGCACGCCCACGCGAGCGTCCAGCCCGCCGATGATGCCCTGCCAGTCGTCCTCCACGTACACCGCGCCGTCGCCGAACATCAGCCGCGGCTCCACGTGGATCAGGTCCGAGCCGTAGTTGGCCACCGGCAGGTGGGACCAGGTGGGCAGGAAGCGCTCGTCCAGCACCTCGCCCTCGTTGAGCAGCTCCACGTAGCCCACGTCGAGCCCGGCGGACAGGAAGTGGTTCTCGGCCAGGCGCGCGCGGGCGTCCATCCGCCCGCCCAGCCGGCGGAACAGGGTGTCGTCGGACACGTCGAACGAGCCCTGCTGGTCCCGCTGGCTGCGGTCGGCCATGTATGACACGGTGGTGGCCAGCGAGCCCCCCTGGGGACCGTCGACCAGCCAGTCGCCCCACAGCAGGAAGGTGCGGTTCTTCATCCGCAGCTTGCCCTTGACCTCGAACAGCGGGTCTTCGTCCTCGTCCCCCTCCTCGAAGTGGATCAGGTCGTCGGTGTAGACCGCGGACAGGCGTAGCCGCGTGTTGGGGCCGGGCCGGGCCACGTAGCGGGCGAATCCCTCGCCGAACTGGGGGGTGAGGAAGTACTGGCCGATCAGGCCCAGGGAGCGCATCACCGCGAAGATCGGCTCGAAGTACGTGCGCCGTGCCCCGATCACGAACGTGGAGCGCTTGCGCGGGCCGGCCGTCCCGGAGAGGTAGGCCTTGGCCGTGGCGGTGCTGACGTCGATGGTGCCGTCCCAGCGGCCGGGCGTGCCGTCGATGTAGCGCACGTCGATCACGCCCGACAGGCTGTCGCGGTAGGTCGCGGGTGGGGCGCCGAGGTAGATCTCGGCCGTGTCCATCAGCTCGGGGTTGAACACCGAGTTGAAGCCCGCGAGGTGGAACGGGTTGTACAGGGCGACCCGGTCCAGGTAGAAGCCGGTCTCGGTCGAGTCACCGCCCCGGATCCAGAACTGGCCGTAGTGCGGGTCGCCCACCACCCCGGGCTGCCGGCCCACGGCCTGGATGACGTCCTCCATGCCGCCGGGGGTGAAGTCGATGTCCCGCCGGGTCAGCGAGTAGTGGGACGTGACCGTGGACGGCGTGGTGGACAGGGGCGCGCGCTCCACCTCTCGCCACGGCTTGCGGCCCCGCACCACGGTGCGGTTGTCGGTCTGCTGCTTCGGCGCCAGGGACGAGGCCACCTCGATGCGCTCGCCGGGTCCGATGTCGAGGTGCTCCACCAGCCGGTGGTAGTCATCGCGGAACAGCACCACGGTCAGCGCGCCCGCGGGCACGTCCCTCAGCTCGAACCGGCCATCGACGTCCGTGACCGTGTCCAGGCCCACGTCCCCCAGGGACACGGACACCCCGGACAGCAGCGCGCCGGTGGTGGCGTCGGAGACCTCGCCCGCGAGCACGCCCGTGGGCTCGGGGGCGCTCGTCGCGCGCGCGTCGGCCAGGCGGAACGAGAAGGTGTAGCGGATCCCGATGGCCGACACCGCGCCGTCCACCTCCGCGGGGGTGAACACCAGGCTCAGCGCGGCCTCGGCCGCGGCCTCGTCCAGGCCGTGGCCCACGCCCTGCACCACCTCGGACGAGCTCACCGACCCGCCCTCGGCGATCACGATCTGCACGATCACGTCGCCCTCGATCCCGGCCTCGATGGCGTCGGGCGGGTACACGGGGATCGCGTCGGTCACCAGCTCGGGCGGCCGGGTCAACACCGGCCCGGCCGGTGCCTCCTCCTCCTGGGCCGGAGCCGGGGAGGGGAGAGCGCACGCCAGCGCCAGCACGGCGCAGGTCAACCAGGGGAGGGGCGGTGGGGTTCGCATCACTGCACAACCTATCACTACCGGTCACTACCCTCTTGCCCTTTGCCGGCCTCCTGGTAAAGAATGTCAACGTAGGCGTAGCAGAAGCAGCAGTGCAGGAGCGGCCCCCGCGGCCGCAGCGGAAGCAGCGAGGTACTCCGTGGGCGAAACCAGCCTCACCCCCGAGACGATCGATCTCCTCGAACTGGCCAAGGACATGGTCTCTGCAGGGCAGTACGACGGCGCGGTGACCGCGTACGAGGAGGCCCTGCGCGACCTGGAGCGGGACCACACCAGTCCACTGGCGGCGTCGACCCACAACGACATGGCCGTGGCCATGTTCCAGCTCGGCGACCTCGACGGTGCGGCCGAGCACATGCTGCGGGCCGTGTTCCTCAACGGCCACTTCCAGCAGTGGACCGACTACTACCTCTCGCTGCTGTCGCTGGCGCAGATCCACCGCGCCCGCGGCGAGCACCGCATGGCCATCACCTGCCGCATCCACGCGGGCAAGGTCCGCGCCCACCTGGCGCGCATCCAGCCGATGAACCGGGTGGAGGAGTCGCGCATGCGGAGCTTCCAACAGGTCGTCGACACCACCATGATGCGCACTGCTCGTTCACGCTGACCCAACGAAGCTGCGCAGCGCGGTCCCGCGGAGGTCGTCGACACCACCATGATGCGCACCGCGCGCAGCCGCTAGCACACCCCGCGCACGCACTCCCAAGCCCGTAGGCGCACGCCTCCGCCACAGCTCCGATTGATCAGGATGCGGGAAGAAAAAAAGCGGCCCGAGCCCTCTTATTGCCGAATGTGGGGGGGGGGACGCACTCGACAATGGGATAAAGGGCTCGGGCCACAAACCGCTGGAGAGCACCCCCATGGTCAACGCTCTCCAGGCGTCGAATATCAACAAGGTGACGATAACCACCCGGGACCGGATCTGTCAACCGCCCGTCGACTAATTGACCACCTAACCGGTCGATTTCACCGGGGGAACTCGCAGACGAATTCGGGAATTCGGGAATTCGGGAATTTCCCTACAGCCCGGCGTCGATGTCCTCCTGCACGTCGAGATCCTCGAGCGCCCAGCGGTCCTCGTGCACCTGTACGTCGAACTCGCCGGTGATGGTGGCCACCCCGGAGCTCGCCGAGAAGGTATCGGACTCCAGGGTCAGGTCGAAGGTGCCGACCGCGTGGCCGAGGCGGCCGTCCTCGCCGGGCATGACCAGCTCGTCGAGCACCATGTGGGGGGACTCGTCCTCGACGAACGTGGCCATGGCCTCGTCGAATCGCGAGCCGTTGAGCGTCTCGAACAGCTCGCTGCCGATGATCATGCGCGACATCAGCTGGATCTCGTCTTCCGGGATGTCGTGCTCCTGGTCCTCCTCGTCCACCCACGTGTCCCGGTAGTTGGCCAGCAGCTCCACGGGGTAGTCCCACTCGTCCGAACTCCATAGCCCCTCGTCCGGGGGCTCAGGCAGGTTCACCAGCAGGATCAGCCGCAGATCCTCGGACAGCGAGCGGTAGGACGTGTCCGGTTCGGTCAGCTCGTCGTACAGCGTCTCTCCGTAGCGGTCCTCCTCGGACTCGCCGTTCCACTGCTCCTCGTTGAGGTAGTCGAAGTCGTCCGCGGTCATCTCCTCGTGGTAGATGGCGCCCGCGTCGAGGTGGGCCGTGATCTGCAGGTCGCCCCGCTGCGTGATGATCGCATCGACGCTGTCGGTGCGGTACGTCAGGTGCAGCGGCAGGTACAGCGGCACGGAGGCGAACAGGGACTCGTAGGCGTCCCGACGCGCGGTCGGGAACACCACCTCCTCGTAGTAGTCGAGGTTGCCCCGCTCCAGGTACAATCCCAGCTCGGCGTCCACCTCGCCCGAGGCGCAGCCCAGTCCCAGCAGCAGCCCCAGCGCAGCGATGCAGCCCGCGATCCGACCCATGTGTCCTCCTGCTCAGCCGTGCAGGGAAATCCTGCTGGCTCGACCGACCGCTGTCAACGCGCGCGTACCGGGTAGGCCCGCACCATGGCCCGGTAGAGGGGCCGGGCCACGGCCATGCCCATGGCTGCCCGGTCGATCCGCCCCCGGCGCCACTGCCGGAACAGGTGCGTGTCCGCGGCCAGCAGACGCAGCGCCCAGCGGTAGAACCCCAGCGGCAGGCGGCGGCCGGCCTGTCGCTCCGGGTCGGGCCAGCCGTGGCGCAGGGTGCGCATGCCCGGCAGGCCCAGCGCGTTGAGCTCGTGGGCCTTCGCCGCGATCTCTGGATCCTCCAGGGTGAGGCCCCAGACCGCGGGCTCCAGCACCTTGATCATCTCGATGGTGGCCAGGATGTCCTCGCGCGTCTCACCTTCGAGGCCGAGACTGACCAGCACGCCCATCTGGATGCCCAGCTCCCGCAGCAGGCGCGCAGCACGGTACACGTCCTCGATGCCGTAGCCGCGGTCGAGCTGGCGCAGCAGGCGGCGTGAGCCCGTGCCCACGTCGAACGTGATGCGCATGCACCCCGCCTCCTGCATGAACGCCAGCAGCGCGTGGTTGATGTCCTGGATCCGGCCCAGACACTCGTACGGCACCGGCCGCACGCCGTGGTCCAGCGCATCGGCCAGGCGCAGGTGCCACGAGGGGTCGTCGGTGAACACGTGGTCCACGAAGCGGATGCGTTCGAAGTCGAAGCGCTGCCGCAGGTCCGCGATCTCGGCGGCCACCAGGGCCGGACGCCGGCGTCGGTAGTCCGGGTTGCCCGGGATCCCGCGGGACGTGACCATGGGCAGCGAGCCGAAGCCGTGAGCTGCGCGCCAGCGCTGCAGGTAGGCGCGAGTGCGCGCCTCGTCGCGCACGGGTGGGGGTGTCGCGTCCAGGTCCAGCAGGTGCGTGGAGGCGGGCGTCTCGACCACCTCGCCGTGCACCCGCAGCACCAGGCCGTGCACGTCCCGCAGCGTGGCCGGGTCGAAGCGGAAGTCCACGTCTGCGAGCCGTGTCAGCAGCTCGTCCAGCACCAGCTCGGGCTCACCGCGCACGATCAGGTCCACGCCGTGGTCCAGGTACAGCTCGGGGACTCCGGTCGGATCGTCGCCGAACGCCACCACCAGGCAGCCGTGGCGTCGGGCGATGTCCACCAGGCGCCACGCCGTGGTGCGGGTCGATGGGTGGCCGAACAGGGCCACGACCCGCGGCCTGTGGCGGCTGAGCGCCACGTCGAACGAGCTCTCGTCGGGCTGCAGCGTGGGATCGAAGTACGCAACCCGCCAGCCGGACTGGCGCAGGGAGGACTCCACCGCGGCAGGGCTCAGCGGCGGGTAGGGGCGCATCAGGTGCTCGCGGAAGCCGTCCTGGTACAGCAGGTAGGCGTGGAACGCCAGCAGGTGCAGCGGCTCGCTCACGGGCCTCCTCTGCGAGCATCCTACCATCGCCTGCGTCTACGCAAGCGCACGATATCCTGCGGTTTGACGCCCAGAACGGGTGACTCCTACAATGGACTGCTACGTTTGTACACACATACGGGGTCCGGGCGCGCCCGGACGAGCGTGCCGAGTCGAGAAGGAGCCATCCCATGAAGGAACAGCGTCGCACCGCGCGGAGTCCGCGCCTGTGGGTCGAGACCGCGCTGACCGTCGTTGCCCTGGCGGGCATCCTCGTCAGCCTGGCGGTCCCCACCGGCCAGGCCCACGGGCAGCAGGCGGCCACAATCACCCTGGGGCGCCCGATAGAGGTGGACCTGATCCCACCGGGCACGATCACGGCCAACGGCATGGACCAGGTGCTGGCGTTCGTGGTCACCGACGAGATGGGTGGCCTGGCCGAGGATGTCAGGTTCCGCGGCTCGTCCGTCGACTTCGGCCGGCTGACCGAGTGGGCCCGCATCGCCCCGGGCATGTACACCTGCATCTACACGCCGCCGGACAACTCGCAGGTCCGCCAGGCCACGCTCAAGGTCAAGGTCAAGGTGGGCAACGGCACCGCCGAGAAGAGCTTCACCCTGCTGCTCGAGCCCTCGCCCGTGGCGCGGTTCGCGTTCGAGGCCACGCCCGCGCAGCTGGTGCTGAGCCGTGATCCCAACTCCTCGCTGGTGTTCACTGCCACCGGGCCGGACGGCGGCCCGCTGGACGGGCTCAACCTGCAGGTCAACGCCAACGCGGGCTCCGTGCAGAACGTGCAGGGCCTCGGCGGCGGCAAGTACGGGGCCCTGTACACGCCCCCGGTGGGGGAGATCGCACCCAAGCTGGCGATCGTCTCGGTGACCGACGCGGATCACCCCGAGACCGCGGTGGGGTTCTTCTCCATCCCGCTGATCGGCAACATCGCCTGGCAGGTCAACACCGGCATGGCCAACGTCAACGTGCTGATGGACGTGGCCGGCCAGCGATTCGGCCCGTTCCTGTCGGACGCCTCGGGCATGGCCACCGTGCCGATCCTGGTGCCCCCGGGCGTGTCCACCGCGACGGCCACCGTGGTGATGCCGGACGGCACCTCCACCCCGCCGCAGCCGGTGGACCTGATGGTGCCGCCGTTCAAGCACCTCAAGCTGGCCGCGCCCCCGTCCTACCTGCCCGGTGATGGCGCGTACCAGGCGCCGGTCTACGTGTACGCGGTGGACGCCCTCGGCGCGCCCACGGACAACGTGGACGTTCAGCTGGCCGCCAGCCACGGTGGCGTCGGCCTGGTCCGTCCGCTGGGTGGTGGGCTGTACCAGGCCGTGTACACCGCGGGGCGGGTCGACGCGGCCACGCCGGTCACGCTGACCGCCACCCTCCCGGGCGCGCCCCAGGACGTGGACGTGGTCTCGTTCGAGCTCGTGCCGCCGCTGCCCGGCGCGCTGGCGCTGGCCTCCGATCCCGCGGGCGTGCCTGCCGGGGACGCGGCGGTGCAGTTGACCGGGACCCTGACCCTGGGCATGGACGCCGCGCCCGACTTCCACGGCGTCAACTTCTTCACCAGCGCCGGGGCCATCCAGGGGGTCACCCCGCAGGGGGGCGGTGTGTACATCGCCAACTACGGCGGCAACTTCGACCAGCGTACCGTGATCGCGGGCATGGCCGCCGTGCCGGCCCTGACCCGCGCGCCCGAGGCCGTCGTGGCCTGGCCGATCGACGACCAGGTCGGCACCAACTCCAACACCGTGATCGTGGCCATGGCCGTGGATCGCTATGGCATCCCGGTGACCGGTGTGCCGCTCACCGCGCAGGTGCTGGAGGGCGGCGGCAAGGTCACCGGTGGCGGCACCACCGACGGCGCTGGCCGGGTGGTGTTCTCCTTCCGAGCCGCACCGCTGGCCGGTCTGTCGCTGGTGCACATCAGCGGCGCGGGCCTGTCGTTCACCTGCCCGGTGTGGCAGACCCAGAGCCCGGTGGCCGGATTCGAGTTCCCGGTGGCCGGTGGCCTGATCCAGGCCCAGGTGTTGACCACCTGGGCCCCCCTGCGCGCCCGGCTCGTGATGGGTGGCCAGGGCATGGGGCCGGCCACGGCGCCGGTGGTGACCACCGGGGTCACCACGCCGGTGGTCACCTCCGGGACGGCCAGTCCGTGGGGCACGCCTGCCACGACCACGCCGGCCGAGCCCGCCACGACCACGCCGGCCGAGCCGGTCACGACCACGCCGGCCGAGCCGGTCACGACCACGCCGGCCGAGCCAGTCACGACCACCCCTGCCGAGCCTGTCACCACCACCCCGGTGGAGCCTGTCACCACCACCCCGGTGGAGCCGGCCACCACCACCCCGGCCGCCGGTCCGCCGGCTCGCATCGAGGTGCTGGCCATGCCCGGCACGCTGCCGCGAGACGGCGCGTCCGTCAGCAACGTGCTGGTCAAGGTCGTGGACGCCAGTGGGCGCCCCGTCCCCGACGAGCAGGTCGTGATAGTGGCTTCGGGCGGCGTGCTATCCAACAAGGTCGACAACGGCGACGGCACGTTCACCGCGCAGCTGACCGCGCCCCGCGGGGGTACGGACGCGCAGGTCAACATCAGCGCCAGCCGCCTGCAGGGCGACCTGTCGGCGTTCGCCGTGATCGCGCTGACGGCGCCGGCCTCGGACAAGCCCACGCGCGTCCGTGCGCCGCGTACCCCGCGGGAACCGCAGGACCACCCCTACCGCACGGCGCGGGCGATGTTCCACTACCCGCTGGCCGGCTACGCCTACGACATGGAGCCGGGCAACTGCGGCGATGCCGAGTGCACCTACTTCCCGGACATGGACGTGGTGGGCGGCGGCGGCGGCGGCCTGGTCGGCGTGCCGGAGAGCTTCTCCCTCCGCGGCGAGGTGTTCCCCATCGAGTACGTGGGTGCGCACGCGCGCTTCGCCCGCTACGGCTACCGCACCGATTACTCGGTGACCACGACCGAGGGCCAGCCCAGCGTGTTCAGGGACGGCATGTACCACGTGATCGTTGGCGCCACCGGCCGGCTGCCGCTGCTCAAGCAGCACACGGTGGGCCCGCTGGACGTGCTGCTGCACCTCGGCTACCACGCCCAGGACGTGGTCGTGTTTCACGGCCACGGCGACGAGGACGACGCCTGGACCTGGGAGAACCTGTGGCTGCACGGGTTCCGCCTCGGCCTCGGCGTGCGCTTCCAGGTCGCATTCGCCCAGATCCACGCCGGCTGGGCCGGCTCGATGATCAGCTCCGGCCTGGCCGCCAACGAGCTGACCTTCGGCGCCAGCTTCCGCATCTGGAAGGGCCTGACCCTGGACGCCCACTACCAGTACATGGGTCGCCACCTGCAGGTCACCAGCGGCCAGGGCGAGGTCCAGCAGAGCGGCGACATCACCGAGAAGACCCACGGCCTGTTGCTCGGAGCCGGCTGGTCGTTCTGAGCCCTCCCCCGTCGATCACCACCTCCCTGAGGCTCGTGGCCGGGCCCGCGCTGCGTGCGGCCGGCGTGACCGATCCGCGAGCCTGGCTGTGGACCGACGCGTCGCTGCAGACCCTGGTCGGGGGGCTGACCCTGGACCCGGCCGACCCCCAGCGTATCGTCGACCTGGGCTGCGGCTGGGGACACCTTGGGCTGTGCCTGGCGCTGGCTGTACCGCGGGCCCGGCTGGAGGGCCTGGACCTCGAGTCCGACCTCGTGGCCGTGGGCCGCGAGGTGTCGGCCGTCCTCGGGGTTGGCCGGCGCGTGCGGCTGACCGAGGCGGACCTCGAGGACGGCGACGGCTGGAGCCCGGGCACGGTCACGGTCTGCCAGGCCGTGCTCGTGCACCAGCCGCGACCGAGGCAGCTCCTGGCCCGGCTGGTCTCGCGGCTGCCGCCCGGGGCCCGCTTCGCCGCGGTGGAGACCGACGCGGTGGCCGCTGCCCGCACGGTGGTCGACTCGGTGACCGAGCGGGACCCGAGCTACGGGGAGCAGCGGGTGGAGGTGGCCGCTGCCGTGGCGGCCGGCGCCCGCCAGACCCTGGGCGTGGACCGGCGCCTGGGCCGTAGCCTGGCCGATGGATTGGCGGGTGTCGGGCTGAAGCGAGTGGCGTCGATGACCCTCCCGGGCGCGCTCCCGGCAGACCGGCCGCACGCGGCCGACGGCGAGGCCTCGGCGTGGTTGCGGGGCCAGCTGGCCGCGCGCGGCCACGGGGACGATCCCGTGGAACGATCCCTGGCCCAGGCCGGCGGCCTTTCGCCCGCGCGGTACGAGGCATGGAGGCGGCGACAGCGCCTCGCGGACGCCGAGCGGTTGCGCGCACTCGACGCGGGTGACTGGCGGCGGACCGAGGGAGAGGGATACACCGCCGCGTGGGGCGTCAGGGACGGATGATGGTCACCTGCTCCAGCCGCACGTCCTCGTCCGGCAGGTGACGGCCACGGGCTCCGGTGGGCACGGCTCCGATCGCCATGGCGACCTCCATCCCCTCGACGACCTTGCCGAACTGGGTGTGCTTGCTGTCGAGGTGGGTGGCCGGCTCCAGGGTGATGAAGAACTGACTGCCGTTGGTGTCCGGGCCGCCGTTGGCCATGGACAGCACGCCGGCGTGGTCGTGGGTCAGCTCGGTGGTGAACTCGTCGGGGAAGGTGTAGCCCGGGCCGCCGAACCCGGTGCCGAGCGGGTCCCCGGTCTGGATCACGTACCCCTCGAGCACGCGGTGGAACACCAGGTCCCGGTACAGGGGTGTGTCCTGGCGGAGCTGGTCCGAGTCGGGATCGGTCCAGGTGCGAGTTCCCTCGGCGAGCTGCACGAAGTTGGCCACCGTGCGTGGGGCCTGGGGCGGGAACAGCTCCACCCGGATCGTGCCCCGGGAGGTGACGATGTCCGCGAACAGGGGCTGGTCGATGTCCACCCCGGCCTCGTCCAGGATCTCGGTGATGGCCTTGCGTTCGACCGCCAGCTCGCAGGTGTCGAGGTCCCGTTCCAGCTCGTGGATGCGGGTCTCCTGCAGCTTGACCTCGGCCTCGAGGTCGGTCACGCGATCCTCGAGGCGGTTGGCGTAGTCCTTGAGCGAGGCATCGCAGCCGACGAGGGCGAGGATGGCGAGCAGTGTGACGTTCCTGGCCATGGTGCACCCGGGTTCGCCCCAGGATAGGGACTGTCGCAGCCGCGGGCAAGCGGTCGCGCGCCCGGCGCCTGCGTGCAGCGCGAGTGCCGTGTCCGGGAGGTTCTGTTACGCTCGGGCCGGATCCGGCCCGACGAGGCCGGCGAACCGAGGAGGCCGGTGACCGTGAAGGGACGACGTGTGCAGGTGTTTCTCCGCACTCCGCTGTACCGGGGGCGCCACGACGGCGGCCGCAGCGCGCTGACCCTCGACGTGGTCGAGGTGGTGGGGACCGTGCAGGAGGAGGGCAGGACCGGGCTGCACCTGCGGCTGGAGGCGCTGTTCGACGCGCGCGGCCAGGCCGAGCCCACGCTGCCCTTCGAGGAGATCGTGCTGCCCACGAGCAAGATCGACTACCTGGTCGTCGGCGACGAGTGACGGGGAGACGCAGATGAGAACTTTCACAGCAACGATCGTCGTGGCAGCGCTGGCCCTGGGCGGGCTGCTGGCCGGGTGCGGCACCAAGGTCACCATCAGCGGGGTGGTGCAGGATGTGGACGGCAACCCGATCCCGGACGCGGCCGCGGCCGTGATCGGCACCACCGATGTGGGCATGTCGGACGCCACCGGCGCCTTCAGTCTGTCCACTGCACCCGGTGACCTCTCCCTGTCCGTGGGCAAGCTGGGCTACCTGTCGTACTCTGCCGAACTGGTCGCCACCGAGGCGGGTGAGGCCGACCTGGGCACGCTCCAGCTGCAGCCGACTCCGCCGGACAAGGGCCTGTGGCTGTACGACAGCGGCACGTTCACACCCATCGCGCGTACCGTGCTGGAGCACCAGCCTCGAGGCAAGGGCCGCCAGCACTGCCTGCCCCAGGGCGCGGCCGAGGCCACCGTCGTGCCCGCGGGCGACGTGGTGTTCTTCGACTACTCCCAGATGGAGCGGCACCTGGTGCGGTTGACCGAGGGCGACTGCGCGGGCGTGCGGGAATCCGAGCGCTGGATCCTCGACGACGAGCTCGGCGAGGAGGTCGAGGGGCTGACCGACGACATGAAGCTGCGCAGGGTCACCCTCACCCCGGGCCGCTACGTCTACGCGGACTGGACCAATGGCTGGTTCCGCTCCGAGGCCTCCCTGCTCGAGGTCAAGTAGAGCCCGCCGAGCGTCACGGCCAGCAGCAGCGGCGAGAGCCACGGTAGCAGCGGCAGCCAGTCCAGCATGAGCGCCAGCGCTCCCGCGACCAGATCGACCATGACCTGCGTCGCGGCCAGGCCCAGGGCCACGGCCACGGCCAGCACACGTCCAGTACGTATCCTCGTCACCAGCCAGGCGGTGATCAGCAGCAGAAGCCCGGCCGCTACCGGGTGAGCGAGCCGCGCGTGCAGGGTGTACCGCGCCTCGGGCCGAGGGTCGGCAGCGAGGGAACGTAGATCGTGCTGGGCCAGGGGTACCAGCAGGCGGCGGATCCCCGCGGGTGTCAGCTCGTCCAGACAGGGCAATCCACGTTGCACCGGTTCGCTGACCCGGGGATCGGCCATCGAACGGCTCGTTCCGTGTCCAGGGAACCAGCCGCCGTAGAGGAATCCCATCGTGGCCGCATCGATCCGTTCGGTCACGCTGCCCTGCGCGTCGAGGGCGAACCAGTGCGCGCCGGTGAGTTCGGTTCCCGCAGGGGAGACCTCCTCGGCGATCAGTACGCCCCCGTCCAGCCACCACCAGCGTGGCCCGGCGCCGCTCCCCAGCCGCACCGGGCCACCTCGGATCTGCGCAGTCTCGAAACGGGACGATTCTTCGATGGCCCGCGGCAGGAGCATGCCCTCGTGCAGGACCAGGACACCGACCAGTATCATCGCCGCGAGGGCGAACGGCCCCATCAACTGGGCTTGTGCCGCCCCGAGCGAGCGCATCGCGTCCCACTCGCCGCGATGGCGCAGCAGGGCCACGGCCAGCGCCGCGGCCATGGCCGCGGCCACCGGCAGCAGCAGGTGGGCGGCGGTGGCCAGGCGCAGACCGAGGTAGGTCGCTGCCGTGGCCACGCTCACATCGTGCTCCAGCAGCAGCGCGGCTCGCTCCAACCCGTCCAGCGCCAGCGCGGCGGCGGCCACGGCTGCCCCGATCACCAGCACCAGCCGCGCCAGCTGCCAGCCGATGTACCGTGCGAGTCGGCTCACGCCCGCCACCTCGCCCACCACGACCAGCAGGCCACGGGCAGCAGGCCGGCCGTGGCCAGCCACCCGGCCACCAGCGCGGGCCAGTGGAGCTGGCGCAGCAGGTGGTCGCCCACGCGGAGTGCCAGGTAGTACAGCAGGCCCACGCCCACCGCGGCGAGCACGCCGCGGGTCACGCCCGCCCCTTCCCGCGTGCGCCCCAGCCTCCACGCCACCAGCGCGAGCAGGGGCACGGCCAGGGGGATCGCCAGCCGCCGGTGCAGGGCCAGCTGGTGGAAGCGCACCTCCTTGCCCTGGGCGCGGCGGCGGTCGATCTCGTCCACCAGCGCGGCCGGGGCCAGCTCGAATGGCTCCCGCCCGCGGCGCACGTCCAGCAGCGGCACCGGCAAGGTCACCTCGTACTGCTCGAAGCGCACGCGGGCATACCCTCCGTCTACGTGCTGCACGTGCAGTTCGCCGTCGAACAGCTGCGCGAGCAGCTCCCCGCTGGCGAGGCGAATCCGTCCGCGCGGCGCGAGCACCACCTCCGTTCCTCCATCCGACCACAGCAGGACCTGGTGCAGGGTGCCGTCGGGCTCGATGCACACAGCGCCGAGCACATGGTCCCCTGCGTCGATGGTCAGCGAGCCCTGCCTGGGGATCAGCTCCGGTCCGTCGAGGGCCGCGACCTCTGCGCGCGCCCGGTGCCGGCCCCACGGCTCCCCCCACGCCCCGGCGACGCCGGTGGCCACCATCACCACCATGGCGCCCGCCATGGACGGGGCGACCACCCGCACCGGGCTCGCCCCCAGACAGCGCGCCGCCTCCACCACGCCGTCGGCCTCCAGCCGCGTGACCGCGGCCACCAGCCCGGCGAAGAACCCCAGCGGTAGCGCCACCGACAGCAGCGGCGTCAGCAGGGCCATCGCCATGGGCGCCAGCAGCGACGACGGCAGCGCGCGCACCACCGGATCGGCGGCCATGCGCGCGGCCACCCCCAGCAGGGCCAGCCCGCACAGGGTGGTCAGGCCGATGCACACAGGGGCCACCAGCGAGCGGGTCAGCAGCAGGGTCAGGCGGGAGGGCACGACTGCACTGTACCGCGGGAAGGGGGCCCGTGCAGCGGTGGCCGAAATGGTCGGGACAACCCCGATCTGGTATCATCATCAGGTTGCGAGGGGAAACAGGCGGTGGTCTGTCCCGGCGGGTCCGGGACCGAGAGCGGGTGGTGATGAGTTTCAAGATCGGGGACAAGGCGGTCTATCCGGCCCATGGCGTCGGCGTCATCGAGGGCATCGAGGCCCGGGAGATCGCGGGGATCAAGCAGAAGTTCTACGTGCTCAAGATCATGGAGAACGGCATGACGATCATGGTCCCGACGAGCAATGCCGACAACATCGGCATGCGGGAAGTGATCGCCGCAGACAAGATCCATCAGGTGTACGACATCCTCCAGGAGGATGACGTCAAGCTCGACTCCCAGACCTGGAACCGGCGCTACCGCGAGTACATGGGCAAGATCAAGACCGGCTCGGTGTTCGAGGTGGCCAAGG
>CAZXHG010000231.1:0-15396 GCA_964639985.1 uncultured Rickettsiales bacterium
TGTTTGTCGCGGGGTGAACCGGCCCGTGGCTCCGGTTCGGGGTCGGACAGGTGTTTGTCGCGGGGTGAACCGGCCTGTGGCTCCGGTTCGGGGTCGGACAGGTGTTTGTCGCGGGGTGAACGGTCGTGGGGGACTAGGGATCGAGCGGCTCGTCGTCGAAGCGGTGGTCGACCTTGGCCGCGATCTCGTTGAGCAGGGCCATGTCGTAGTTGGGCTCCAGCAGGGTGAGGGCCTCGTCGCGGGTCATCAGGTTCTGGCGGATCAGCTTGGACATCTCCACGTGGTAGTGGCTGTAGCCGTAGAACCGCATGGAGTTGTGCACGGCCAGGAAGTTCAGGTAGCAGTTGGTGGACTCCCGCGGGTAGGAGTGCTCCGGGAAGTCCCAGCCCACCTCGTCCTTGAGCATGGCCACGTACTCTGCCGGGTCGGTGGGCAGGAACCAGTGGGGGGAGAGCACCGTGGTCTTGAAGCGCTTCTTGGCGCGCTTGAGCACCTCCTCCATGGAGGAGGGGAAGTGCTTGTACTTGGGGTTGCGCCGGATCTGCGCGAGGAACTCGACCGTGGCCTCGCCCATGCGCTTGAACTCGGGCGCGGTGGTGTTGCAGGCGCACTTGGACATCACGCCCTCGGTCGTGGACTGGCCCTTGGTCCAGCCGGCGATGATCAGCGGGATGCGCCACTGCGCGGCGATCTTGAAGGTGGTGTCCATGTACCAGATGGAGCACAGGTGGCAGATCACGGCGCGGGAGTCGCTGGTCAGCATCTCGCGGACCATGTCGTGGATGAACGTGGAGCGGTACTGCAGGTAGTCCACGTCCAGTACCTCGACCGCGCGCTTGACGTTGTCCATCGCGTCCGGGGTCTCGAAGCCGTGGTCGAAGGTGAACGCCAGCGGGTTCATCTTGTAGCGGCGCTTCATGTACACCAGCGCCGACGTGCTGTCCTTGCCGCCGCTGCACATGACCAGGCAGTCGTACTCGCCCTTGCCGCGGTGCTTCTTGAGCATGCGGTAGAAGTCGGTCTCCAGCGGGGGCGGGGCGCCGCGGCCGGCGGCCATCATGCGCTCTTGGTCGCGGCAGACGTTGCACACCCCCTCGGCGTCCAGGGTGATCTCCGGGGGGCTCTGTGGCAGCACGCAGCGGCTGCACAGGGGGCGCTGCTCATACATCCGGGCCTCTTTTCACCAGCAGGGTCCACTGTTCGCCGGTGCGCTCCATCGTGAGGACCGCGTGGCCCTCCTGGTCGAGGGTCACGGGCACGTTCTCGCGCGCCTCGCCGTCGTCGATCACCAGCTCCAGCAGCTCGCCCTCGTCCATCCACTCCAGCCGCATGATCGCCTGGCTGGAGTTGTGCGGACAGGCCACGCCGGTCAGGTCGAGCTGCTCGTCCGGGATCGGTCGGTCGGTCATGGCCTCCTCCAGACCATAGGGAGGGTCGCCTGTGGGTGCAAGACGCTCACGCTCCGTCGACCAGCAGCGTGTGCAGCTCGTGCACGGTGTCGGCCACGTGCTCGGCGCGCTCACCGAGGTCCGCGTCCCGGTGAAAGCCGCTGAAGCGGCACAGCACCGCGGCCATGCCCGCGGCATGGGCCGAGTCCACGTCGGTCTCCATGTCGCCGACCATGACCGCGTCGTCGGCCGTCACTCCGGTGCGCTGCAGCAGCAGCTCCAGCATGTCCGGCGCCGGCTTGGGCCGCGCCACGTCCTCTGGAGCCACGGCGTGATCGAACAGCGGGGCGAGCTCCAGGCGCTCCAGCAGGGCCACGGTCAGCTCGGATGGCTTGTTGGTGGCCACGGCCAGCCGGGTACCGCCGCTGCGCAGGTCGGCCAGCAGGCGCTCGATCCCGGGGTAGACGGTGGTCTCGACCACCAGGTGCTCGCGATAGCGCCTGCGGAACAGGGGGAGGATCGCGTTGGCGCGGTGCTCGTGCTCGGGGCCGAGCGCCTTGCGCACGAGCGCGGGCGCGCCCCAGCCGATGGACGCGATGGCCGTGGCCAGGGAGGGGGTGGGCAGCCCCTGCTGCTCGATCACGTGCAGCAGGGCGCGGGCGATGTCGTGGCGCGTGTCGGCCAGGGTGCCGTCGAGGTCGAACACGGCCAGGGCGGGGGGAAACGGCATGTCAGATCCAGTCGAGGATGTACACCGCCCCGTACAGGGACGTCAGGCAGAGCCAGACCAGCAGGATGGGCCGCAGGCGGTCGTACCAGCGCGGCCCGGGCAGTCCCTGGGTCAGGCCCTGCAGGAATGCGGCGGCCGCGATGCCGCCGGTGGCCAGTACCAGCGGACCGCGGATGGAGGTGAAGATCGCGCCCACCGCGAACAGCAGGGCCGCGGCCATGGCCGCGTGCAGCAGGCCGTGTAGCAGGCGCTTCGCGCGCAGCTTGCGCCAGGGCAGGCCGACGGCCAGGGCGAGCAGGCCGGCCGCGCTGCCGATCCACAGCACCTGCCAGCAGCGCACCACCACCACCAGACGGCGCCAGGCTCGCATGTTGTGTTCCATGTTGGCCTCGCCCACCTTCCCGTAGTCGATCAGCGCGCGGAACGCCTTGCGCGCCACGCGGGGCTTGCGCTTGTTCAGGGCGATGTTGCCGATGGCGTCCAGGGAGCGGCGGCCGCATTCGGAGCGGGAGTTGGCCTCCAGGGAGCGGCGGTAGCGCTCCACCGAGCGGTCGAAGCGGGCCATCTGGCGGTACTGGTTGCCCAGCCAGCATTCGGCCCGGGGCACGAGGTGGTGGTCGGGGTTGGCGTCGATCAGCGCCTCGACGGCGAGCACGGTCTCCTTCGGGCCCAGCTCGGTGTAGCCCTCGAGGAGTTCCTGGTACTGCAGCTCCACCGAGTCCAGTGCACGGCGCTGCTCGAGCTTCTCGCGGTGGTCCCGGGCCGTGCGTGCCAGCCGGTGGGTGGGGTAGTCCTGCTCGAGCTTGCGGTACAGGGTCTCGGCCACGTGCAGGTCCCCCCGCTCGGCCTCGATGTCGGCCCATACCAGCAGCGCGCTGGGCGCGAACGGGTCGTCGGGGTGCAGCTCGACCACGTCGCGGTACAGGTCCAGGGCGAGCTGCACGTCGCCGTCGGCGCGGGCCTCGTTGGCCTCGAGGTACAGCAGCTCGCCGTCGGTGACGGCGGTGACCAGCAGCAGGGCGACGAGGAGGGGGGTGGTCATCGGTGGGGAAGATACCTGATGTCGGGGTGTGTGTCGGGTCCGTCGCTTCGCTCCTTGACCCGACCTACGGGGCGAGGCGGCGGCGGAGGAGGAGGGCCAGGGTGGCGAGGAGGAGCAGGGGGGCTCCTCCGGCGGCGCGGCCTGCGGTGTCGCAGGAGCAGTCGTCGGGGTTCTCGTTGGTCGGGGTCTCGCCCGGTATGTCGTCGGTGTCGTCGTCGGCCGGATCGAGGGTGTCGTCGTCGTCCGTGGGCACGGTGTCGTCGTCGTCGTCGTCGCCGCAGCCCTCGTCCACGTGGCCGTCGCAGTTGTCGTCGATGCCGTTGCACTCCTCGGTCGCGTCCGGGTGCACGTCCGGATCCGTGTCGTCGCAGTCGCCCTGGTCCTCGGCGAAGCCGTCGCCGTCGTCGTCGAGCTCGTCCGGGTCGGTGGCGCCGTAGCTCCACGTGTCGATCAGGGTGCCGTCGATGTCCCAGGCCTCGCCGGTGAACATGCCCCCGCTGAACTGCACGGACACGAAGTGGTTGACCATGCGGCCGGCCACCTTCCAGTCGTTGCCCTCGAACTCGATGCCGAACAGGGGCAGCCAGTACTCCCACAGGGGGATCATCTGCACCAGGTCGCCGTACAGCACGGCCGGGTCCCACAGCTCCAGGCCCCAGTCCTCGAGCAGGGCGAGCAGCTCCTCGGGGAGGAAGTCGCTGAGGTCGGCGGGCGCGCCGCCGCCGCCGGTGACGATGTAGGTGATGCCGTTGACCTCGGCGCGCTCGTAGTGGTGGTCGTGGCCGCACCAGTAGATGTCCACCCCGTACTGCTCGAACAGGGGCTGCAGGTAGTCGCGCACCTGGCCCCACTCGTCGTGGTCGGCAAGGCCGTGGGCGCCCGACGAGTAGGCGGGCCAGTGGCCGGCCACGTGCAGGTGGTCGATGTCCGGATCGCCGGCCGCGTCGGACAGGTCGTCGTTGAGCCAGGTGTACTGGTCCGAGCCCGGCGCGAAGTCCTCCTGGGTGTCCACGACGGCCACGTGCAGGTTGCCGTAGTCGAACGAGTAGTAGTGGCCGTTGCCGCCGTCCGGGGGGTGGAAGTAGTAGTCGAAGTAGAAGTGGGAGTCCGCGTCGTCGTGGTTGCCGACCACCGGCATCAGCGCGCCGCGCGAGATCACCTCCTGCTCGATGCCGAAGAACTCGTTCCACTGGTCGGTCTGGTCGCTGTCCTCGACCATGTCCCCGGTGTTGATCACCAGGTCGGGGTAGCCGATGGTGGCGGTCATGGTCTCCATCACCGCCTCGTGGTCCCAGGTGTTGGTGCGGGTGTCGCCGACGAAGACCATGGAGAACGGCTCGTTGGGCAGCGGCGCGGTGAGGAACTCGTAGGTGTCGGAGTTCCCCTCGCTGGTGGTGACCTGGTAGTAGTACATCGTCGACGGCGCCAGGCCGGTCAGCAGCACCTCGTGGATGAACTGGGGCGTGTTGCTGGGCTCGAGCAGCGACATGGCGACGTCGGTGCCGTAGCGGACCTCGCCCGTGGAGCTGCTGGCCGTCTCCCACATCACCACGATCGACTCGGTGTCGACCCCCTGCAGGTAGGGTCCGTTGAGGATCTCGGCGCGGACGGGGAGGGCGGTCAGCGCCGCGGCGAGGGCGAGGGCGGTGAGCACGTTCTTCATGTCGCTCAGGGTATCTCCGCGGGCACGGGCGCGCCACGTGAAACGCCCGCGCGCCTTGCTCGATCCCGCATCGTGGCTACGTTGGTCGGTGGACATAATCACGATGAGGCCGATCATGGGCGTCTACGACGATGACTGGATATCGAGGCTCTCCTCCCTGGCGTCGACGGCGCTGCTGCTGGTCTCGATCGCGGCGCTGGCCGCGGTCGCGGGGTATGTGGCCGCGGGGGGGCTGGGCGCCGGCGTGATGCTGGGGCTGGCCCTGTTCTCGTCCTTCGGCGGCGCACGCTACGCGGGCCGCTACGTGTCGCGCGCCGTGCACGCGCGCCCACTGACGCCGTACGAGGCGCCGGCGGTGGACAACCGCTCGCTGCTGGCCCGCGTCTTCGGCTTCGTGCCCCGGGGCGGCACGCCCCTGCACTCCCACCCGGCCACCGAGGACCGGGTGGCGAGACTGCGGGAGATGGCGGCAGAGCCGGGCTCGCAGCCCGTCGTCGAGCCGCAGGTGACGCCGATCCGCGAGGCCGTGCGGCCGGTCGCGACGCCGATCCGGGTGATGCGTGGACACCGCGTCGTGCCGGGGCGGGTGGCACGGCGGGTGAGGTCGCGGCAGTTCCGGTTCGTGGGGTAGGCCCTTCGTGATAGCCTCCGGCCGACGGCCGGAGGCTATCGTCATGACGCTGCGCCAGAAGCACTTCATCGACTCCCACAAGTGCTGCAACGCCGTGGCCATCGCCGCGTTGATGGCGGTCTACGGCGCCTGGGACAACCCCACCGCATGGGTCTACCTGGCCCTGCACGGTACCTACGGGTTGTTGTGGACGATGAAGAGCCTGGCGTTCGGGGACACCACCTGGGAGAAGCCCACACCCCTGTGGTACGGGCTGGGCATCTGGGGCGTGCTGTCCGGGTACTGGGTGGCGCCGTGGATCATCTGCTCGCGGGACGTACAGGCACCGCCGTGGTTCCTGGGGCTGGCCGTGGCGATCTACGCCCTTGGCGTGTTCTTCCACTTCGCCTCGGACATGCAGAAGCACACCTCCCTGAAGCTGGCCCCTGGCAAGCTGCTGACCGACGGGCTGTGGTCGCGCTGCCGCAACCCCAACTACTTCGGCGAGCTGCTGATCTACTCGGGGTTCTGCATGCTGGCCATGCACTGGGCGCCGTTCGTGGTGCTGGGAGGGATCGTGTGTGGCATGTGGATCCCCAACATGATCCGCAAGGATCGTTCCCTCAGCCGCTACCCGGAGTTCGCGGCCTGGAGGAAGCGCAGCGGCCTGTTCGTGCCGTACCTGCTCTGACGCTCACAGCACCAGCGCCAGGCACCCGTCTGCCAGGCTCACGCTCAGGCGACAGCCCCACGTGAAGGCGACCCGGTCGGCCTCGATGCCGTCGCCGAAGACCACGCCGTCCTGCTCCATCTCCGACACCAGCCGCAGGGCGTGGCCGCGGTCGATGCGGCCCTCGGTGAGGGAGGTGCCGGTGGCCACGGACGGCCAGGCCTCGCGCACGAAGAACACCAGGGCGGGATCGGTGGGGGAGGGCAGCTGCAACCCGGTGTGGCGCTCCCGGTGGATGGAGCGGGCCCAGCCCGTGGAGCCGGTGCCGGTGGCCACGATCACGCCCGACGAGGACTGGCGCTCCTCGCCCCCGTCCCAGCCGAGCCGGTAGACCGCGGACTGGTGGCTGGCGTGGCCCACGAAGATCTCGTTGAGCGCGAGCAACCGCTGGCCGTCGTCGAGCCTGGCCTCCACCATGGCGCGCTGCTCGATCCGGGCGCGGTGCGTCGCGACCGAGGCCAGCAGGTCGGCGGTCGCCTCCGGGGGGTGAGGCACGAGCACGCCCTCGTACAGGTCCGGGCTGGGGTTGAGCCCGATCACGGGCTGTCCTGCCAGGTACTTGGCCAGGTTGGCCACCAGCCCGTCCTGGCCCAGGGCCAGCACGATGTCTTCCGGCTCGAACAGGAAGCGGTCCAGATCGGCGCGGGCGACGCGGCTGCGCCGCCAGCGCACCGGGATGGCCGCGGTGACCAGCCGCAGTGCCTCGGTGAACACCCGGTGCTGCTGCTCCAGCAGGGCGATGGACTGGCCCCGCTGCTCCAGGAAGAACCGGGCCTGCTCCCGCGTGCCGTGTCGACGAAGCAGGTGCTCGTAGCGGGTTGGTCGGGAGACCAGCACCGCGCGGGGCTCGCGCGCCATCAGCGGGCCTCACCCTCCAGCTTGCGGGTACCCGCGCCCACCAGGTCGGTCAGCATCGGCCCCAGCAGGTCCGGGGACACGTTGAGGTGGTCGATGCGCGTCAGCTTGCCGGCCAGCTCCTGGGCGGCGAGGCCGACCATGACCGCGCTGGGCAGGTCGCGGTAGATGGCCATCTTCTCCCGCTCGGCCTCGACCCGGGCGGCCTCCACGGCGCGGATCGCCTCGGCCTTGGTCTCGGCATTCAGCCGGTTGCGATCGGCGTCGGCCTCGGCCGCGATCCGGGCGGCCTCCGCCTCCTCCCTGGCCCGCCGCTGCTCGTTCAGGCCGTGCTGGCCGATCAGCTTCTCCTCGCGCGTGGCCAGCTCGATGCGGTTCTGCAGCTCGTTCTCGGCGATGGCGCGCTCCTTCTCCACCGCGGTCGCGCGGCGCTCGAAGGTGGCCTCGTCCGCCTGCTGCTGGATCTGCTCGCGCATGGGCGTCTGCAGCGCCTTCTCCAGGTCGGAGGTGGGGGAGATGCCAGACACGCGCACGGCCACGATCTCCAGGCCCATCCCGGCCAGCTCGCGATCCGCGGCCAGCCCCTCCCGGATGCGCGTGCGCACCTCGTCCACGCCCTCGGCCAGGATCGCCTTGACGGGCGTGTGGGCCAGGAAGTCCCACGCCAGCTGCTGGGCCAGCTGGGTGAGCAGGCCGGCGATCTGGTCCAGCGGGGTCTTGAGGTACTGGCCGCTGTCCAGGCCCACGGCGAAGTCGACCCGCGCGGCCAGGGTCTCGGGATCGACCACACGGTAGGTGATCACGCCCTGCGTGGTGACGTCCTGGAAGTCGGCGGACCGGCCGTGGAACAGGAACGGCAGCTCCCGGTCGTCACACGGCACCTCGGCCAGGGAGGCCGACAGGGGCACGAACCAGAAGGCCAGACCCCGCCCGGAGCGGCGGAGTCGCCCGCCGCGGAACAGCATCACGTGGGAGCTGGGCTCGCTGCGCAGGTGTCTGAGGAACATCAGGTTGGTGATCTCGGCCATGGTGACCTCCTCTGCGGGGTGTGCCCCGCGTCTATTCCACGAAGCAGTACAGCGCGGCCGGCCGGTGGCGAGCCTGGCGCTCGCGTTCTCCGGTGGCCGCGATCCGGCCGGACGCGATCATCCGACGGCGGAACGAGTCCTTGTTCAGGGGCCGGCCCAGGATGGTCTCGTGCACCTCCTGGAGCTGGCGCAGGGTGAAGCTGTCCGGCAGCAGCTCGAACCCGATGGGCGCGTAGTCGAGCTTGCCGCGCAGCCGCTGCACGACCAGGCCGAGGATGTCGGCGTGGTCGAACGCCAGGGGCAGGGGCGCGCCGTCGGTCCCGGCTGCCGAGGCCGTACCGCCGGCCTCTCCCTCCCAGGGCACGGTCAGCTCCGCGAGCACCGCGTCGCCGTTGGTGGCCCGGGCCGCGGCGAGGCGCGCGTGGTCCACCAGGCCGTAGTAGGCCACGGTGATGACCCGCGTGCGCGGGTCACGGCCCGGCGCGCCAAAGGTGTACAGCTGCTCGAGGAACACGTCACCGAGGCCCACCTTGTCGCGCAGGGCGCGGGCTGCGGCATCGTCCAGCGACTCGTGCATGCCCATGAAGCAGCCGGGCAGAGACCAGCGGCCAGCGAACGGATGCTCACCCCGCCGCACCAGCAGCGCTTCCAGGCGACCGCCAGTGGCTGTGACCAGGGCAACGTCCACGGTCACGGACGGGTGAGGGAACTGAGAGGCGTCGTACGAGGCCAGGAAGTCGCGTTCCTCGTCGGAGCGGGGTCGATCCACCATCGGCATCTCCCTTATCTGCATCAAGCATATATGCATAACGGATATATGCAACAGGTATTTAACGTCCCCGCCAGAACTTGGCACGGAACTTGGAATGTAAACCGAACAAGATTTTCGAAGGCAATTGGCACCATTCGCCTGGCAATCGAACGAAAGGTTTCACGATGCAGACCGCTCACGTCACCACCCGTCATTCCCTTTCCCTGCTCACCCTCGCTGCCCTGGCCCTGGCGCTGACGTTCGTGCTCCCGGCCGCGGCCGACACCGGCGCCTCGGCCACGATTCGCAAGCCCGCGCCGCCGAGCAAGCACATCTCCGGCTCGCTGTCCCTGTCCCCCGGCGCCCGCGCCGGGCTGGGAAACACCATGGACGCCAACAGCGCCAACAACGGCTCCATCGGCCACGTGGCCGTCACCGGCGAGCTGCGGCTGCTGTCCGTGCTCGGCATCCGCGCTGGCGTGGACACGGCCGGCACCGAGGTCACTACCAGCCGGCTGCGGGCCGGTGTGGCCGCGCACCTGTTCAGCTCGGCAGCCCGCCCGGACCTGTACCTCTACGGCGACGTGGCCTGGACCAAGGCCGGCCCGGACGCCCTGGTGGGCACTCGCGAGCTCGGCGCTGGCCTGGGATTCCGTGTGCGCATCGGCCGCTTCGCCCACGTGGGCCTGGAGGCGGGCCTGGTGCAGGATGGGCTGACCGGCGAGCACGCCGCGCTCAACGAGGCGCTGATCCAGACCGTCAGCGGTGACCTGGGCCAGATGCAGGTGCACGGCGTGTTCGGCTTCGTCATCTGAGACCCCCTGGAGACGTGAGACCTGGGGCCGGGCACTCGCCCGGCCCTTTTTTTTTCCGTCCCCGCCTGTTCAGTACCTGGACAAACGAGCCGACCTTGTCCAGAATCGTGACACGGGGTACTGGCAAATGGTTGCCAGCACGCGCCGTGGCCGGGAGTGCTCATGGGTCGGAGCGTGGACGAACGTGGATTGCGCAGCGCGCTTGGATCGCCGCTGCGGTTGCTGCTGGTGGCCTCCCTGCTCGAGGCAGGGGAACAGGGCCTGCACAAGGACGCGGCCGTGGGCCGCACCGGCCGCCACGAGCAGGACGTGGTGGCCTGCCTGCAGCCGTTGCTGCGCTGGAGCATCGTGGAGGCATTCGACCGCGACGAGCGCTACCGGATCAACCCGGACGCGCGCCACAGCGACGTGATCGTGCTGCAGCAGGTGGTGGAGGAGCGAGCGGACTTCATCGAGCGGGAGCGGCGGGTCCGGGACAACGTGCTCGGCGGCATGATCGGCGTCGATCCCAAGATGCTGATGGTGTTCGAGATGATCCGCCAGGTGGCGCGCCTGGACGTGTCCGTGCTGATCACGGGCGAGACCGGCACGGGCAAGGAGCTGGTGGCGCGCGCGGTGCACGAGCTCAGCGCCCGGCGGAGCGCGTTCTTCGGCGCGGTCAACTGCGCGACGCTGAGCGAGGAGCTGTTCGCCTCGGAGATGTTCGGCCACGCCAAGGGCTCGTTCACCGGCGCGGTCAAGGACCACGCCGGCTACTTCGAGAAGTGCGACGGCGGCACCCTGTTCATGGACGAGGTCGGAGACCTCAGCGTGTCCAACCAGGTCAAGTTGCTGCGAACGCTGCAGGACCACTCCTTCACCCGCGTGGGCGAGGTGGTGCCACGGCAGTCCAACTTCCGCATCATCTGCGCGACCAACCGCGACCTGGTGCGCATGGTCACCGAGCAGTCCTTCCGGGAGGACCTGTACTACCGGCTCAACGTGTTCCCCCTGCGGGTGCCGTCCCTGCGAGAGCGGCCCGAGGACGTGCCCCACCTGGCTCACGAGCTGCTCGGCGGCAAGCTGCGGCGGCTGGTGGAGGGGGACGAGGTGCCCACGCTGACCCACCGCGCCGTGTCCGCGTTGCTGGCCCACTCCTGGCCGGGCAACGTGCGTGAGCTGGAGAACGTGCTCACGCGCGCGCTGATCATGGCGGGCCAGGGACCGATCGACGCTCACCACCTACCCCGGCTGTCCGGCGCGTTCGCCGAGCTGGCGCGCACCGCGGACGTGCCCCCGCCGGGGTACGAGGCCAAGCCCGGCCCGCCCCTGGGCCCGGGCGGGCCCCTCGCCGGGCCGAGCCTGCCCGGGTCGCTCGGCCCCGGGGGAGGACCGCTCGAGATGAGCCTGCCGCCGCAGCCGTCCCCGGGCACGTCCGGTCGCATGCGGACCCTCGCCGAGGTGGAGCGGGAACACGTGGCGTACGTGGTCTCGGCCCTGGAGGGCAACATCTCCGCGGCCGCGGCCACGCTGGGGGTCTCGCGCACCACGCTGTACAAGAAGATCAAGGACTACGGGATCGAGACCTGAGCTCGCTCAGAACGTCGACAGCAGGCCCAGCTCGCTGCCCGACATGCCGATCTCGTCCGCCCAGGGGCAGGGCTCGGCGATGTACTCCAGGCCGCCGCCGTGGATCACGCAACCGCCGGTGCCGTCGTACGTGCCAGAGGGATCAGTGCCCACGGTCACGCCGTGTTCCGGGATGAACAGTGACTCGGCCAGGGGCGTGAGCAGCCCCTCGCTGTCGAGCACCCAGATCACGCGCTGGTCGCCCTCGCCGAGCACGACGAGGCTGCGCACGGCGTACGTGACACCGACCTCGTGGTCGCAGTGGCCCTCGGCGAGCGCGCACTTGCGCACTACGCCGTTGCCGGACAGGCGGCCGGCGTAGAACCCGCTGACGTAGCCGATGTACACCGCCGAGGAGTCCTCGGCCCAGCCCACCCACTGGGGGCTGACGCTCGGCTCGAACGGGTCGGGCGGGTAGAAGTGCAGGGTGGCCGGGTCGGACGGCGCCACGTCCACCAGCGCGTCCGTGGACGTGTCGAACACGGCCACGCCGTCGGTGCCGGTCAGGGTGGCGGCCACGTACAGGCCGTCGTCGCTCACGGCCAGCACCTGGGGGTTGGTCTCCGAGCCGCCCGCGTCCATCCAGCCGAGCACTGTGTACTCGTCGAACAGGCCATCGAACCCCTGGACCGTGGCCTGGGAGAGCATCTCGGGCACGTCGAGCACGAGGATGCGGTCGGTCTCGGTGGGCCAGCCCCACAGGGTGACGTAGGCCTTGCTGTCGTCGGGCAGCACGGCCACGTCCCAGGGCCGTTCATCGGCCAGCAGGCCGAGGGTGGTCTCGTCGAGCACGCCCACCACGTCGCGGGTCGCGACCTCCACCAGCACCACGGCGGGATCCGTGCACACCAGGGCGTACTGGCCGTCTGCGGTCGCGCCGATTCCGCGCGGCGTGGCGCCGTAGGGCGTGAGGTCGAGGCGGGTCATGTCCCCGTCGTGCGGGTCGAGGTCGATCTCGTACTCGTCGCCGTCTGCGAGCAGGAACGCGGCCAGCCAGCCGTCGCTGCCCGTGGCCAGCGCCTCGATGCCCATGCCGCCGCCGAGCTCCAGGGAGCGCGCCGCGCCGCTGAGGGGCAACGAGTCCGCCTGCTGTGCGCCGAGCGGGACCGCAGCCAGGGACTCGCCCTCCACGTCGAAGGCGAACAGGGCGCCGTCCTCGTCCCCCCGGCCCAGCACGTACAGCCGTTCGGCCGTCTGCACGACCGTGACCTCCACGTCGAGGCTGTCCTCTCCGACGTTGGCCAGCACCAGGACCAGCTCCTCGGCCGTGCTCTCCACGGGGATGGTCAGCGCGGTGGGGGAGCCGTGGTCGGCGGATATCTCGTGTTCGCGGCCGATCTCGTCGGCGCGGCCCGAGCCCTGGGCGTGCAGGCGCAGGGCGAGATCGCCGGACTCGGTACCCCCCGCGTCGGTCGCGGTGACGAGGACGGCGTGGGCGCGGTCGCCGTCGGCGAGCGCCGACAGGTCCAGCTCGACGAGGCGGGCGGTCCAGCCGTCCAGGCTGGTGGTCTGGACCGCGGGCAGCTCGTCCGCGGCAGCCGGCGCGATCTCGAGACCCTCGGGATCACAGGCCTCGTCGATGTCGTTGCAGACCTCGGCGCCGTCCCAGGACCAGTCGCCCCACAGCTCGCCGGTGACCTCCTCGTCCACCTGCACACCGAGCACGTCGTCCGTGCCGTCGAAGGCGCCGTCGCCGGTGTCGCGCTCGAAGTCGTGGCGGTACAGGTAGGCCGCGGCGAAGTCGGCAAACGCGCGAGTGCGGTCGTAGTCCTCCTCGTCCGGGAACATGTCGGCGAGCACGTCGTCGATCTCGGAGCCGAGGATGGGATCGTTGCTGCCGCCGGGCGTGGAGCGGGCGTACACGTCGGTGAGGATGCGAGCCAGCGCCGAGTCGGAGAGTCCGGCGTCGGCCTCCCAGTCGACCCACCGCCAGAAGCTGCTCATGGCGTACTCGATGTCCCAGACACGCTCCTCCCATAGCGGCACGGGGCCGGCGTCGTCTTCAGGCTCGTCGTAGGCCAGCTCCGCGGCCGCGTCGGTCGCGCCCTCGATCCAGGCCCCGCCTGCGGGCAACGTCTCGCCAGCGGCAGCTGTGAGGTCGCCGATGTCGTGGTTCACGCGGTCGGAGACGTAGTGCCACAGCTCGTGTGCGACGGTGCTCTCGAGCCGATCGGCGTAGCAGATCGGGTCATCGGGAGCCGCGCCATTGAAGGGCGACAGACCTTCCTGAGCGTCCAGCCAGCCCTGGTATGACGAGGCGCAGCGGGGATTGAAGTACACGATGATGCCGTTGCCGTCTCCCGCGCCGAGGTGTTCGTCACAGACGCCCCCCGTCTCGTGGTCCCAGTTCACGGTGGTCCTGATCGCCGGGTGGTCTGCGTCGTCCACGTGACCGGGCAACGGGATGCCCATGGTGTCGTCGAAGAGGTCCCGCGTCCGATAGACGGCCATGCAGGTGCGCGCGAGGAAGCGGTCCATCGCCTCATCCAGATCCGCCTGCAGCTCGGCGTCCCCCAGCGCCGCGTGGTTGGGGACGTAGAAACGCTGGATCGGGGTCCGCAGACGGACGTAGGTGTCCACGTCCGATGGGATGTCCGCCGCGTCGTACAGGGTTGTCATGGCGTCGCTGCAGGGATGGTGGAGCCAGGTGTCGGTCACGCCGTGATCCCGTCCGTCGGGCTCCATGACCATGGGCTGATAGACGGCCGGTGAGAGCCCGTAGGTGGTGAACTCGACGCCTCCTTCGCCCACCTCGTCGGGCCCCCACATCGGGTGGACGCGGATCCACTCGCTGCCACCCGGCCCGTCAGCGATTCCGTCACCGCTCGCCACGAGCACCATCTCGTCGGGATCGGTAGCCTCGGGCACCTCGTCCGTGGGCAGGCGGAAGGTGAACGGATCGCCTGACGTGAAGATGTGCGGCGAGACGCCGAATGGCGACAGGACGCGATCATAGCCCTGATCCTCGTAGCCCCTCCCCCCGTTGCCGGTCGGCTCCGGAGCCGTCGTGAAGATCGTGAACTCCGTGTCCTCCTCGACCGCGCCCGCCGGGATCACCAGGGTCGTGCCATCGGGCAGGGACAGCTCGCCGCCGTCCGGGCCGATGGTGGCCGTGGCCGGATCGTCGCCGGTGACCGTGTCGTCGTCGTCGTCGGACGCGTCATCATCGTCTGACGGGGGCTCCGTGGTCTCGGGGCAGCCGACGCAGAACAGAAGGAGGAGCAGGACGGTTCGCAGGAGGTGTGCTGGCATGATCCGGATCGTACCAGGATGGGACGCGGCGGATCGCCCCTCAATCCTCGTCGGGATCGCCCTCGATCTCCTCCAGCACCAGGCCCTCGATGCGGCCGCAGGTGCCGTCCACCGCAGCCATGAACAGGCAGTAGTCGCCCTCGTGCGGGGCGTCGGCCGGGCAGGCGTCGCACTCGATGCCGGACATGTCCTCGCCGAAGGCACACAGGGTCCCCGGATCCACGCCCAGCACCTCGTCGGCGCAGGCGAGGTCGGCGGTCAGGGACATGGCCACGTCCACGATCGCGCTGGCGTCGGGCTCGAAGCGGCCGGTGAACGACATGCCGGAGAGCCACACGTCCACCTCGCCGTTGCCGAGCCACAGCTCGTCGGCGAACAGCTCCATCTCGGGGTTGAACCAGGTGCCGTGCAGCACGGTGGTCTCCCCCTCGGACTGGGTCCATTCGCCCGTGTCCGCGTCGACGTAGGCCGTGGCCAGCATGGCCTTGACCAGACCGTCGGCTTCGGGCAGCAGCACGGTGAACAGGATTCCGGCGGCCTCGGGGTGGAACGCCGTGATCAGCGGCTCCAGCCCCTCGGGCTCGGTGAACACGAACCCCCCACCTCGCAGGTCGAGGAAGTACGTGGCATCCACCACCAGGTCCGGATCCACCGGGTCCGGCGCCGGCGTCGGCTCCTCGGTCGTGTCGTCGTCATCCCCCGGCAGCTCCACGTCGAGGTTGCCCTTGCAGGCGGTGAAGACCAGTACGAGCGCGATCAGCAGGCCACGATGCATGGGCGGACCCCCATTCTGGCGAGCATTCTACTCCCCGGGCGCTGTGTACCCCCGGGCACAACGGGGCCTCTTGCGGCAGCCGTCTGCCTGGGACCCTCCTCGCGTCTCCGTCCCCGGGGCACGGTCCTCGGTCCGTCCCGGACCTCGTC
>CAZXHG010000232.1:0-15371 GCA_964639985.1 uncultured Rickettsiales bacterium
AGGCCCCGTGGGCCATCCGCGCAGGCTTGCGCAAAGGCTGACGGATCGAGTCTGCTCCTTGACCCCCTCCTTCAATCCGACTCCCAAACGGTGGTTGAGATCCCCGGTCCCCGTGCTACCCTCACCTCCCCGTGATCGAGTTCCTCACCGACCTGGCCCTGAAGTGGGGCTTCCCGGTGCTGATGCTGGTGCTGCTGTCCAGCGGCCTCGGGGTGCCGATCCCCGAGGACATCCCGCTGCTGCTGACCGGGTTCCTCTGTCATCAGAAGGGGATCCCGGTCTGGCACTGGGCATTGGGGTGCTTCGGGTTCGTGATGGCGCGGGACCTGATCGTGTTCACCTTCGGCCGCATGCTGCCGGAGCGCATCACCGGCAGCCGGCTGTTCCAGCGCATCATCCCGCCCCACCGCCAGGCGAAGGTGGAGTCGTACTTCGAGCGCAAGGGATGGCAGACGGTTTTCGCGGGGCGGTTCATGCCCGGGTTCCGCTCGGTGGTGTTCTTCGTCGCCGGTCGTTCGGGCGTGTCCTATCGTACGTTCCTGCTGGCCGACGGCGCGGCCGGGCTGATCAGCATCCCGCTGCTGGTGGTGCTGGGCCACGTGTTCAGCAACAACCTGCCCGCCCTGCGCGAGCGGGTGCAGGGGATCCAGACGATCATCGTGCTGGTGATCGTGGCGTACCTGCTGCAGAGCGTGATCCGGGCGTGGTACCGGGCGCGCAAGGCGCGGGAGGGCTAGTCGAACTCGAGCAGGACGCGGAAGCCGAGGTCGTCGGCCGTGAGGGTCGGTGGCGCGCCGCGGCGCGCGGTCGCGCCGCAGGCCTCGCCCGGATCGCTCCACGAGCCGCCGCGGATGGTCCGGTGGCCCACACCCTTGCTGAACCAGCTGCCGCACCACTCGCGCACCAGGCCGGCCATGTCCCGCACGCCGTAGGGTGAGGAGTCGCCGGTGACGGTGCCGACCTGCTCCATGGCCGGACCGGCCTCGCGGGTGTCCTGCATCAGGCAGAACGACGGGTCGAAGGCGTTGCCCCACGGGTAGAGCCGTCCGTCCGGGCCGCGGGCCGCCTTCTCCCACTCCTGCTCGGCGGGCAGGCGGTAGCGTCGGCCCTCCCGCTCCGAGCGCCAGGCGCAGTAGGCCTCGGCATCGTCGTGGGAGATGCCGATCACCGGGTGGTCCGGGTGGATCTCGACGGTCGGATCGGTGAGCACGTAGCGGCCGTCCTGCTGCTCCCAGCGGTGGCCGGGGATGCGCTCGGAGCGGGGCAGGCGCTGCCACGCCTCGAACCGGTCCCGGGTGTCGAGGTCGTTGACGAAGTCCAGGTACTGGCCGAACGTGATCGGGAAGCGGCCGATGCCGTAGTGCGGCAACGCCAGCGTCTGGCTGGGGAGCGGCCCGTAGGGGGCCTCGCCACCCGGGATCAGCACGACGCCGTCGGGCACGTCCAGGGTCAGGGGGATGTCGACCACCAGCGCGGCCTCGCGATCCATGTGGATCGGACAGAGCGACGTCAGGTCGTCCGCGGTGCGCGCCAGCAGCACGTAGCTGCCCATGGCCAGCGGGATGGCCGCGGTGGGCGTGGTGCCGACCAGCCGTGGCTCGTCCACGTGGTAGCGCCGGTTGCGCTCCTCGGAGGGGCTGATCAGGATCTCGGCGCCCGCCGGATCGGAGCTCACCCGCACGCTGCCCTCTCCCCGGAGCCGGCTGGCGTAGCGCTCCTCGTCCAGGTAGCGGACCAGGGCCTCGTAGTGCACGACGTCCGCGATCGCACCGGCTCGCTCGGCCACGCGGAACCGCTCCCAGTACAGGTCGGCCAGGCCGGAACGCGCCTCGCGCAGGTCCGGCACGTAGGTCAGGGCCTCGTGGAAGCGGCGGACTGCCTCGGCGTAGGCCTCAAGCGTGTCGCGGTCGACCTGGCGGGCCTCGGCCTCGAGGGCGAAAAGCGCCTCGCGGTCCTCCTCGGGCGCCCAGGCCGGGGTCTCCCGGGTGGCCATGTCGAGCTGGTGGCGCACGTCGGCCAGCCGGGTCTTGAGCGTGCCGTGCCGGGATACGGCCTCGCGCGCCAGCCGCACGCGGGCGTTGGCGTTGGCCGTACGGCGGGCCTCGGCCTTCTTGCCCTCGATGTGCAGCTCGAGCTCGCGGGCCAGCGTGCGCGCGTCCTGGATGCGCTCGGACGCGTCCGGGCTCATGCAGCGCATGGCCAGCGCGGACAGGTCGCGTGGGATCCGGCTCTCCGGACCGAACTCGTGGGGTGGCGGCGGGGAGGAGCTCAGGATGCGGCGCAGGTAGGCGTCCAGGGTCTCGGACTTGCGGCGCCGGTAGGGCGGCCGCAGGGCCAGCAGCTGGTACATCATCGCGCCGAGGCTGTAGATGTCGGACCGCTCGTCCGTGCCGGGCAGGCCGTACTTGGCCTGCTCGGGCGCCATGTACGCGGGCGTGCCCTGGACCAGGTCGGTCCGCCGCCGCACGTGGGCCTCGCTGCCCTCGCGCTTGATCTTGAGCCGGGCCAGGCCCCAGTCGATGAGGATCACCTCGCCGTAGTCGCCGATCATCACGTTGGACGGCTTGAGGTCCCGGTGGAGCACCCCCTCGGAGTGCACGTACGCCACGGCGAGGCAGACCTGCCGCAGGATCGAGAGCAGCTTGGGGAGCGAGTACTCCTCGATGGCGCGGGCGTTGCCCTTGGCCTTGGCGCGCAGGATGTGGCTCAGGGACTGACCGTGCACCCGCTTCATGGTGTAGAAGAAGCGGCCGTCCTCGGTCACGCCGAGGTCGTGCACGGGCACGATGTTGGGGTGCTCGAGGCGGGCGGTCAGGCGCGCCTCCTGGATCACCGCGTTGACGACCCGCGACTCCTTGGCGCGCTCGGCGCGGACCAGCTTGATCGCCACCTCGCGGTTGAGGCGCATGTCCTTGGCCAGCCACACCTCGCCCATGCCGCCGCGGGCCAGGCAGGTGTCGAACACATAGCGCGTGCGCGGCGCGGGCGGGGCCTCGCGCGGGATGGTGGAGGCCTTCTTCTCGCCGAGGCTGTACGGCGGTTGCGCGGTGCGCCCGGTGCGGCGAGGAGGCGCGACGCCTTCGTCCTGCGTGGGGCCGCTCTGCGGTCGGCGCCTGCTGTCCGGGGGATCGTGGGCCATGGGGAACAGTCTACCGCAGTGTGGCGTTCCTTGTGTGGCAGCGCGCGTGCGCGCCCGCAGGAGGTGGAGGTGGACGATCTTTTTAGCTACGATCAAGGGCCGGTGAGACCGTACACCCACAACGCGAGGACCCCCCATTGACCAGCACGGACGGGGAAATCCCGGACAGGATAGGGCGCTACGAGGTCGTCTCCCTGATCGGGGTGGGCGGCTACGCCAAGGTGTACAAGGCCCGCCTGCGAGGGCCGATGGGCTTCACCAAGATGGTGGCGCTCAAGGTCACCAGCGCGCCCAGCGAGGACAACTCCAAGCAGGTCAAGGCGCTGATCAACGAGGCGCGCATCTGCGGGCGGCTACAGCACCCCAACATCATCGAGGTGTACGAGTTCGGCCGCTGGGAGAAGCAGTACTTCATCGCCATGGAGTTCATCGACGGGGTTCCCCTCGACCAGGTGATCCTGGGCACGTACCGGGGCGGTGATCGGATCCCGGCGGGGTTCGCCATCGACGTGCTCGGCCAGGTCTGCCGCGGGCTGCGATACGCCCACCGGGTCGTGGACGAGGACGGCACCGTGCACCAGGTGATCCACCGGGACCTCAAGCCCGGCAACCTGATGCTGACCGCGGCCAACGTGGTCAAGGTCATGGACTTCGGCATCGCCAAGTCCGCGCTGTCACTGACCCAGACCATGGAGGGGTTCACCAAGGGCACCCCCATGTACATGTCGCCCGAACAGGTGCATGGCGAGCCCCTCACACCGGCCAGCGACATCTACACCCTCGGCATCGTCCTGTACGAGATGCTGACCGGCAAGCGGCTGTTCGCGGCGCGCAACCTCATGGAGGTGATCGAGAAGATCGCCCTGTCGGACGTGGACGGGGACATCCGCGAGCACGCGGCCTCCATCGGCAAGCTGGAGCCCACGCTGCGGCGCATGCTCGCGCACGACCCGGGCGACCGCTTCCTGACATCGGCCGAGCTGCTCGAGGCGCTGGAGGACGTGCGCCTCCAGGTGCCCCCGGGCCCGTCCATCGCCTCCGTGGTCGACCAGTTGCGTGGCCCGATGTCACCGCTCGACGCGCTCAAGGAGGAGCTGGCGCGCACCCCCAGCAGCGCGGAGGTCACCCAGCCGTCGATCAGCCAGGGCTGGTCCGTGGTCCTCCCCTCCATCAGCCAGGACGCCCCCTCCCCCGAGGCCGTCGAGCAGGCCATCGCGCAGGAAGCCCAGCCCACGGTGAGCGTGGAGCTGCTGGCGCTGAAGCCGCTGAAGGGTGACGAAGAATAGGTCGAATCCGCCGGACGGCGGGTTCGAATCAGGGGGCGGTCAGCTTCTCCATCTCGGCGACGATCCAGTCGAACTTCTCCAGCGTGTCCTGGATCGGCTGGGGGCTGGTCATGTCCACGCCCGCCTCGCGCAGGACGTCGATCGGGTAGGCGGACTCGCCCGCAGCGAGGAAGCCCAGGTAGGCCTCCTGGCGGGCGCGGCGCTGCTTGCGGTTGCCCTCTTCGAAGCCCTTGACCAGGGACATCGACGCCGCGTAGCTGGTGGCGTACTGGTACACGTAGAAGCTGCGGTAGAAGTGGGGGATGCGGGCCCAGCACATGTCGAGGTGGCCGTCGAAGATCAGCTCGTCACCGTAGTAGGCCTGGAAGATCTCCCGGTAGACCTCGGTCATGGAGTCGGCGGTCAGCGGCTGGCCGGCCTCGGCCATCTCGTGGGCGCGCAGCTCGAACTCGGCGAAGTACGTCTGGCGGAACACCGTGTTCATGATCTGGTTGGCCCAGAAGTCCAGCAGGTAGAGCTTCACCTCCTTGCTGGGGGCCTCGTCGATCATCTTCTGGATCATCATCAGCTCGTTGGTGGTCGAGGCGACCTCGGCCACGAAGATGGCGTGGCCGTGGTAGATGAACGGCTGGGTCTCGTTGCTGTAGTAGCCGTGCATCGCGTGGCCCATCTCGTGGGCCGTGGTCGAGACGTCCTCCAGCTCGCCCTTGTAGTTGAGCAGCACGAACGGGTGCATGCCGTACACGGTGGAGCAGTAGGCGCCCGAGGACTTGCCCTCGGTCTGGTACACGTCGACCCAGCGCGAGTCGAAACCGGCCTGCAGGTCGGCCACGTACTGCTTGCCCAGCGGCGAGACCGCGTCCAGCACCATCTCGACCGCGGTGTCGTAGTCGTACTGCACGTCCACGGACGGCACCAGCGGCGCGTACACGTCGTGGGAGTGGAACTCCTCGAGGCCGAGCACCCGCTTCTTCATGGCCACGTAGCGGTGCAGCGGGCCGAGGTTGGCGCGCACCGTGTCCACGAGGTTGGTGTACACGTCGACCGGGATGTCGTTGGGGTACAGGCTGGCGTGCACCGACGAGTCGTAGCCGCGGGTGCGGAAGTTGAACAGGTCGGCCTTGACGTTGGTGGCGTACATCGCCGCCAGCGAGTTCCGGTAGGTGTAATAGGTGCCGTAGAAGGCCTCCAGCGCCGCCTCCCGCACCGCGCGGTCAGGGCTCGAGCGGAGCTGGTACCAGGTGGTGTTGTCGACGGTCACCTCGTTGCCGTCCGCGTCGGTGATGGTGGGGAACTGCAGGTCGGCGTTGGTGAACATGTCGAAGATCTCGCCCGGGCCGGACGTGACCTCGTACGTGGCCGCCATCACCTCTTCCATCTCGGTGCTGAGCGTGTGGGGCCGCATCTTGTTGATCTGCTCGAGGTAGAAGCCGTAGTCGGCCAGCGCCGGATCGGCCGCGATCTCGGCCATGCGCTCCTCGGGGATGGCCAGCAGCTCCGGCCGCATGTACGCGGTCTCCTGCTCGAACTGGACCCACAGCATGATGATCTGCTGCAGCTTGCCCTGGTAGCTGTTGTCCCGGGTGTCCTCGTCCTTCTTGAGGTGGGCGTACTGGTACAGCAGCTCGGCCTTCTTGATGAAGTCCTCCCAGGTGTGGATGGCCTCGAGCAGGGTCTCGGACGACTCGCCGAGGCGGCCGCGGTAGGCGCCCACGCTGCCCGCCATGTCCTGCAGCTCGGCGAATGCGGCCTCCCACTCCTCGTCCGAGGTGAACAGGTCGTCGGTGTTCCAGCGGTACTGCTCTTCGATCGAGTCACGGGTCGGCATTTCACCGGCCTTGCCGCCGGGGGCCGGCGCCAGGACGATGGAGCCGGCGAGAAGGAACACGCCGAAGCGGCAGGCGAGCACGGTATGCAGATGGGGATCGGTCACGGGGCCTCCTGGTGATCACGAAGTGGCGGAGAACATACACCAGCAAGTTGTTTAGTTGTGAGCGTCCCCTTTTCCCTACCGACCCGCCCCGGACGGGGACATGCACGAGTAACTCGTGTCGAAGCTTCGAGCAGCCCCCATCCCACCGGAGTTACTTGTGCGTGTCCCCTTTTCGCCCGCAGCCACCGGCCGCATCGGCCGCATGCGTCCGCATGCGGCCAGTGACCGGATTGAGGGGATCACTCGAACACGCAGCGGAACCCGATCGCCGGGTTCGTGAACTCCGGGTCCGCGAACTTGCGCCGCACCACCCGCCCATCGAACCACCCCTGGTTCCACGAACCGCCGCGGATGACGCGGAAGCGGCCGTCGTCCGGGCCGGTGGGGTCCTCGTCCAGGGAGTTCGAGTAGTAGGACGCGTCGTACCAGTCGACGACCCACTCCGCGGCGTTGCCGGTCATGTCGTGCAGGCCGTAGGGGCTGACGCCGTCGTCGTAGCTGCCGATGCGGACCGTGTCGGGCTCGCACAGGCCGTAGTTGGCCTTGTCGCACCAGGCGTACCAGTCGTCGATCTCGGTGAGGTGGCCCCAGGGCGCGGTCTGGTCGTTGGGATCCGGCCCCTTGGCCCCCTTCTCCCACTCGGCCTCGGTGGGCAGGCGGCCGCCCTTCCAGGCGCAGTAGTCCCCGGCCTGCTGCCACGTGAGGTGCACCACCGGGAATCCGCCATAGGCCGGGTCCTCGTGGTAGGTCTCGCGGGTGGCGCTGCCGAGGTCGGCGGGGGGCTCGCAGTCGCCCGCGCTCACGCAGCGGCGGTACTGGGAGTTGGTCACCTCGTAGCGATCGATGCGGTAGGCGGACAGGTCGACCTCGTGCTCCGGGCGCTCGTCCCAGTACGAGACGAACTGGCCGGGCATGATCACGGACATCTCGTCCGAGCCCACCAGCACGTCGCCGGCCTCGATCTCCACGGTGCAACCGCTGTCGGCCACGCCGTCGCAGTCGCTGTCCACCTCGTCGTCGCAGGCCTCGTCCGCGGCCGGGTGAACGGCACCGTCGCCGTCGTTGCAGTCGCCCTGTTCGATGGTCCAGCCGTCGCCGTCCGCGTCCGGGCCGGTGTCGTCGTCGTCGTCCGCCGGGGTACTGTCGTCGTCGTCGTCGTCGCAGGCGTCGTCGTCGTCACAGACACACTCGTCGCCGTCACAGGCCGTCAGGGCCAGCCCCAGCGACAGCGACAGCAGCCAGGCGAGTCGATCAATACGGAGTGGCGTACGCACAGCGGAATCCGATGTTGTAGAAGCTGGAGCCCAGGTCGCGGGCGGGGTGGCGCACCGACACGGTGGGATTGCCCCACCAGGTGAAGGCGCCGCCGCGGTAGCTGAGGTGTTCACCCGTCTCCGGGCCGGTCGGGTTCTCATAGGGGCTGACCGCGTAGTAGCCCGGGTCGTAGTAGTCGTCGAAGAACTCCCACACGTTGCCGCTCATGTCGGCCAGGCCGTAGGGGGAGCGGTTGACGTCGTAGCTGCCGATGCGGGCGGTCTCGCCCACGCACCAGTTGGCGTTGCCGTAGCTGCAGTCGTACCAGTCGCCCCAGGGGAACAGTCGCGCGTCGTCGTGGCCGCGGGCCGCCTTCTCCCACTGGGCCTCGGTGGGCATGGTCCCACCGACCCAGCCGCAGTTCTCGCGGGCGTCCTCGCGGCGGATGTAGATCACGGGGTGATCCACGTAGTCGGGGTCGTCGTAATAGTGGTCGCGGGCGAAGGAGAAGTCGTAGCGCGGGTGGGCGCACACGCCGGCGAGTTCGCACTGCTGGTACTCACCGACCGTGACCTCGTACTTGTCGATCCAGTACTCGTCGAGCCACACCGCGTGCAGGGGGTGCTGGTCGTGCTGGCCCACGTCCCCCTCCATGCCCATCATGAACTCGCCCTCGGGCACGTAGCACTGGCAGCCGCGGTCGGCGATGCCGTCGCAATCCGAGTCCACATCGTCGCCGCAGTCGTCTGCTGCCCCCGGGTGGACCTCGGGATCGGTGTCGTCACAGTCACCGTCGGACAGGAAGTACCCGTCGCCGTCCGCGTCCTGGTCGTCGCCGGTGTCGTCGTCGCCCGTGTCGTCGTCGGCGGTGTCGTCGTCGCCCGCGGCCGAGTCGTCGTCGTCATCCTGCGTGTCGTCGTCGGCCGTGGCGTCGTCGTCGGCCACGTCGTCGTCCGCGCAGGTGTCGTCGTCTCCCGGCGCGCTGTCGTCGTCCGGGCACTCGCACGGCTCGGGGCACCCGGCGAGCAGCAGTCCGAGCAGGGCGCCCAGGACCGCGGTCGGGATCGTGGCTCGGTTCATCGCTCCACCCTAGCTGCGCCGCCGGAGCAGCGACAGGGCAACTAGTAGCACGACCAGCGCGGCCGCGTCAGCCGGCCGCCCGTGCGGGCGATCGCCGGCGGCGCAGGAGCCACAGCCCTCCTCGCCCGGGATGGCGGCCGAGTCGTCGTCGTCGTCCGCCACCGGCCCGGCCGAGTCGTCGTCGTCCCCACACGCGCCGTCGTCGAGCACGCCGTTGCAGTTGTCGTCCGCGCCGTTGCACTGCTCGACCGCACCGGGGAAGATCTCGGGGTCGGTGTCGTCACAGTCCCCGTCCTCCACGGTCCAGCCGTCGCCGTCGTCGTCGGTCCCGGTGACGTCCACCTCGTCCACGTCGCCGTCGCAGTCGTTGTCCAGGTCATCGGCGATCTCCGGTGCGCCCGGGAAGCAGTCCGCACACCCGTCGTCGCAGTCGCCGCCGTCCTCGTCCCAGCCGTCACAGTCGTCGTCGCGCGCAGGATCGGCGGCAGCTCCCGGGAAGCTGTCCGGATCCCCGTCCCGGCAGTCGCCCTCCAGCTCGGTGAAGCCGTCGCCGTCCGCGTCCGTGTCGAGCCCCAGGTGTGCGATCCACGACTTGCCCGCCTCGTCGCCGCCGTGGCCCACGTGCAGACCGCCGATGGCCACGGTCGCGGTCTCCAGGCCCTGGTCGCCCAGGGCGGCGAGGTGCGTGCCCGCGCGGCCGGTGTCGAACTCGCCCTCGAAGATGAAGGTCAGGCCCTCGGAGTCCACGGGCCACGGCCCGCCGATCTCACGGCCGGGCAGGACGTGCACGAGGCCGGTGGCCGTGCCCTCGAAGCCGGCGCCCGGGGACGAGATCAGGACCTCGTCGTAGCCCGTGCCCATCAGGTCGCCGGCTGCGGCCACGCGGTAGCCGAAGGCGCCGTTGGCCTGCGATCCGCTGACCTCGAAGATGCCCGCGCCCCAGGGGCTGGCGCCCACGGGCAGCCAGGCGCCCCCGGCGTAGGCCGTCACCGCGCCGGCGAAGGACTCCGTGATGCTCACGTAGGGTGCGCCAGCCACCAGGTCGTGGATCCCGTCGCCGGTGACGTCGGCCATGGCGATCGAGGTGCCGGCCATGTCCCCTGCTTCCAGGCCGACCACGCGGAACCGGGCCGCGTCCGACGCCAGGTACCCGCCCGGGCCCATGCTGCCGACCACCGTGTAGCAGTAGATCACGCCCACCGCGTCGTCGCCCTCGACCACGGCGTTGGGGGCGCCGGCGCACATGTCGGGCACGCCGTCACCCGAGATGTCCTGGCCGCCGGCCACGGACAGCCCCAGCATGCCCGCCTCGGCCACGCCCGAGACCCAGAGGTGGGCGTCGTCCGGCAGCCGCACGGTCGGTGCCCAGCTCGCCCGGCCGAGCAGCAGGTACACGCGCCCCAGCTTGAACTCGTCCAGCTCCACGGTCAGCGGATCGTCCTCGCCCATGTGGGTGTACGGCGCGGCGAGCCACAGGTCGTCGTACCCGTCGGCGTCGACGTCCCCGGCCGGGGCCATGGCCGCGCCCAGACCCGAGGAGAGCTGCTCTCCCTCGACCACGACGTCGGCGTCGGCCACGTCCAGGGTGTCGGGCCAGGCCGTGGCCGGCCCGAGGAACAGGTACACGGTGCCGCTGGCGTCCCCGGTGCGCTGCAGAGGGGCACCCACGGCCAGGTCGGCGAAGCCGTCGCCGTTCACGTCGCCCGGGGCGACCACCGACCAGCCGAGCAGGGCGTCGGGATCGGCGCCGCCGATCACCCACGTGGCGTCGTCCAGGGGCTGGTTGCGGTGCAGGTCACCCCCGAGCAACAGGTACACCTGCCCCGCATCCTGGCCGAACTCGTCGGACAGGGGGGCGCCCACGGCGATGTCGAGCACGCCGTCGAGGTCCAGGTCTCCGGCCGCGGCGATGCGGGCCGCACCCGCGCCGGCCTCGTGGCCCAGCAGGGAGGCGGGCGCGCGGTCGAGGGGCCACACGTCGGCGCGAGCCGGTCCGGCCGCCAGCGCGGCCAGCGCGGCCAGGGTGGCGAGGCCCCTCACTCGTCCTCCAGCACGGTGATGCTGCCGCTGTGACAGCGGTACGGCCCCGGGTCGATCCAGCCGCCGACCACCGACTCGAGGTCGGTCTCCCCCTCGGACGGCCACGAGTGCATGGCACACATCAGGTGGTAGCGGCCGGGCTCGTCGAAGGTCCAGCTGAAGTCGCCCTCCCCGACGAAGGGCCGCAGCAGGCCCGACCGGGCGACCACGAAACCGTCCTCGTCCACCAGCAGTACGTCGTGACGGAAGCGGTTGTGGTTCCCCTCGTCCTCGGTGGGGATGTGCCAGGTGACGGTGGCGCCGCCATACACCTGCACGTGGGGGGGCTCCCAGAGGTTGAGGTCGTGGTGGGCCAGGGTGATCTCCGTGCCCCACACCGGCAGGTTCAGCTCCCGCGGGGCCGTGGCCAGGACCACCCCGTCGGTGCTGCCGACCACGCGCCAGAACAGCCGCCCCGCGGGGAAGCGCTCGCGCAGCGCCAGCACGTCGTCCGAGGACAGGTCCAGCTCGGTGAAGGCGGTGACGCCCAGCTCCAGGCGGTCGTGATCGAACGCGGTGTCGCCGTCGACCTGCACCACGTAGCCCTCGAGGTTGCCGTGCCAGGTCAGGGTCGGGGGACCGTCCGCGATCGCGCCATCCGCGGGCAGCAGCGCCTCGAGCCGCTCGGTGCCGTCGCCACCCTCGAATGCAGCGCAGCCGCGACGGTCGGTCCGGACGGGCGGCGGCGTCCAGGGGCACAGGTCGAAGGAGTCTGGCACGCCATCCCGATCGGTATCGACCAGGGTGTCGTCGTCCAGCGGCTCGACCAGGAGCACCACCTGGTCGGCGACCACGTCGGTCTGCACCACCTCGGCCCCGCCCGGGAACGTGACGCGCACCTCGTCGACCACGGTGGACGAGCCCAGGCCGAAGTGCTGGCGCAGCCCTCCGTGGGAGCTGAACGTGGTCATGCGGGAGCCCACCCAGCGGGTCTGGACCCGATCGCCGGTGGTGACCTCGACCCGCGCACCGATGCCGCTGCGGTCGCTCACCGTGCCCTGCACGGCCACGAACAGGTGGTGATTCTCGTTGCCGCCGTTGAGGAACAGGTGGTCGTGGGCCGGGTGGTTGGCGCGGCCGTTGCCCATGTACACGTCCAGGAAGCCGTCGCCGTCCACGTCGCCGGTGGCCAGGGTCCAGTTGGGGTACTCCTCGGCGTTGAGCAGGCCGGCGTTGCCCTCCACCAGCTCGAACGTGCCGTCGCCGGCGTTGCGGTACAGCACGCACTCCTCGTCGAGCCGGCAGAACAGCGCGTCGAGCCAGCCGTCGTTGTCCAGGTCGGCCACGGCCGTACCGTCGCCGTTGAACGGCTCGAGCAGGCCCGCGGCGTCGGTGACGTCGGTGAACGTGCCGTCGCCGTTGTTGTGGAACAGGGTGTTGCGCGGGTACTGCCCGGTGTGGGAGCCCACCAGCAGGTCCTGCCAGCCGTCGTTGTCCGGATCGCAGGGGATCACCCAGCTGAGGAAGGTCTCGGCGACCTCCACCTCCAGGCCGGCCTCGCCCGCGGTCTCGACGAAGGTGCCGTCGCCCTGGTTCTCGTAGAGGAACAGGTTGGGGTAGCCGGTGCCGTTGGTCAGCACCAGGTCGAGCCAGCCGTCCCGGTCGTGATCGATGAGGGCTACGCCCTTGCCACTGATGGTCCCCTCCACGCCCGCCTCGGCAGCCCGGTCCAGGAAGCGGCCGTCCCGCTGGTTGTGGTACAGGGTGTTGACCAGGCTGCCGTCCTTGGGGCCGTTGGTGAAGAACAGGTCGAGCCAGCCGTCCCGGTCGAAGTCCAGCCACGCCCCCTCGTGTCCGATCCCCCAGTGATCCACGCCCGCCGGTGCAGCCGCCTCGGTGAACACCGCGTCCCCGGTGTTGAGGTACAGCTCGTTGCGGCCCGCCACGGTCACGTACAGGTCGACGTCCCCGTCGTTGTCCGCATCGGCGATCATCAGCCCGCGGTCCTCGCAGGCGCTGCCCACGCCCGCCTCGACGCCCACCTCGACGAAGGTGCCGTCGCCATGGTTGAGGTACAGCCGGTTGGTGCCGCCGAGGGCCATGTGCTCGGTCACCAGCGAGGGGGTGCGCGCCATGAACAGGTCGATGGCGCCGTCGCCGTCGAGGTCCTCCAGCCCCACGCCGAAGGTGGTGCCGTACGAGGCGATGCCCGCCTCGCCCGTGACCTCGGTGAACTGCACGAACTCCTGGGCGCGGACCGCGCCGGGGTGGCCGGCGACCACGATGGCCGCTGCGATGGCGAACACGCCGATCGCCCGGCGTGCTGCCGCTCCGGGGGAGTCCAGATAGTCCATCGTGCCCCTTTAATATGACCCCGGGCGCCGCGGGCGCAACCACGCGATGTCCGGGAGAACGCACGGATCCCTCCCCACCGGTGCAAAAAGGGGGCACGAACGAGGTCGGCTGACTAGAATCAGGCACGACCGAGGAGCTGGACCGCATGAGACCACACCTGACCCGGATCGCCGCCCTCGCAGCCGCCGCAACGACCATCGCCGTGGCCGCGCTGCCCGTCGCACCGGCGCACGCGCAGGACGTGCAGCACGCGTTCATCTTCGTGATCGACGGTGTGCGCGCCTCGGAGGGGTTCGACGACCCAATCCACCTGAACGTGGCCGCGATGTACGAGCAGCTGGCGCCCGTGGGCAGCTTGCTGACCTACGCCGAGGTGCGGGACCAGCCCGAGACCATCCCGTCGCACAACACGATGATGTCGGGCACGTACGCGGACATCGCCAACCTGTCCACGTACGAGGGGCGGGAGAACTTCGGCCAGCGCGAGCCCACCCTGTTCGAGGCCTACCGCATGCAGAGCGGCGAGCCGGCCGACTCGTGCTGGGTGGTGGGCAACACCCCGCTGATCCACGACGCGGCCCACAGCATCTTCCCCGGCTACGGCGAGGACTATGCGGCCAGCCGCGCCCTGGACTACACGGGCACGATGCACAACCAGTTCGCCTGGGACCACATCGAGGAGAAGATGGGCGAGGCGGAGATCCGCCTGATGCTGGTCAACCTGCACGAGACCGACCGGCTGGCCCACGCCGGTTCCTGGATCGGCTACGTGGACAAGACCCGGGAGAGCTCCGAGTACATCGTCGACTTCTGGGACGCCCTGCAGGCGGATCCTGTCTACCAGGACAGCACCCTGCTGATCGTGGCCACCGACCACGGCCGGCACGAGGAGGGTGTGCTCTCGGGCTGGCTGGACCACGGCTGCAGCTGCGCGGGCTGTCGGCAGGCCTTCATCCTGGCCGTGGGGCCCGGGATCCGGCCCGGGTTCGAGAGCGACGAGGCCGTGTCGACCCTGGACATCGCGCCCACCGTGGCCCACCTGATGGGCGTGCAGTTCCCCTACCACCGCGGCCGGATCCTCACCGAGATCCTCGAGGACGGCGCGGCCGTGGACCAGGGGCCGGGCGGCATGGGCGAGTACCGGCCGGAGGTCGTGGCCGCGGGTGGATTGCTGGTGCGGGTCGCCGAGCTGCAGGACGGCGAGGAGACCGATGCAGACGGCGCCCACAGGGTACAGGTGGAGCTTTCCGAGGACGGAGGCGACAGCTGGGAGGCCTGGGACAGCGGCGAGGACGACGTGCTGCAGTACGCGCCGGCCGCCTGGACCGACGGCGAGGTGGCCCTGGCGGCGTGGCTCGAGATCGAGGTCAAGGGCGAGGAGTGGCGCACGCGGGTGATGCGCAACGGCGCGGAGTCCGCGGACTGGGAGGAGGTCCTGTACGAGGACATGGAGGGCAGCTCCACCCCGGTGGGCAACCTCGCGCTGCGCACGGTCGGTGACGACCTGGTCCTGTCGGAGATGAACGCCCGGCAGGAGACGATCCGGATGTGGACCAGCGACGACCGCGGGCTGAGCTGGGCCGAGGAGGTGGACTACACGGTGGAGCGCTACTTCCCCCGCGACGTGAGCCACGTCCAGGCCGGCGACAACCTGGTCGTGGCCTACAGCGCCCACGCCGAGGGGCCGCCGCACCTGACCGACGTCAACGACAACACCGAGATCTACTGGATGGTGTCGGACGACGGCGGCGACAGCTGGTCCGAGGAGAACCGGCTGACCGACGACGACGCGCCCAGCGTCACCCCGGTCCTGGCCGTCACCCCCGACGCCGTGCTGCACCTGGTGTGGGCCGACGCCGAGGACGGGGTCTTCCAGATCTTCCAAGCCGAGTCCACGGACGACGGCGAGACGTTCACCGACCCGGCCCAGCTGACCGACGACGGCCTGGGCGCGTGGGAGCCGGCCGCCGTGGCCGACGGCGAGCGCCTGTACGTGGCCTGGAGCCGCTTCGACGACGTGGACGAGGCGTCCCTGCACGTGGCCGCGCTCGAGGACGGCGCCCTGGTCGAGGAGCGGATCCTCACCGACGGCGGCATGGTCGCTCGCACCCCGCACATCGCGCCGCTGGGGGACTGCAGTTCACTGGTGACGTGGAGCCAGAGCGACCTGGCGGCTGGCTGGGAGCTGGCCCAGGCCGTGGTGGTCACCGCCGGTCACCCCGCGACCGGGGCTGGCGGCACCGTGGAGCCGGACGAGGTGGAGGCGGGCCTGGTCGGCGTGGAGCTGACGCTCTCGGTGCAGATC
>CAZXHG010000233.1:0-15337 GCA_964639985.1 uncultured Rickettsiales bacterium
TACAATGGCGGCCCGCACAACATCGGCCGCTGGCTCCGCTCCAAGCACGGGATCGGCATGGAGGAGTTCGTGGAGGAGATCCCGTTCAACGAGACCCGCGACTACGTCAAGAAGGTGGTGCGCAACTACGGCGCCTACCTGGCGATGTACGACCCCGACGCCTACGTGCAGCTGCCCCGGACCACGCGGCCGGACGACCCCGAGGTGATCAACTTCTGACATGCGACATTCGAAGCTGAACCTGTTGATGATCCCGGCGGCGCTGGTCGCGCTGCTGTTCGGCGCGCACGGGCTGGCCCAGCCGGAGGACGAGGGCGAGGAGCCCGCGGCCGAGGGCGAAGGGGAAGAGGAGCCGGCTCCGCCCGGGACGCCCGACCCGCTGTTCGAGCCGGCCGCGCCCTCGGTGCCGTACCAGACCGTGCCCGAGTCGCTGCCGTCCCTGTCCGCGCAGTCGTGCAACGCGTGCCACCACGAGATCGTGGAGGCGTGGTCCGGATCCGGGCACGGGCAGGCGTGGAACTCGGACCTGTACCAGCGGGCGCTGGCCGCGGCCGACGAGCCCGCGTACTGCCTGCGCTGCCACATCCCGCTGCTGAACCAGCGGACCGAGACCGTGACCGGGTACGACGAGGGGCTGCTGTCGCGGCCCAAGACCGACCCGAACCCGCTGTACGACCCGACGTTGCGTGCGGAGGGGGTGACGTGTGCGGCGTGCCACGTGCGGGACGGGCAGATCTACGGGTCGCGCACGTTGCTGCCCGGCCAGGCGCCGCACCCGGTGACGCACAACGCCGAGCTCGAGGACCCGGGCATGTGTGCGCAGTGCCACCAGCTGGCGTGGCCCGGGACCGAGGAGGCGCCGCTGTACGACACCTGGCGGGAGTGGACCGCGTCGGCGTGGGGCGAGGCGGGCGTGACCTGCCAGGAGTGCCACATGCCGCTGACGAGCGGGCCGATCTCGGGGTCTCGGTTCGCCGCCCACCGGGACCACCGGGTGGTGGGCTCGTCCGACCCGGCCATGCTGGCGCGGGCCGCGACCGTGCTGGTCGGGCCGACCCCGCCGCGGCTGCAGCGGGGGGACGAGCTGCGGGTGATGGTACGAGTGCTGAACACCGGGGCCGGGCATCACCTGCCCACCGGCAATCCCCACTCGTGGGTCGAGCTGCGGGTGCGGCTCGAGGGCGTGGAAGGGATGGAGGGCACGGAGCAGAGCTGGGTGTTCCAGCGCGCGGTGGCGCTGGAGGGGGAGCACGAGCAGGGGGAGGACACGCGCCTGCCGTCCGGCGAGGAGGTGGCGTTCGAGTACTCCTACACCCCGGACAAGAAGGTGGACGCGCCCGCGGACATGAAGCTGGTCGTGGAGCTGGCGTACCACCGGCTGCCCACCGAGCTGGTGGAGCAGTACGAGCTGGCCGAGGAACAGGTCACGACGGTGTTCCACCGTCAGGAGATCGACGTCCCGCTGCGGTGAGTGGGAAAGGTGCCATGCGTTGCCGGAGGAACGGGATCGGGGTCCTCGTCGATAGGATCAGGTGTCACGGGGCGCGTGTCTCTCGATCATGTGCACCCAGTAGTCGACCGACTTGTCGAGCGCGTCGTCGTCCATCATGATCGCGGCACGGTACTTGTCCGCGATCGCCCGAACCTGGGCCACGCCTTCCGCCCGGCCGAAGAACTTGATGAATTTCTCCGCCGCACGCTCCTCGGTCAGCCGATCACAGCTCCTGTACCAGGCCAGATAGAGCCGACGCATGGTCAAGAAAAGCGCCTCGCCATTGAGGCCGATGAAATTCATGCTGTCGTGCTGCTGGTGAGAGTAGATCCAGGCGGTCCCATTGGAGATGTCATCGCTCGAATAGTAGAGGACGACGTTGGGGAGCATGATATCAGCCGCGCCATTGGAGCGATTCGCGTCGAAGGTCGCGAGGTGCATGTTGTCCTCGAAGACCTCCTGGTGTCCACCGACCATGTTGAAGAGGATCCAGGCCGCCTTGACCGGCGTATTGAACGTGACGATGCGGCGCAGACCCGCCTCGCCGGCGAGTACCTTCCGCCTGGTGATCTCGAAGTACTCCCTGACCGGATCTCGGGCCACGCTCCCCCTACCACCCTTCGGGGGGAGTTCGACCAGGTTCGTCAGGTCGTAGGTGTCTATCTCGGGCTGCGACACGATTTCGGTCAGACGCCGGTAGAAGTTCGATGTCCCTTCGATGATCTCGACCGACGAGAACCGCTCGCGCATGAGATCCGAAAAATCCGTGACGCTGCGGGGCACCTGCCGCTCGGTCACCGTCACCCCGAAGAACCCGAGGTACGTTCGGAGCGCGGAGATGACGTACTCCACCTCGTGGTCGTCGGGGACGACGGAGTTGTGGACGCAGTCATTCCTCATGTCGCAGATCAGGTTCAGGTCCACGCCGGCCAGTGTGCGTGCCGAGCGGCCCTCCACCTCGCCGATGGCTTCCACGAGGCGACTTGTACGCCATAGTCCCACGAGCTGGCCGAACTGGAAATCGCCCATGCCCTTGTTCCCCTTGCCGATCTCCAGCTCGGCATCGAAGATGGCCTTCCGAACCTGGAATGGAACCAGCGCGACGTAGTACTGCATGCGCCCACGCAGAAGTTCCTCGAAAAGGCGGCCCGCCTCGCGAACTGCCGCTGCCCCGTCCCGGCGCTGTGCGAGATCGAGCACCTTGGCCATCTCGGACTCGTAGTACTGCTTGCGATCTGCATCCATGGTCCAACTCCTGCTCCCCCATGCCGCCCTCGGGCACCGACACCCTCGTTGCCCCTTGCCTCGTGGGTCGTCATGTACACGGGCACCGATGTAGAGCTGGCTGTCGTCTGCATCGAGATCGGCGACGCTATCAACGAACCGCCTTCATGCTCGTCGGCGTGTCCGCCGCGGATCATGCCCTCTCCCATACCTCCGGGCAAGGTGGAAAGGAGGGGCGAAGCCGATGGCCCCCCCGGCCGAATCAGCTCCATATGTGCGGGCCCTGGAGGTGGTGTCCGAATGTGTGAGAGTGTGCCGTAGATGCCATGTTGGCCCGCCATGCGGGCCAACATGGCATCTACGGGTGATGATGCCGAATTGGCCAATGATATCAAGGCGTTCCATGGAGCCAGTTCCCGTGGGATTCCGACGGGGGTCCTGTTGCGCGGGGCAGACGGACCCTGCCTCCCCGGGGCGTCCTCGGGTCGAATGCGATGGGTGCGAGAACCCCGGATCTCGCCGCGCAACCGCCGCGTCGCCACGAAACCACCCGCCTCGCAGCGTCGATGACGAGACGGATACCTGTACAGACTGGGCAGTGATATTCACCAGTATTCAATGACCCAGGTGACTAGGTTCCGTACCCGTACCCCCTCACCATCCCGAGCACGAGCGACAGCCCCTCCTCCACCTCCCGCAGCTTCGACGTCGGAATCCTGCCCGGGGACTCGGTCAGGTAGCGGCGGTCGAGCGTCAGGATCTGCGAGACGTTGACCACGGATTCCCTGGGTAGCGAGCTCTGGCGGCGGGTGAGCCGGACGTTTCCCGGGGCCGCGGCGAGGTCGAGGTTGGAGGTGATGGCCGCCACGACCACGGTCCGGATCGCGCTGCGGTTGAACTCGTCGGACTGCACGACCAGCACCGGCCTGCGATAGCCGGGCTCCGAGCCCTGGGGTGCCGGCAGGGTGGCCCACCAGATCTCACCGCGCTGCATCACCACTCCTCGCGGTCGACGGAGTCGAGCTGCATGAGCTCCAGGGCCGGGTCCAGGCCTCCCCGGTCGTCATCCGCGCCGTATACCCGGTCCAGCCGCTCCCGGACCATGGAGTTACGGTGCTTGCGCACGAATTCGCGGATCGCGTGCTGGTACAGCTCGCTGCGCGACATGCCGAGCCGGGCGGCCAGGCGCTCGGCGGACTCGAACAGGGGATCGGGGATGGAGATGGCGGTCTTCATGGAATTAGGTATAACATCGGTTATACTCCGCAGCAAGAGATCAGCGAGCCGTCTCCTCTTTGTACGTGAGGTCGATGATCTCGCGGATGGCGTCGCGAATGTGCTGGAGGTAGACGTCAGGCGCCTTCAAGCCGCCTCGGATCCAGCGGGACGGCCTCGGCCAGGATCCGGCCCCGAAGGTAGGGGCTGAGCGCTTCTTCGGTGACCACGTCCACCGGGCAGCCGAGGAGATCCTCGAGGGAGGTCTTGAAGGCGGCCAGATCCCACAGTCCACGCCCGTCCTCCATCGTGACGAGCAGGTCGAGGTCACTGGTCTGCTTCACGCTCCCCTTGGCCCGTGAACCGAAGCAACGCATCTCCCCACGCCATGTTCGCGGGCGATCTCGAGGATGCGGTCCAGGTGCGTTGCGAGCAGGGGATCCATCGACCGGCTCCAGTGCTGCATCTTGGCAGACGCGACGAAGGGAAAGGTCCCTGCTCCCGTCCCTCAGTCTCGACTCCCCGTCTGCCACATCGGTGGAGGAAGCGGCCCCAACGCCTATTTCTCGGCCAGCTCAAGCTCGCTCAGGTCGAGGCGGACGTGGGCCGCGTCGGCCGTCCAGGCGTCCGGGGTCTGCGACTTGGGGAACTCCATGTGCACCGCGCGGCTCTTGCCCGCCTTCAGCACGTCGTAGGCATCCTCGGGCGCGTCGGCCACGGCCTCCCGATCAGCCACGACCCACTGCATCTTGCGACCGAGGATCGCGCCCGCGTCGTCGAGGAAGGCCACGGCCAGGCGCGCGCCCGTGATCTCCACGTCGCCGATGTTCTCCACCGAGGTCTCGAGGGTGAAGCGGGCGCGCTCTCCCTCCGCCAGCTCGACCTCGCCGAACTGCACGTGCTTCGGCACCAGCTCCATCAGCGCCAGGGTGTTGCGCGCCCGGTCCGCCAGCGCGCCCTCCGGGTACCGCGCCAGGAAGCCCTCGAACGCGGCCCGGTCTCCCACCCGCTCGGCCTCGCGCATGGCCGCGGACTCGGCCTGGTCGCGCGCCGCATCCGCGTGCGCGCCGTCCGGATGCTGCTCCAGGTACAGCTCGTACGCCGTGGACGTGTCCGCGGTCGTGGCGATGTCCCAGTCCAGGGAGTCCAGCAACCCCCGCGCCTCCTCGGCGTTGACGCCGTCGGGGTACTTCTCCAGGTACGCCCGGTACGCCTCGGGCGTGTTGCTCGTCTTGGCCTCGGTGTAGAGGCTGTACTCACCGCAACCGGCGAGGATCAGGATCAGGGTCGGCAGCCACAGCATCCGCATCGTCGTACTCCACTCCTCGAATTCGCTCCCCCGGTCTCCAGGGCGTGCCCAGTGTACCCCCCGCCACACCGAAATTGACACCGCGCCACCCGCGAAATAGAACCTCCCCGCCGGCGCTGCTCCCCGCACCGCCGCAGGAGGACACCATGGAGCTACAGGGACAGCGGGCACTGGTCACGGGCGGAAGCCGCGGTATCGGCCGCGCCATCGCGGTCGGCCTCGCCGGCGCGGGCGTCGACGTGGCGCTCAACTACGTCAGCAGCGCGGACGCGGCCGAAGAGGTCGTGGCCGAGATCACCGCCATGGACCGCAAGGCCGTGGCCATCCAGGCCGACGTCTCGGACTTCGCCGACGCCGCCCGCCTGGTCAAGGAGGCCACCGCGGCCCTCGGCGGCATCGACATCATCGTCAACAACGCGGGCATCACCCGCGACAAGCTGCTGATGGCCATGCGGCCCGACGACTTCTTCGACGTGATCAACACCAACCTCGGCGGCTGCTTCAACGTCACCCACGCGGCCACCCGCGGCCTGATCCGCAACCGGCGCGGCACGATCATCAACATCACGTCCGTCAGCGGCATGGTCGGCATGAAGGGTCAGGCCAACTACAGCGCCTCCAAGGCCGGCATCATCGGCTTCACCAAGGCCATGGCCAAGGAGCTGGCGTCGCGCAACGTCACGGTCAACGCCGTGGCGCCCGGGTTCGTGGAGTCGGACATGACCGCCAAGCTCGGCGACATGTACCTCAAGGAGATGCTGAAGTTCATCCCCATGGGCCGGCTCGGCAACTCCGAGGAGGTCGCGCAGACCGTGGTCTTCCTGTGCAGCGACGCGGCGCGCTACATCACCGGGCAGACGATCGTCCTGGACGGCGGCCTGACGATGTGATGGCAGCGGCGACGCGGAAGCGTCGCCGCACTCCCTCCCCTACTCGGCCTCCTCCACCGCGACGCGGACCGAGTTCAGTCCGTCGATGTCGTCCGGATCGTAGTCGATGGCCATGCCCGGCACCTTGCCCTCGGGCAGCTCGTCCATGCCTCGGCTGGACCACACCACGGCACCGCGCAGCCGGATGGGCTCGTCGCGACCCGGCACGGTCAGCTCGAACATGCAGCGCCGTCCGCGCTCGAGCGGCTTGGGGGTCTTGATGTACGTGCCGCCCCGCTCGAGGTTGTCGCGGAACTCCTTGGCGAAGGTGCGCGCCTTCTTGTAGCGGATCTTGAGCTTGGCCGGCTTCTTGCGAGCAGCCGCGGCCGCATCCGGGTCGTCGGTCAGGTTGAACGTGGCCGGGGTGATGTCCGGCTTCGTCTGAAGCTGGGTGTCGACCTTGCGAGTGCGCTTGGAGTGCTCCATGCCCGTGGTCGTGAACGGATCCGAGGCCAGGCCGCCGCCGCCCACGGAGAACGGGTCCTCGTCGCCGCTGCCGGCACCGAACGGATCGAGCTCGGGCCGTTCCTGGATCCCGAACGGATCGTCCGGGGCGGCGCCACCGAGCGCCAGGGGCGTCTCCCCGTCCGCGGTGGGCACCTCGTCCACCGGCACCATGGCCTGCGAGGACGGCAGCGAGCCTCCCGGAGGGGAGGTCAGCGCGTCGGACTCGTCGAACGAGTCCATGGGGATGGGCACGCCCGACTCCAGCGTGGGCTCGTCGTCCACGGACGCGGAAGGCGCCGGCACGGCGTCGTCCTCCTCGAACAGGGAGCTGAGCGACGCCTCGAGCTCCCGGGCGATACCGGAGTCCTCGCCCGGTCCGGGTGTGGGCGTGGGGGGCTCGGGGGCGCCCAGGTCCAGGGGGGATGATTCCTCACCACCCATGGCGATCGGTGCGGAGTCGTCGGGGATCAGATCCGGGCCCAGATCCCGGTCGGCCATGTCCGTCACCGGCTCGGGCGCGGCGATGTCCGGGATGGGCTTGCTCTTGTCCGCCAGCTCGGTGACGGGCTCGGGCTCGGCCTCGGCCGGCTCGGGCAGCGGCTTGCTCTTGTCCGCCAGCTCGGTGCTCGCCACCGGAGCCCCGGCGCTGCTGTCCTTGTCCGCGAGGTCGGTGGAGTCAGCGGCCGGGGCCTTGTCCTTGCCGCCGAACAGGCCCTTGAGCTTGCCGAACACGCCGCCAGCGGCACCGCCCGCCCCCGGGTCGGCCTTGCCCTTGGCCGCGGACAGCACCACCTCGTCGGGGTTGGACGCGAGCTGGATCTCGGTGGACGATCCCTGGGGCGAGGCCCGGTCGATGTAGTCCCGGATCTTGACGGTCTGCTTCTCACCAGTGTCCCGGTCCACGGCCGACACGTTGAGGATGCCGTTGGCGTCGATCTTGAATGTCACGTCCACCCGCGGCACCATGCGCGGCGCCGGGCGGATCCCTTCCAGGGTGAACTCGCCGAGGAACTCGTTCTCGTCAGCCATGCCGCTCTCGCCCTGGCGGACCACGATCTTCACCTCGTCCTGGTTGTCGTTGACCGTGGTGAAGCAGCGGGACTGGTTGACCGGGATCGTGCTGTTGCGGTTGATCACCTTGCCGAAGAAACCGCCCGCCGTGTCGATGCCCAGGCTGAACGGGGTGACGTCCAGCAGCAGGTGACTCTCGGCCTCGTTCTCCAGCGAGTACGCCTGCACGGCCGCGCCGATGGCGACCACCTCCTCGGGGTGCACACCCTTGCACGGCGCCATGCCGAAGAACACCCGGATCGCCTCCTGCACCTTGGGCATGCGAGTCATGCCGCCCACGAGGATGATCTCGTCGAGCTCGTCGATGGAGACGTTGGCCTCGTTGAGCGCCTCGCTGGTGATGCGCACGGTCTCGCGGATGAGGTCGTCGACCAGGCTCTCGAGCACGTCCCGGGTGAGGGTCATCTCGAGGTTGTAATTCTCGTACACCCGGGGGATCAGCACCGGGGTCTTGTCCACGAAGCTCAGCTCGCACTTGGCGCGCTCGGCCGCGTCCTTGAGCCGCTGCATGCTCATGCGGTCCTCGCGCAGGTCCTCGCCGTGGTCGGCGACGAACTGCTCGGCGAGGTGATCCACGACGCGGTAGTCGAAGTCCTCGCCGCCGAGGTAGCTGTTGCCGCTGGTGCCCAGGGTCTCGTACACGCCCCCCGAGATCTCCAGCACCGAAAGATCGAAGGTGCCGCCGCCGAGGTCGTAGATGGCGATCTTCTTGTCGAGGTCCTTCTTGAAGCCGTAGGCCAGGGCCGCGGCCGTGGGCTCGTTGACCAGCCGCATGCACTCCAGGCCGGCGAGTTCGACCGCCTCCTTGGTGGCCATGCGCTGGGCATTGTTGAAGTACGCCGGCACGGTGACCACCGCCCGCTGCACCGCGGTGTCCAGGGAGCGCTCGGCCACCTCCTTGATGCACTTGATGACCACCGAGCTGACCTCGACCGGTGTCAGCTCGACCTCGCCGAGCCGCAGCAGCACCTCGTCGTTGACGCCCTCGAACACCTGGTAGGACAGGCGGTTGACCGCCTCCTGGATCTCGGGGGACGAGAAGCGGCGGCCGATCAGCCGCTTGGCCGCGTACACGGTCTGGTCCGGGTTGGTCAGGATCAGCGCCTTGGCGCCGTGGCCGACGACGAACTTGCCCTTGGAACGGAACGCCACGCAGGACGGCAGGATGTTGTAGCCCCGCTCGTCCTCGATGATCTTGGGGCGTCCCTCGATGATCGCTGCCACGCAGGAGTTGGTGGTTCCCAGATCGATCCCGACGACCACGTCTTCCATCGAAACGTCACCTCTCGGTCATGCCGCGCATGGACCACGGCCCGCACAGTGTACCAAGTTCTCCGCGCACTCGTGTGAGCGCTACGCGCCCGCGGTGCTTCCCCTGGAGGAGGCGGAATGTGCGGCTCAGGTGCCGTCGAACAGGGGCAGCTGGGGCTCGGCGAGATCCTCGTGTACGAGGGGGAAGCTGCCCGAGTAGCAGCCGTCGCAGGCGCGCTCGGCCGCAGCTGCCGCCACCTCGCGCAGGGCGTCGAGCTCCAGCCAGGCGAAGGAATCGGCGCCGATCTCGTCACGCACCTCGTCTTCGGTCTTGGCCGCGGGCGCGAGGGCGCGCGAGGGCATCAGGGGCACGCCGTAGATGCAGGGGTAGCGGGTGGGCGGCGCGGCCAGGCGCGCGTGCACGCGACGCACGCCTGCCTGACGCAAGCCACGGATCGCCGTGCCCCAGGGCGCCTCCGGCCCGATGGAGTCGTGCACCAGCACCACGCTACGTCCCTGCACGGCGCTGGCTGCGACCGTGACCCCGGGGACCACGGTGCCCTCGGCGCCAGGACGGGGCAGCCGCTCGGGTCCGGTCTCCGTGACGAGATCCACGCCGAAGGCAATGCCGAGCTCGTCGGCCAGACCCAGCGCGGCCACGTTGCCCGCAGGACCCAGCCCGGTCACCAGGTCGGCCCCCGCCGGGATGGTCGTCGCCAGCGCGCCACCGAACGCGCGGCGCACCTCGTGGCAGCCGAGTCCGTCCACCTCGGAGTCGTGGCGGGCGATGGACACCAGCTCCCGCAGGCAGGGACGCGGCTCGACGCCGGGGATGGGCTGCAGGCTGGTCAGCCCCTCGTCGTCGAGGATGACCATCTCCCCGGGCGCCACCTCGCGGTACCCCGTCCCCCCCATACCCGCGATGGCGCGGCTCTCCGACGCGACCACCACGGCCCGGCCGATCCGGCCCAGCAGCAGCGGACGTAGACCGAGTGGATCGCGCACGGCCACCAGCCGGTCCTCGGTGAGCAGGACCAGTCCGAACGCACCCCGGGCCCGCAGCAGCGCGTCCACGAGGCGGTTGATCAGCGTGCCCTGGCCCGACTGTGCGACGAGGTGGAGCAGCAGTTCCGCGTCACCATGGCCGCTGAGCACGGCACCCGACGCCAGCAGCTCCCGCTCCAGGGACGGCCCGTTGACCAGCCGCCCGGTGGTGAGCAGGGCCACGGTCCCCACGGCGGTCCGCGCGACCGCGCACGAGGTCGCGCCCATGGAGGCGCCGACGTGCGGTGGTTCGACCATGCCGATGGCGCTGTCGGGGCGGCCCGGGAAGCTCAGCGCACGCACGTCGGCGGCCGCTGCACGGGGGCCACGCCAGCCCTGGTGGCCCGACACCACGACCGCGTCATCACCCCGGTGGGACAGCGCGCGCAGCCCCGGGACCACGGCGTCGGCCGCGTCCCGCAGGCCCACCACGCCGATCACGCCGCCGTCGCACCCCACGCCGATCCCGGCACTCATCGGACGCCTCCGCGTGGCGCTGGGGGGACGGCGGTCACTCGGATCTCCCGGGGAAAGAGGGTGTTCGGACCGGACGGAACCTTCGTAGCGCAGTTGACGAACCGGCGCAACGGCGATCGCGTCCGCACCGAACACGTAGAGATGAGGAATTGTCTGTCTACGCTAGAGTAGACCAGCGTCCTTCAAGTTGTTCTCGAGGTACTGATAGTCGGGCGCGAGCTGACCCCGCCACACGATCACGGCGCGGCTCAGCTCCGGCGGCAGGCCGGCCTCGTCCAGGGGGGCGGACAGGTCGGCGGCAGCCAGCTGCGGCAGGAAGGTGCGCAGGATCTCGCTGAAGAACCCCGAGGCCTCGGCCGACAGCTCGCAGGGCAGGTTGTCCACGGACATCACCACCGTGCCCCGCCCCTCGAACCCGTCCGGCGAGACACCGCTGTCGGGGTCGTACACGAAGGTCGGCACGTCCAGATCGGTGCACCGCACCGTGGCCTCGATCGCGCCCTCCACGTCGCAGGCCACGTCGCCGATGACCAGCATGCGGTCCCGGGAGTCGGCGTGGCGACGCAGCGCGTCCCGGGTGACGACGCGCGGGTAGCGGGCATCCCAGTACGCGGTGTTGATCAGCGCTGTGATGTGTTCCAGGTACGCCCCGGACTCGCAGTGGAACTCCTCCGGGTGGTCGTAGTACCGCTGCAGCGCGAACTCGCCGCCATCGTCACGCACGTACAGGTCCTGCTCCACGAGGTCGACGCGGTACAGCACCCTCGGGTCGGCGGGCAGGCTCGCCAGCTCCGACGGCGTGACCACGACCGCGCCGAGGTGGTCGAGCACCTCGGCCGCGCCCTGGCCCACGTTGCCGCAGCCCACGATGCCGAACACCACCGGCGCCATGTCCGCGGGGAAGCCCTCCTCGCGCACCCGCGCGCCCAGCGCCTCCATGGCGGCCCAGGCCCGCTCGGTGGTGCCGTAGACGTGCGCCGGCTGCGCATCGACCAGCGGATGGTCGGTCAGGCCCAGGGCCTCGAGCCGGCGGGCCAGCGACCACACCGTGTCGATGGCGCCGGCGATGCCCGCGAAGCGGCCGAAGGCGATCAGACGGCGGCCTACCGCGTCCACGATGCGCTCGTAGTCGATCAGGCTGCAGCCCTGGTCGAGGAACCGCCTCAGCAGCGGCATGTTGTAGGCTTGGCCCTTGATCGTGTGCGAGAACACGAGGAACAGCTGGTCGTCGCAGACCTCGGCCAGCGGCGGCTCCTTGATGCCGAGCACCACGTCCCCGCCCGCGGCCGAGTCGACCACGGCCGCGCCCGCGGCCGTGTACTCCCCGTCCGGGAAGATGCGCAGATCCGTGCCCACCACGGCGATGTCGAGGCCGTGCTCGCCGCACAGGTCGGCCACGTCGGCCGGGACCAGCGGCGTGCGCCGCTCCCAGCGGTTCTTGGTCTCCTGGATGACGACGAACTTCATCACCTACTCCTGCGGCACCACCTGCTCCTGCAGGGTGATGCCGAGCTCGGCGAGGCCGTCGAGGACCGGGCCGTAGATCTCGGGGATGGTGGGGGCGTGCACGCCCGTCGCGGTGATCTTCCCCTCGAGCAGCATGTGCGTGGCCACGGCCGCCGGCAGGCTCACGGTACGAGCCGTGGCCGAGTCGCCGTGCGGGATGCCGAAGTCCAGCAGCACCGAGCGGTGAAGCTCCTTGCGGCCGTCGTCGAACTCCACGTCGAACTCGTCGTACAGCAGCACCATGTCCCGCTCGTCCTCGCCCAGGGTCATGTACTCCTCCATCTGGTGGACGAGCACGGTCATCGGGCTGACGGGGTTGGCCGGAAGCGGATCGTCGCCGAGTAGCCGGATGTGGTTCAGCCGGTCGAAGAAGTTGTCGTCCACGCCGATGCCGAAGCGATCGGCCAGGGCCTGCTCCAGGCCCTCGTCGGCCGGCACGCCGGCCACGGCGGCGATCAACTGCCGCATGGTGCCGTCGGGCAGGTCGAAGGTGGTCTCCTCGTCGGTCAGGCCGAGCTCGACGATCTTCGTCCAGGCCGCGCAGTGGCTGGGGTAGCGGAACGTGCCGCGGAACATGTCGGTCACGCCCTGCACCTTGTACAGGTCGATGTACCCCAGGCAGTCGCGGTTGGTGTAGACCTCCATCGTGCCCAGCTCGGGGATGTCCTTGGTCTTGACGACCTTGAACAGGTTCTCGCTCGGCACGTCCACGGCCTCGCCGTCCTCGAGGAAGCGGCCGTCGTTGCGCACCGCGCGCACCACGCCGATGGGGCTCCAGGAGAACTTGTAGCTCCAGGGCGTCTGCGCGGCCTCGGGCGCGGGCAGCGCGCCGCAGGCGGAGAAGAAGCCCGTCACCTTGCCGCCGTCGGCCTCGACCTCGTCGATGACCTTCATCGCGCTCATGTGGTCGATGCCGGGGTCCAGGCCGATCTCGTTGAGGAACAGCAGGCCCTTGGCCTTCGCTGCCTCGTCGAACGCCTGCATCGGCGCCCCGATGTAGGAGGTGGTGATCAGGTCGGTCCCGGTGTCGAGGCAGATGGTGGCCACGTCCGGGTGGTACGGGGGCGGCACCAGGCTGATGACCACGTCCGCGGCCTCGATCAGCCGGGTCAGCTGGTCCCTCTCGTAGATCAGCAGGGGCAGGGCCTTGCCGTTGGGGTGATCGCCGACGAGCGCCTCGGCCTTGGACACGGTGCGCGTGGCGACCGTGACGCCGTAGTCCGCGTCGAGCAGGTATTGCACCAGCGGCCGGGCGACGAGGCCCGCACCGAGAACCAGCACTTGCTTCATGGAATCCTCCACGCGGCCACCCATCCCCGGAGCCGCGACAGTCTACTCTTCAAACACCCGTCGGTACACCTCGTCGAGGTGCTGCACGAAGGCCGCCGGATCGAACAACGACTGCAGGTCGACCCCTTGCAGCGCGGTGCTCAGATCCGCGTCCTCCGCCACGGTCTGGCGCAGGGGCAGACCCTCGTCCCAGGCGCGCATCGCCGCCCGCTGGACCAGCCGGTACGCGGTCTCCCGCTGCATGCCCGTCTCCACCAGCGCCAGCATCAGCTTGCCGCTGCAGAACAGGCCCCGGGCGCGGTCGAGATTGCCGGCCACGCGGGCCTCGTCCACCACCAGGTTCTCCACCAGCGAGGCGAAGCGGTGCAGCAGGAAGTCCGCGGTCACGGCCGCGTCCGGCGCGATCACCCGCTCCGCGGACGAGTGGCTGATGTCCCGCTCGTGCCACAGGGGCACGTTCTCCATCGCCACCAGCGCGTGGCTGCGCACCACCCGCGCCAGCCCGCACAGGTTCTCCGACAGGATCGGGTTGCGCTTGTGGGGCATGGCCGAGCTGCCCTTCTGCCCCTTGCCGAACGCCTCCCGCGCCTCGCCGAGGTCGCTGTGCTGCAGGTGCCGGATCTCCGTGGCGAAACGCTCCACCGAGGTCGCCAGCAGGGCCAGGGCGCTGAACCACGCCGCGTGCCGGTCCCGCGGCACCACCTGGGTGGCCACGGTCTCGGCCTCGAGGCCGAGGGCGTCGCAGACGTACGCCTCCACGTCCGGGTGGATCGACGCGTAGGTCCCGACCGCGCCGGACAGCTTGCCCACGCTCACCCCTTGCCAGGCCGCCTCCACCCGGACCCGCGCACGCTTCAGCTCGGCGTACCAGCCCGCGAACTTCAGCCCGATGGTCATGGGCTCGGCGTAGATGCCGTGGGTGCGGCCGATGGCCAGGGTGTGGCGGTGCTCCAGCGCGCGGCCGCGGACCGCCTCGAGGGCCCGGTCCAGCCCGGTCAGGATCAGCTCGCCGGCCTGCTTCATCTGCACGCCCGTGGCCGTGTCCAGCACGTCCGAGCTGGTCAGCCCCTTGTGCACGTGGCGGCCGGCCGGTCCCACATGGTCCTTGACCGAGGTCAGGAACGCGATCACGTCGTGCTTGAGCGTGCGCTCGTACTCGTGCACTTGCTGCAGGTCGAAGTCGGCGCTGGCCCGGATCGTGGTCACGTCATCGGCCGGGATCTCGCCCCGCTGGCCCATGGCCTCGCACGCCAGCACCTCGATCTCGAGCATGATCCGCAGGCGGTTCTCCTCGGACCAGATGTGGGCCATCTCCGGACGGGAATAGCGCGGGATCACGATTCCTCCTCACCGGCGTCCGCGGCGCGCACCTCGACCTCGCGGCCGAGGGTCACCACCGGACCGGGCTCGTCCTGCTTCAGCACGGACACGGACACGTGCTCGTGGCCGGTGCGCGCGAGCTGCTCCAGGGCCAGCGCGTGCACCAGCTCCGGGCTGTTGTTCTCCTGGCTGAGGTGGCCCAGCAGCGCCACCTCCACGCCCCGCTCCACGAGCTGGACGAGGACCTCGAGGGCGTCGTCGTTGCTGAGGTGGCCCAGGCGGGATCTCACCCGCTGCTTGAGCCACCAGGGGTACGGCCCCTCCATCAGCATCTGCAGGTCGTGGTTGAACTCCAGCAGCACGGCGCGGCAGCGCCGCAGCCGCTCCACGGTCAGCCGGGTGGGCATGCCCATGTCCGTGGCGACGCCCACCTCGGTGTGGCCGTCGCCCACCACGTAGGCCAGCGGCTCGACCGAGTCGTGGGGAATGGTGAACGGCTTGACCTCCAGCCCCGCGATCTCCAGGGCGTGCTCGTCGCCGAAGGTGCGCACGTCGTCCACGCCGTCCAGCTTCACCTTCGGCCGCACCGCCTCGTGCACGAACACCGGGATGTGATACCGGCGCGCCAGGACCCGGGCGCCGTTGGTGTGATCGCGGTGCTCGTGGGTGATGACGATGCCACGCAGGGTGGCGGGATCGAGGCCCCGCGCCGCGAGGCGGAGGGTCGTCTGGCGGCCGCGCCGGCCGGCGTCGGCCAGCAGT
>CAZXHG010000234.1:0-15310 GCA_964639985.1 uncultured Rickettsiales bacterium
GGCGCGACGGCAGCGGCCTGTTCAGCGCCGAGGCCGCCGCGGGGCCGCTGCACCCCCCCCTGCTGCGCCTCGTGGCCGAGAAGCTCGACGGCGTGGCCGTGTACGAGTCAGGCGACGTCCGGGCGTGGCTGTGGTTCACCGCGGGCGCGCCCGTGAGCTACCGCTGCGGACCGGACGGCCCCGGCGCGCCCCTGCTGGAGACCCTGGCCCGACAGAAGGCCATCAGCCAGGCCGTGGCCGAACACGCCGATCGCCTCGCCGACGTGACCGGGTCCGACCCGTTGACGGTGCTCCAGCGCCTCGGCCTGGTCGAGACCGGGCAGCTGATCAACCTGCACGTGGCGTGGCTGGGACAGGTGGCGGAACAGTTGCTCGCGCAGGAGACGGGCACGCTACGCTTCTTCCAGCTCCCCGAGATCCCCCGGCTCCTCGGCCCCGGCCGTCTCGAGCTGCCCGCCCTGGTCTGGCGCCACGCCGCGGACGAGGTCGCCGGTCTCGACGAGAGCCGGCTGCTCGGTCACCTCACGGGCATGCGCCGCATGTTCGCCTCGGTCACCGAGACGGGCCAACGGGTGCTGTCGACCCTGCCGCTCCAGGACGAGCAGCGCCGCTTCGTGGACCTGCTGCACCGCCCCGACCGCCCCGTGCGCAACCTGCTGCGGCGCAAGGTGCTGGGAAAGCGCGAGGCCGCTGAACTGCTGATGACGCTGAGGCAGCTCGGTGTGCTGTCCCTGTCACCCCACGAGCCGGAGAGCCGCGACGAGGTCGAGCTCGAGCGCCAGCTCCGCGACGTGTTCGAGCGCATGGACCGGGACCACTTCGGCTTCCTCGACCTGCACTGGTCCGCCCTGCCCGAGGAGCTGGACGAGTGCTGCGGGCGGCTCGAGGGGCGGGTACGGGAGTTCTCGGGGCTGGCCAGCTCGATCACCAACTTCGACGCCATGCGCGACGCGCTCAGAGCTCGCATCGGCGAGATCCGACGCCTGTCCGGGGACGCCGAGGCGCGCTGCGACTACCGCGCCTCCTTCGTCAGCGAGGACGAGCGCGGCATGGCCGCGGTCACGTACTTGGAGCAGGGCGAGGTGGCCCTGCACAACGACGACGCCGAGGACGCCTCGCTGGCCTTCCGCCGGGTGCTGGAGATCGACCCTGGCGATCTCAGCAGCATCGACCGGGTCCAGCGCGCCACCTTCGTGCTGGAGGCCCTGCAGCGTGGCGAGACCCCACCCGCGGCCGATTGATTCCACGGCGCTCCCCTCCCCCTCGCGCTGAGCGAGACCCATAGTAGAATGGACATGGTGGGGAGAAGGGCAGGCCGCCTTTGTCCGACGATATCCGCGTCGTGTTCAAGGACGAACACGAGGCCCGGACTGCGTGGACCTCGGAGCTGCACCAGGGGGTGCTGACCACCCGGGTGCTGCCGCCGCCAGACCAGGGACAGCAGTGTGGGGTCACCCTCGACCTGGCCTTCGCCGGGGAGTCGTTCCGCCTCGAGGGCATGGTCGTGCACGCGGATCACGAGACCACGGCCCTGTGGTTCGCGGCCGTCCCCCCCGACCTCCGCAGGCTCTGTCTGGGCGACGACGCGGACGGCGACCGGTTGACCGCGGACCTGGCCGACTCCCTCGACGACAACGAGCCCCATGCGGCGGGCGGCTACGCCATGACCGGCGACGACCTGGATTCGATCACGGATTCGGCAGACTCGGCCACTGACGAGGAGTCCGAGGACAACGCCGCTAGCCCCTTCGTGCACCCCCCGCGGATCGACCCCCAGCCAGCCGTGGACCCCGCTCCGCGGCCCCCGCCGCCCAGCGCGACCGAACAGCTCGTCGTGCCCCAGCGATCCGCGGTGGAGGAGACGCCGGAGTCCACCTCCGAGCCACCGCCCGCCACCGATCCCGGCGCCCCGGCGTGGCCGTCCCTGGAGCTGCCCTCCAGGGACGAGGCCAAATCGGCCGCATCCAAGGAGAAGTCGCCCACCCCGCTGACGGTCGATGCCCCGGCCGCGGGCCGCAACTACCTCGGCGAGCGCCTGCGACGTGACGCCGAGAACAAGAAGGCGCCCCCCCCGCGAGACGCGGGCAGTCAACCCGCCGCCACCGGGGCGCCTAGACGCACCCCCTGGGGCCGTTCTCCGAAGAAGCGACGCGGCCGCGAGCGCGGCAAGGCCCCGGGCGTGGACTCCACGGGCATCCCGATCCCCGAGGGCGCCTCGCCGCTGCCGGGCATCGTGGCCTTCCGCGACAAGCTCGAGCGCACGTCCGCGTACCAGGTGCTGATGCGTGTGTCGGCGGAGAAGCGCACCGGGGTGGCCGTGTTCGACGTGGACGACGGTCGGTACTGGGGCTACTTCATCGGCGGCGGCCCGGTGCAGTTCGTGCGCGAGCCCCCCATGGTCAGCGAGTCGACCGAGGCGTTGCTGATCCGCAAGCAGCTCGTCACGGACGCCGTACTCGAGCAGGCCCGCCGCCTCGCCGCGCTGACGGGCCGGCCGCTGGTGTCGGTGGTGATGCGGCTGCGACTGATCAGCAAGTCGCAGCTGTACTCCCTGCGCGCCGACCAGACACGGCTGGTCACCGAGCACCTGCTGGAGAGCCACAGCGGCTCCATCCGGTTCTTCGACGTGCCCGAACTGCGCGAGGTGTTCCAGGAGAGCAGCTCGGACGTGACCAAGCCCCTGTGGCAGCACGCCTGGCGCAAGTTCTCCGGTCTGGGCGAGGCCGAGATCAGCGCCCAGATCAACCTGCTGCGGCCCCAGTTCGTGTCGGTCACCGACGAGGGCAAGAAGCTGTTGCACAAGCTGCCAGTCAACAATGCCCAGATGGGTTTCCTCAACAAGCTGCTGCGCCCCAGCCGGCCGGTGTCACGCCTGTTCCGCCGGCTCGACATCAAGCAGGGCGAAGCCGTGTGCATGCTGCTGGCCCTGCGCCAGATGGGCATCGTCACGCTGGCCCACAAGGGCGCCGAGAACGAGGAGGAGGCCGAGCTCGAGCGCGCGCTGCGCGAGCGGTTCCGGGCCATGCGCAAGGACCACTTCGGCTTCCTGTCCCTGCACTGGTCGGCCCTCCCTGGCGAGATGGCGAGCGCGTGCGACCGCTTCGAGGAGGAGCTGCACCGCTTCGACGTGATCGGCATGAGCATCACCAACTACGCGGGCATGCGCGAGGCGCTGGGCAACCGCCTCAGGGAGATGCGCGAGCTGGTCGACGACGACAAGGCGCGCAAGCAGTACCGGGCCAAGCACGTGGGCAAGGCCGAGCGCATGATGGCCGCCGAGACCCTGCTGAAGCAGGGCGAGATGGCCCTGTTCCGCAAGGATCGCACCCAGGCCGGGGAGTGCTTCCGGCGCCTGCTGGAGATCGATCCGGGCGGCGCGGGCAGCCACGACCGGCTCGAACGCGCCAACCTGGCGCTGCTGCAGCTCGAGGACTGATCCGGGGCGGTATACTGCCGGCCCATGAAGTCCGACTGGCCCGAGTACGAGGTCGCGGCCCGCGCGGCCCGCACCACCCGACGACGCTTCCTGCTCGCCGCAGGTGCGGCCGCGGCCGCCGTGGTCACCGGGCTGGGCCTGACCGCGACGCCGTTCCTCCGCCAGGGCCCCTACCCGCCGAGGCCCGCCGACATCGACGTGCTGGACGACCTGCGCTACCACGTCTTCGCCGCCGTGGCCGCGGTCCTGCTGCCGTCGGACGTGGATCCCGCGTCCGTGCTTCGCCGGCTGGACGCCACCCTGGCCGATCTCGAGCCAGGCCTGCGACGCGGCACACTGGCCCTGCCCACGCTCCTGGAGGGCAGCGGGTTCATCCTGGGCGGGAGGCTGCTGCCATTCTCCGAGCTCGACCCGCAGCAGCAGCGACGCGTGCTCGACCGCTGGGCGGCCAGCCCCCTGCTGATCTCGCGCCAGGCCGTGGCCTCGCTGCGCCAGCTGATCCTGACCCACCACTACGGGGCGGACCCGGCGTGATCGAGGGGTCCCACAGCCTGCGCGGCCCGCTGGACCTCAAGGCCGACGTGTGCGTGGTCGGCGCGGGCGCCGCCGGTGCCGTGGTCGCCGACCGGCTGGTCCGCGCAGGCGCCCGGGTGGTCGTGCTCGAGGAGGGCGGTGACCCGCAGCCCCCGAACACGGAGCTCGAGGCCCGGGCCACGCGCCTGCGGGACCACGGCCTGCAGGCCACGGCCGACCGGGGCATCCAGGCACTGCAGGGGTGCCTGCTCGGCGGGGGCAGCGCCGTGGGCCACGGGGTGGCCTGGCGCGCGCCCGACACGCTGCTCACCGGGTGGGCCGAGCAGGCGGGCGCGACCACGCTGGCGCCCGAGACCATGCTGCCGGCCTACGACCAGCTGGAGCGGGACCTTGGACTTGCTCCTCGGACCGACCTGCCGCTCAGCCCCTCTGCCGCGGCCCTGGCCGCGGGCTGCGACCAGCTGGGCTGGGAGACGATCGTCGCGCCCTCGCTGAGGCGGCTCGACCATCCCTGCGACGGCTGCGGTCGCTGCGCGCTGGGCTGCCAGGCCGTGCCGACCGCCCGCCAGACCCAGCTCGACCGCGTGGACCGGGCTGGGGCGCCGATCCTGGGCGAGACCCGCGTGGTGCACATCGACGTGCAGGACCGGCGGGCCGACGGCGTGATGGGCTTCGTCCTGGTCGACGGCGCGGTCCGGCACCGCGTCCGCGTGCGCGCCGAGGCGGTGGTGCTCACGGCCGGCGCCCTGCACTCGTCCTGTCTGCTGCAGGCCAGCCGGGTGTACGACCCTCACCGCAGGGCCGGCGCCTGTCTTCGCATGCAGCCGACCACCACGCTGGTGGCCCGCTTCGACGAGGAGCCCCCGCCCGCCCCGGGTGCATGCGCCCTCACCCGCTTCGCCGACGGCCTGGGTATCGAACCGGATGGCCTCGCGCTGTGCAGCCGGACCGCTCCCAGGGGAGAGCTCGCCGCCACCCTGCCCCTGTGCGGAGACGAGCTCGACGAGTGGCTCCGCGCGCCGGGGGCCCTGCGCACCGTCGACGTGGTCGTGCGTGATCGCTGCGAGGGCTGGGCCGTGCCCCTGGCCACCGGCCGCCCGGTCCTGCGCTACGAGCTCCTCCCGCCGGACCGTCGCGCCATGGCCCGGGGCCTGGAGCACGCGGCCCGCGCCTTGCTGGCCGCCGGCGCCGCCGAGGTGCTGACCACCCACGCGGTGCCCACGCGTCTGCGCTCGGCCGAAGACCTGCGGCTGCTGCGCAAGCGGCACTACCGCGCTTGTGATCTGGCCGTGCATTCCACCTCGCCGGTCGGCACGTGCGCCATGGGTGTGGATCCCGAGACGTCGGTCGTGGACGCGCGGGGTCGAGTCCACGGCGTGACCGGCCTGTACGTGGCCGACGCTTCCGTGCTGCCCGAACCGGTCGGACTGCCCGCCGGCCACACCGTGGCCGCGCTGGCCGGCGTCATCGCAGCCGGGATCGAGGCCGACCTGGGCGTCGCCGGCGCCTGATCCCATTGCCCTCGGGGCTGGACACCGCTATCGTTCAGCCTTCACCGGGAGAACACTACCTTGCGCATGTACTTTCACCTCGTGCTGTGTCTCGCATTCACGTTCGGGCTGCTGGGCTGCCCGGACGAGGACGACGACGACGACTCCGCCACCCCGACCGACGACGATGACGACGACACCACCGGGCCCGCGTGCGACCCGCTGCTGCCCGGTGAACCGCTGGACTGGGACGGGTCGTCAGCGCTGATCGTCGGCGACGTGGCCCAGATCGACGCCGGCGGTGGCTCCGTGGAGCTGGCATTCGCCGAGGCCGGCTCGTACCTCGCCGTGGTGGTCTCGCGGGACGGCTCCATGGACACCGCCTGGGATCTGGCGGTCAATGGCGGCGGACGGGGCAGCGGTCACGCCACCAGCGCCGAGGCCACGCCCCCCTTCGTGCCGCCCCAGGTCACGCATCCGGTCTCGCTCCGGGACCCGATCGGTGATCCGACCGTGCCCGAGGTGGGCGAGGTGCGCACCTTCGAGGTGCCCGGCCTGGTGGGCGCGGTCGAGGTGGACGCCGAGGTCGTGATCGTCACCGACGAGATGGTGATCTACGAGGACATCTCCACCGAGTACGACGATCCGTACGTGCTCGACCCGACGTTCGTGGCCGACGTGATCGACCAGTTCGAGCAGGTGGCGCTGCCGCGCGAGCGGTTCTTCTTCCACACCGAGTCCGACGTCAACGCCGACGGCCACGTCAGCGTGTTGTTCAGCTACCGCGTCAACATGAGCGGAGCGCAGGCATTCGTCACCTCGTGCGACCTGCAGCCTGCCGACGTGTGCGGATACGGCAACGAACAGGAGCTGATCTACGCGGGCATCCCCGACCCGGACGCGCCCCAGTCGTCGGTCAACGGCACCACCGAGCTGCTGGCCCACGAGTTCAACCACAACATCTACTGGGCCTCCCGCTTCCTGGACAACGACGCCACCGACGTCGCCGAGAACGTGTACGTCACCGAGGGCACCTCGGCCATGGCCCAGGACCTGTGCGGGTACAACAACGGCAACCTGTACGTCTGGGCCGCGGCCCTGGACGATCCGTGGCACACCTCCCTCCCCGACGTGTTCGAGTACGAACCCGGCGTGCACTACTACGCCGACCGGGACGGTCAGCTCCGCGGCCTGGCCTACCTGGCCTTCCGCTACCTGTACGACCGCTACGGCGCGGAGGTGGCCCACGACGACGGCTCCTTCGACGCCACCTGCGGTGTGCAGCTGCTCAACGACTGGTTCGTCAGCCCCACGCCAGGCCTGGCGGGCGTCGAGGAGGTCACCGGGCTCTCGTCCGAGGCCTATGTGCTCGACTTCTGGACCGCGCTCGGAGCCCACCAGCGCGTGGACGAGGGCATGGCCGCGGACCCGATCTGGGGATTTCAGCCGCCCACCGAGGACGTGCTCACCGGCTACCAGCGCGGCGTGGACTTCGACATGATGATCCACGGCTGGTACGAGGTGTCGGGCGTGGCCACCGCCGACCTGACAGCGGAGACCACCGAGACCCTGCGCGCTGGCGGCGCCGCCTTCCTGCTGGGCGAGGCCGTCGACGCGGGCACCGTGCTCTCGTTGCAGGTGGACGCCGCGGCCGACGCCGTGGTCCGGGTCATCCGGCTCGACTGATCACGCGCACCCTCAGCCCGACGACCGCCCCCAGCAACAGCAGCGCTGTCACCCCGCTGATCACCCCTCCCCGCGCCAGCGCGGGGACGTGGTACTCCAGCCGCACCTCCGCGGCGGGCACAGGTAGGGGCAGGGACAGCTGGTATCCGTTGACGATCTCGGTGGCCGCGGGGCGGCCATCGATCCAGGCGCGCCAGTAGGGATCCCAGGGGCGCAGCCACACGAGCCGACCCACCTCGACGTCGACCGCGCGGAAGGTCCCGTTTTCGTCTTGCATCACCTCGACCGGGCGGCCATCCGCCGCCGGGTCCGGCCCTGGCGTGAGCCTCACCCGGGGCATGGGATCGACCACGGCCAGCACCTCGACCGTGCACGCCTCGCCCGCGGCCACCCCACCGCCGGGACGCACCACGCCGGACAAGGCGGAGAGCGCCGCGCCATGCTCGGGGCCGTTGACCAGCAGGTGCGTCACCCCGGCCAGCCGCATCCGCTGCAGGCGCTGCCCGGCGGTCAGCTCGCCCATGTCCACCCACGCGCGCTGCAGCTCGACCGGGTGCCCCACCAGCCAGCCCAGCGGCAGGGCGAACCCGTGCGCGGCGGGGATCCCGGGCACCATGCTCTCCAGCAGCACGTCGGAGCGGCTCGCGCCCGGCTGGGAGGGAGGCCCCATGCCGTGGGCCAGGTAGCTGTAGGGGAACAACCGCACCTCGCCGGGCTGGTCGGCGAGGAACTGCGCGGCCGGGGGCGGGGCGAGCGCCACGTCGGGGTCGGCCACCGGCGCCAGCGGCGCATTGTGCCACGCCAGGTCCGCGGCCATGATGGCCACGGCCAGGGCGACCAGCCGCACCCGCTGGACCCCGTCGACCCAGCGGGCCACGGCCAGGCAGGCCAGGGCCAGGCCCCCGGCCCCCAGCGCACCGGCCGACGACGTGACCAGATCACGCCCCGACACGAGCCCGCCGTCGGGCAGGCGCGGCCCGACCGTGCCCGCCACCAGCGCGATCAGCAGCGCGATACCGGCCACGATCAGCGGTCCGCGCCCGGTCCGACCGGCTCCCATCAGGTCACGCACGCCCTCGGCCACCAGCACCGCGACGAGCAGCACCGCCGGGATCGACCACTTGTGCGGGTAGCGCACCATCGACAGCACCGGCAGGCGGCTCTCGGCCTCCCCGATGGGCCCGAGGGCCAGCGCCAGTACGACGAACAGCACCACGCCCGCGACCGCCACGCGCGCGATACCGGGCCGCCGCACCCCGGCCACGGCGCCGAATCCGGCCAGCAGCAACCCGGCCCCGCCCAGGTAGAGACCCGGCAGGTAGAACGGCACCGGGCCGTCACGCCACGGCAGGTGCAGCTCGTCGAGTGCGGGCACGTAGCCCGCGTTGGGCGCCACCAGCCCCAGCAGGTGCTCGCCCAGCAGCGCGCGGGACACACCCCCGGGGGCGGCCCCACCCCAGTCCGTGGTCTGCAACCAGTCCCAGAACGGCAGCCACTGCACGGCCGACAGCGCGGCCCCCACGCCGTAGCACAGGGCCAGCACGCACACCCCCTCCAGGGCGCCGCGACCCCGCCGCCACCCGCCAGCGAACGGGACCACCACCGCGGCCAGCGCAGCGCCGAGGATCACCACGTCCAGCCCCCCGGCCAGCACGGACACGCTGATCGCAGCCGCACCCGCGATCACGGCGCGCACCCGCGGCTTGATCGCGCCGGGGGAGGCGGCGGCGACCATCCAGCCCAACGCCCAGGGCACCCACGCCAGGGTGTAGAGCTTGTCCTGCATGGCCGACACCGACAGCGCAGCCCCGCCGAGCCCCACCGACAGGGCACCCGCGCTCGCCGCGGACCAGCCGTACCCGAGGCGACGCAGCAACGCCACCACCCCCGCGGCCAGCAGCAGCAGGTGCGCCGCGTGCAACATGGCCATGGCGCGAGGCACGGACAGCACCGCATACATCAGGTGCGGGGGATACAGCGCGCCGGTCTGGGGGTTGATCAGCAGGGGCGTACCGCAGTCGTTCAGCAGGTCGTACACGGGCAGGACGCCCGCGGACAGCGCCTCCCCCAGCCGCTCACGCAGAGGCCAGAAGTAGGCGGTCGCGTCCGCCCGCACCGGCACGAATCCCAGCAACCACGACGGCGCCAGCACCAGCGCCAACGCAGCCGTCGCGATCGCCAGGGGCCAGCGGCCGACGCCCTCTCGTTCGTGGGTCTGCACGAGCGACACTATATCCACCCGGACCGGCGCGGAGGGGTTGCCGACCGAATCGGCGGTCGTCGGATCCGCACGGACCCTTCTCCCGGCCGCCCGGACGTGAGACAGTTCGATCCCAGCCGAGAGGAGGACCCCGTGCACCGATGGCTACACCTGCTGATCGCCGCCCTGCTGTGCGGTTGCCCGACCCAGGGGGACGACGACGACGTGGCCGACGACGACGACGTGGCCGACGACGACGACGTGGCCGACGACGACGACACCACCCCCGGGGGCACGACGTCCGGTTCGTACCAGGGCGGCACGACCACCATCACCATCACCGGGTCGGGCGACGACGCCCTCGACACCAGCCAGCACGCCACTCCCGACGGCGCCGGGGTGTGGGTGTTCGACTACAGCCAGGAGGGCTCGCCCGACGACGGCCCGGGGTTGACCCTGGTGTGGGACGAGGGCGGGGATCAGACCTATGTCCTGCGCACGTCCGAGGGAGACGCGGACGAGGACGGCGAGTGGCTGTCCCTGGTGGTGGAGCTCGACGGGTACGGTGGTCCCGGTGACTACCAGCCGGGCGGCACGCCGCCGACCGCGTCGGTCAGCTTCAGCTGGCGCGGTACCTACGACCCGGCCCACGACTACCAGCCGACCTTCGAGATCACCAGCGCGCCGGACAGCGACTGCGAGGTCTCGGTCGAGTCCGATCCCCGCGGGGGTCAGCTGCAGTGCGACGGCATGTACCCCCGCCTCGACGGCGGCGAGTGGATCGCCAGCACCTATGCCCTGACCGCCGCGTGGGAGGCGGGTGACACGATCTTCCGGTGAGGAGGAATCGGGCGGCGGACCGGACCGTCAGTGTCCGCCGCTGCCCTTGGACTTGGGCTTGGCGTTCCACAGCCGCAGCGCCAGCAGCGTGCCGATCAGCGCCAGCGGGATCATCGACACCGGCCACGGCCACCAGTTGTTCGGGTCCGTGGCCGCGCCCGTGAGGTTGCCCGCCGTGTCCAGCTCCTCGCGGGGCAGGATGAAGTAGTACAGCCCGGACATGCAGGCCGTGCCAAGGTAGACGAAGCCGTCGATCACTCCGACGGCCGTGCCCGCGTTCTTGGCGCCGCCGAAGTCCATGGACGCCGTGCCCGACAGCATGCCGTGCACACCGATCACCGCCATCGACATCACGATCACCAGCACCTCGACCGCGTGGGTCTTGAAGGTGAACGCCATGATCACGCCGCACACCAGCATCGTGCCGTACAGCAACGCGGCCACCGGACCGCGGCGACTCTGGAACACCCGGTCGGAGATCACGCCCGCGATCACGCCGCCGAGGATCCCGGCGCAGCACAGCAGCAGCCCCCAGTTCTCGACCACGAAGCTGCCGTAGAGCTCCAGGGCTTCGTCCGTCTGCTTGGCGAAGGTGCGGTACCACTGCATGATCGCCTGGCGCAGGAAGCCGCTGCAGAACTCCACGGCCGCGATGGTCAGGATGATCGGGTTGCGCAGCATCAGCTTGAACACCTGCAGCACGGGCAGCCGCGGGCTGTCGTCCCCGGCGGTGGCGTCGCCGGTGTGGAAGTTGGTCTGCCCCGCCTCCTCCGGGGTGTTGCGCACCACCAGGAAGTCGATCACCCACAGCGTGCCCAGGATGATCGAGGGCACGAAGAACACCCAGGCCAGGCCCCAGTGCTCGAGGATGATCGCGCTCCAGTCGAACGCGAAGTACATGCCCAGCGAGATCAGGATGCCGAAGATGGCGCCGAACACGCCCCGCTCCCGTACGTGGAACCACGGCGCGTTGGTCTTGACGATGGCCACCGCGCCGAAGCTCTGGAAGTACATGTTCACGGCGTACAGCACGGTCATCACCGTGACGAAGTGCGCCTGCAGGAAGGTGAACATCGGGCCGTGCTCGACCAGGGACAGCGCAGCGAGCCCCATGGTGGTGTTGATGACGAGGATCCCGGCGGCGCCGATCAACATCGCCTTGCGCCCGCCGATGCGGTCGGTCAGCGGCCCGTTGATCACGAACGACACGCCGTACACCAGCGTGCCGATGCCGAAGATCAGGGCGAAATCCTCGTTGCCCATCAACGGCGACCCGTCGGCCGCGGCCATGGTCTCGTAGGCGTGCTTGGAGACCTTGAGGTTGTACCGCCCCATGTAGAAGAACGAGTACGTCAGCCCCAGCGGCAGCCAGTTCAGCACCCGCCGCATGCGGAAGGACTTCTCGTGGTCCAGCCCCTCCACCTTGGGCAGCCGGCTGAGCACGAAGGCGATCACGGCCAGCAGGATCACGATCGGCAGGAACTCCATGAACCAGCCGACCAGCCCGCCCCGCTCCTCTGCCTCCTCCGCCAGCGCCAGCCCGGGGACCAGCACGGCCGTGAGGCCCAGCACCCAGACCACGCTCATCCGTTGCATTCGACTCGTCAGATCTCGCATCGGTTCCTCTCCCTGGCCCTGCCTTCCCCGCAGGGATACCACGTCGCGCGCGCGATGGACCAGCGAGGATCCGCCACGCGCCCCTTTCCTGCGCCGCGCTGGCGAGGCAGGATCGATGGGAATGAGCCCCGAACCACCCGCGGCGTTCCCAGGCGCCTTGCCGCCCGGGACCGAGATCGACCACTTCCGCGTGATGCGCTCACTCGGTGAGGGCGGCATGGCCGAGGTGTACCTGGCACGTGACACGCGCCTGGGGCGCCGGGTCGCGCTCAAGGTGGTCAAGGCCGAGGCGCTGGGCTCGCCCCAGGACGTGGAGCGGTTCGCCTTCGAGGCGCGCGCCACAGCCCGCTTCAGCCACGCCCACATCGTCACCATCCACCACGTGGGCGAGACCGAGGGGCGCCCCTACGTGGCCCTGGAGTACCTGCAGGGCGAGACCCTGGCCGAGCGGCTGCAGACCGAGCGCCCCGGTGCGGCCGGGGCGATCCGCATCGGCCTGGCCATCGCCGAGGCGTTGACCGAGGCGCACGCCAAGGGCCTGCTGCACCGGGACCTCAAGCCAGCCAACGTGATGCTGTGCCGCGACGGCCGCATCCGCGTGCTCGACTTCGGCCTCGCCCGGGCCCTGTCCGACGCAGCCGAGGACCTGGGGGATCTCGAGGCGTCCCAGCTGGACAACCCGTTCGTCAGCGAGCACCGGGGTGTGCGCGGCACGCCCGCCTACATGGCCCCCGAGCAGTGGCGCGAGCAGCCCATCACCGAGGCGATCGACGTGTGGGCGCTGGGCGTGGTGATGCACGAGATGGCGCTGGGGTGCCGCCCCTACGACGCGTCGAGCCGCCTGGACCTGGGCCTGCAGGTCACCGCGCCGGAGCCGGTGGCGCTGGCCGAGGACGACCACCTCGCTCCGGAGCTGTCGCTGCTGATCACCGACTGCCTGCACAAGGACGCCGGGCACCGTCCGCCCGCACACGACGTGGCGCGAAGGCTTCGCCGCCTGCTGGCCAGCGATCCAGCCGCCGACCGCGGCGAGCACAGCCCGTTCCGCGGGCTGCTGCCGTTCGACGAGCGGCACCACCACGTGTTCTTCGGGCGCGACGGCGAGATCGCGGAGTTCGTGGAGCGTCTGCGCAGCCAGCCCGTGCTGAGCGTGGTCGGGCCGTCCGGGGCCGGCAAGAGCTCCTTCGTGCAGGCCGGGGTGATCCCCCGGCTGCGGGAGCGCGGCCCCCTGGTCGTGCTGCAGCTGCGCCCAGGCCATGCGCCGTTCCAGGCGCTGGCCGCGCGCATCGCCGAGGCGCGGCAGGCCGTGGCCGGCGGGCTCCGCGCGACCGCCTTTGGCAGCCCGGCGGGTGAGGACGGGGACACGCGGGACGACGTGCTCGCCGGTCAGCTGGAGTCCTCCCCCCACGTGCTCAACCTGGTGCTGCACCGGCTCGCCGAGCAACGCCGCGCCAGCGTGCTGCTGTTCGTGGACCAGCTCGAGGAGCTGATCACCCTGGGCGCGGACGCGGACGGGCGCGCCGCATTCGTGCAGGCGCTGTGCGCGGCCGCGGACGATCCGGAGCTGCCCGTGCGGGTGGTGCTGACCCTGCGCGAGGAGTTCCTCGGCCGCATCGCCGACTCCCCCCAGGGCCGGGAGGCGCTGAGCCACATCGCGGTGCTGCAGCGCCCGGGGCCCACCGCGCTGCAGGAGATCCTGGCGAGACCAGTCGAGGCCGTGGGCTACCGCTACGACGAACCCGCCCTGGTCGGCCGGATGGTGGACGAGGTCCGGGGCGAGACCTCCTGCCTGCCGCTGCTGCAGTTCACCGGCCAGATGCTGTGGGAGCGGCGCGACCGGGAGGGACGGTCCCTGACCGCCGCGACCTACGAGGAGGTGGGGGGAGTGGGGGGTGCCCTGGCCCGCCACGCCGACGGGATCCTGTCCGGGCTGTCGCCCGACGAGGTGGGGCTGGCACGCACCATGCTGCTGCGCCTGGTGACCCCCGAGGGGACGCGGCGGGCGTTACCTGCCTCCCGCGTGCTCGAGGGCCTCGAACCGGACGCGGCCGACGACGTGCTCGAGCGCCTGATCGACGGTCGGTTGCTGGCGGTGCGCCGATCCGCGGAGGACGACGCCGGGGAGCTCGAGCTGGTGCACGAGTCGCTGGTGGACGCGTGGACGCGGCTGGCACGCTGGCTGGAGGAGGGGCGCGAGGAGCTGGTCTTCCTCGGGGAGGTCAGCCAGGCCGCCGAGCTGTGGGAGCGGCGGGGTTGCCGCGACGACGAGGTCTGGCAGGGCGACGCGTTGCGCGAGGCCCGCCGCGCGGCCGGCAACTGCACGTCGGAGCTGTCCGAGCAGGTCCAGCGTTTTCTCGCGGCCGGGGCGGCGCGAGAGGTGCGCGTGCAACGGCGGCAGGGCTGGTCCGTTGCCGTGGTGGTGGGCCTGCTCGCCGGACTGGCCCTGGTGATGATCTGGTGGTACCGCGACGCCGAGCAGCAGGTGGTGCTCGCGGAGTTCTCCCGCGACCAGGCGGTGGGTGCGGAGCGCGAGGCGCGGGCGGCGCTGGGCGCGCAGCTGGCGACGCGGGCGGTGGAATGTGGGGATCGGGATCGGGCCGTGGTGCTGGCCGCGGCCGCGTTGCTTCAGGGGGAGGAGGCGCGGGCGCGGGGGGTGCTGGCGGGCGAGGTCCCGCGGTGGGAGGGGGTGGGCAGCGAGGTGCTGGGTGCGACGGAGCTGGTGATGGCCGGGCCCGGGGGTGCGGGGGCGGGGGGGGGGTGGGGGTGGGCTGCGTGGTGCGGGGTGCGCGGGTTGTGGTGTTGGCCGGGCCGGGGGGTGTGCAGCGCCTGGTCGCGGGCGGGGATGAACGGCTGGTGGCCACGGCAGAGACCGACGGCACGGTGCAGGTGTGGGACACGGACCGGGAGGTGCAGCTGGCGACGATGGTGCTCGCGGGACCGTGCCGGGCGCTGGGGTTCACCGGAGACGGGCGCTACCTGGTCACGGTGACGTACGACGACAGTCTGCAGCTGTGGGACCTGTCGGTGCTGCTGCAGGAGCCGGCGGCGTTGATGGGCAGGGTCTCGGGGGAGACCGGGCTGGGGTGGGAGGGGGGGGAGGTGGTTTTGGTGCATTGATGGGTTGTTCCCGGGCCTGCCTGTAGCCCCTGCAACAGCGTTGCTCGATCCGTCCGCACGAGGGGCGGGGCCATGAGCGGACGGGTACCGGACCTCGCAGGGGAACGGCAGCAGCCATTGCTGCTCTGACTCCAGCGGTGGAGAGGACCGCTTCCTGGTTCAACGACGGCGCCGTCGCGGTACCAACACCAGGACAAAGCCGACCAGGATCCACGGAACGTAGGCCCTTGCTGGGGCCGCGGAGAGCCTGCAGGTCGGCGGAGTATCGTCGTCATCATCACCGGGGGTCAGGTCGTCGTCATCATGGGGTTGTGAGTCATCGTCTCCCGCCCCTGTGTCGTCGTCTCCAACGTCGTCGTCATCGGTGGCCGTGTCGTCGTCGCCAACGTC
>CAZXHG010000235.1:0-15191 GCA_964639985.1 uncultured Rickettsiales bacterium
CACCGGAGCCACCACCGCCGCCACCGGAGCCACCACCGCCGCCGCCACCGCCGCCACCGCCGGAGCCGCCGCCGTCCAGGGAGCCCCCGCAGTGGGGACAGTTCTCGCCGTCGCCGTGGCTGTGGCCCCCTCCCCCATCGCCACCGCCACCGCCGTCGGCCGTGCCGTCGCCGTCGTAGCCCTGACCCCCGTGGCCGTCCTCGGCCGGCGCGCTGCGCCACAGGTAGGGCGACAGCAGGGCGGTGACCACGGTCAGGGCCAGGGACATGACCAGCACCACGGCCCAGCCGGCGAGGGACAGCCGCACCCGCGGCGCGCCCGACACCCGCACCTCGCGCCGGTCCGGGGCGCTGCCCTCGGTCCGCCAGCGCGACAGGGTGTAGGCCTGCTGCGCGACCAGGTACACCAGCATCAGCAGGATGATCACGTACAGCACACCCAGGGTGGGGATGCTCCAGATCGCCCACTTGCGGCCCTCGAACCACCTGCCGGCGTCCCCGGTCTCGTGCGCCACCACCAGCACCGCGCCGATGGCCAGCAGCAGGGGCAGCCAGGCAGCGGGCAGCTGCCCCCACGCCCGCATCGTCCAGATGCCTGACGTGAACGCGATCGGGCCGATGATCAGGAACAGGATCATGTACCCCTGCACGTCCGGGTGGGGCACGTAGATCGCGATGAGGATGATCGCGGTCAGCACCAGGGTCATCAGCAGCCACACGATCCACGGCCGCAGCCGAAGGAAGCCCATCAGCTGGCCCAGGCCCGCGCCCACCAGCGTGGCCGCCGCGATCACCCCCAGGATGAACACGTCCTCGGCCGTGTGGTCCCACCACAGCACGGCCACGCTGAACGCGGCCAGGCCGAACAGCGTGGCCACCCAGTAGCTGCCCAGGGCCACGGCCGAGTCGCGGAGCTGGCGCCACAGGTTCACGCCGCACCCCTCCCCGAGCCGCCGCGGGCCAGCCCCTTCATGCCCCGCAGCACGTAGTGCCGCGGCCCGGCCTCCATCCGGTACAGGGCGTCCGGCCGCCCGGCCAGCAGGGCCATCACCTTGCGCGAGTTGCGCACCGCCAGCCGCCGTGCCACCACCAGCCGGTTGTCCCGGTCCACCACCCGGGCGAAGTCGATCAGGCGACGGATCGGCGAGTTGAGCGTGGAGCCGGCCGAGTGGGGCAGCAACGCCAGCCGCCTCATCACCCCCAGCGCGGTGCGGTTGTCCTCCCCGAGCCAGCGCCGCCACATGCCCGGCGGTTGCTGCCCCAGCACGTCCTCGGGCGCCAGGTAGATCCAGGTCACCCGCCGGCCGGGCAGCGGCTGCGGCGGCGGCGCGTCGAAACGCGCCGACAGCACCACCAGGTCCACGTCGTCGTCCTCGATCTCCTTGCACAGATCCGCCAGGTCGTAGCGGCTCTGCCAGGTGATCCGCGCGCCGAACTCGAGCCACGGTGAACCAGCGCCCCGCTTGCACGGGACCTGCTCGATCTCGACCCGTCCCTCGCCCGGCACCGCGCTGACCAGCGTCACGTGCTCGCCGTCGCGCACCATCTCGTCGGCCAGGCTGACCCAGGCCTGCACCAACGCATCGAGCACCTCGCCGAGCACGGGCTTGACCCGCATGGAGGCCCGCTTGAGGCAGGTGTCCACGGCCAGCACGATCTTGCGATGGGAGATCTCCTTGGACTCGGGCAGCCGCACCTGCAGCCGCCCGGCCCGCATGGACAGCTTCCAGTGGATCCGCCGCGTGTCGTCCCCGGGCACGTAGGCGCGGAAGTTGTAGAAGTCCTCGTTGGCGAAGCGGTGGCGGATGGTCAGGATGTCCGCCTCTTCGTCCAGGGCCCGGGGCGGCTCCACGACGCGCACGGGCCGTACCCGCGGCAGCACGGTCAGCTCGGCCGTGGCCAGGGAGGCCACCGCCACCCGGGTCAGGCCGATGGCGTCCTGGTACTGCACGGCGGCCGGTCCCACACGGTAGCGCCCCCGCGGCGTGCGCCGCAGCAGGCCCGCCAGGGTGACCGTGTCCCGCGCCGCGGCCGGTGTGGCGATGTAGCGGCTCTCCGTGTCCAGCCGCTCGGGCAGCTCGTCGTGCACCAGCAGCCGATAGCCGGGGAACACCGGCACCCGCGTCAGGTGGAAGCGCTCCTCCACGGCCTCGCCCTGCTTGACCACCGCGGGTGACATCTCGCGCCGGATTCCGGCGCGGCTGCGGCCCATGCCCCACGAGAACGTGCGCACCATGAACGCCGACAGGAACACCGACGCACCCACGGTCCAGTAGAACAGCACCAGGCTGAGCACGGCCAGGGTGCCGATGGACGCCCACTGCACCCACAGCGCCAGGATCACCAGGATCGTGCCCACGGTCAGCACCGCATACCCGCCCGGGGTGACGATCGCCAGATGGCGGTGCAGCACCTCGAGGAAGCGGCCGAACCCGAACGCGCCCCGCTCCCGCCAGAACCGCGCCTCCTGGATCACCTTGAACGCGACCCCGGCGAACATGGCCAGGAACACCGGCCCCACCACCAGGGCCGAGCCGATGGCCAGGCCCAGCGCGGTCTCCGCCACCTCGGTGGTGTCGAGGAACAGCGAGGCGATGAACCCCAGCACGAACGGCATCAGCACCATGGTGCCGCCGTGGAAGGTGATGCCCAGCAGGGCCAGCAGCGGGTTGGTCTGCTTCAGCGGTTCAGTCCCCCAGCGGCACCGCGCTCAGCGCCTCGCGCACGAAGGTCTCGCCGACCCGGTCGCCGGCCAGCACCAGCCGGTGGGCCAGCACGTCCGGGGCCACGGCCTGGATATCGTCCGCGCTGACGAAGTCCCGGCCGGCCAGCATGGCGTGGGCCTGGGCCATGGCCACCAGCATCAGCGTGGCGCGCGGGCTGACCGTCTGCATGGCGCCGGGATCGTTGCGGATGTGGCTGACCAGGTCGACCACGTACCGCTTCAGCTTCGTGGAGCAGTAGATCGACGGCACGGTGTGCTGCCAGTGCAGGAAGTCCTCCTGGCCGACCACGGTCTGCAGGTCCTCCACCGGCGGCCGTACCTGCAGGTGCACGTCCAGGATCCGCATCTCCGCCTCCTCGGGCGGGTAGCCCATGGTGGTGCGGATCATGAAGCGGTCGAGCTGGGCCGCGGGCAGCGGGTAGGTGCCGTCGTGCTCCAGGGGATTCATGGTGGCGATCACCTGGAACGGCGGCTCGATGTCGTGGGTCGTACCCTCGACCGTGACCTGCCGCTCGGCCATCACCTCCAGCAGCGACGACTGGGTCTTGGGCGTGGCGCGGTTGATCTCGTCGGCCAGCAGGATGTTCGTGAACACCGGCCCGGCCAGGAACTCGAACGACTTGCGCCGCATGTTGAACACGTTGGACCCGGTGATGTCGATGGGCAGCAGGTCCGGCGTGAACTGGATGCGCTTGAAGCCGCACTGGATGGTGGCCGCGATGGAGCGGGCGAGCATGGTCTTGCCCACCCCGGGCACGTCCAGCAGCAGCACGTGGCCGCGGGCGACCATGGCGGTCAGCACCCTGGTGACCACGTCGTCCTTGCCCAGGATGACCTGGCCGATGTTGGCCAGCACCGCCTCGAACTGCTCGCAGATGGCCGCGATCTTGGCGGCCAGCTCCGGATCGGCGTGGGGATTGCGGAACGGGTCCTGCATGAATTCTCCCTCGTGAACGTCCTTCTAGCCCTGCTTGAAGAACGTCGATTGCAGGATCAACCACAGGCGCTGCAGGCCCGTGGCATGGCGTTTGCGGTACAGCGTGTCCCAGCGAGCGACCGCTGTGGGATCGACTCCCCAGGCGCGGGCGAATTCCTCGACCACGCGGAACTCCGAGCCGTCCCGCAGCCGATCCACGTGCACCAGGTGCACCATGGCCTCGACCATGCGCGCCCGGGTCCGAGGATCGGGCGGCACCGGCACCACCTCGGGCCGGTGCACGCGCACGTGCTCCGATGGGATCGCCGGGCAGCGGTTGGCCTGGAGGAACCGCTGCAGGAATGCCTCCTCGGCCGGGTGCACGCGGCCGTCGGCCACCATCACCGACACCAGCGGCAGCAGCGCGGCCCACGGCTTGCCCAGGAACTCGGCCGCGGGATCGGGCTTCGGCGCCGCCTCGGCCGGTTCGATGATCGTCGGCGTCTCGTCCGCGGCCACCGGCCCGCTCGTCGACGGGGGCGGCGGGGTGGCGCGGCGAGGCTCGACCGGCGGAGGCCGTGGGACCGCACGTGGCGGCGGCTCGCCCGGGACCGGCGCGTCGGCCACGTCGTCGGGTATGGCCGCGGCCATGGCCATCTCCGGGAACAGGAACGCCAGCACGTCGAAGTTGGTCTCCACCACCTCGCCGTCCCGCATACGCTCGTACACCCGGTCCACGCGCTCGTCGAGGAAGCAGGCCTCGGCGAACTCGTCCACCGAGGTGTGGCCCTCCTGGCTGCCCCAGCGGCCCATGGCCGCGCGCAGCTCCTGCTCGGAGTCGAACACCTCCCCGGCCCGCACCTCGCGCTCGCGGGCCGCGGTGCCGCACTGCTCGCAACGCGACTCGGCCAGCTCGCCGTCCCCCAGCTGCTCGGCGCACGCCGGACACTCCTCCTTGCGGAGCGCCGCCTCGGGGTCGGGGGGGGGCTCCACGCGCGGGGTGACGAGCCCGCGGGTCTGGCGGCCGCACATCCGGCAGCGGGAGGTGGACGACACCCCCAGCAGGCAGCAGGGATCCTGCGGATCGAACACGGCGGCCAGCGCCGACTCCACGCGGCAGGCCGGACACAGATCGAGCACCTGGAAGGCAGGCATGACCGCAACAGCATAACGCGCGGGTGGAATGTGCGCTTCGCGAGCGCGTAACGAAAGGCGGGGCCGTGACATACAATCGGGAGAGGAGGCGATGATGAGGAGGATCGGAACGCTGGTCCTGGGCGCGGTGATGGCCGCGATGGGTTGCACGTCCGGCAACGACGGCGGAGACGAGTTCTGGGACGGCGGCGAGGATCTGTGCGAGCTGGGGGGCAGGTCCAACTTCTTCGAGGTGGACGGCGGCGAGTTCTGGATGTGCGACTTCCCCGATCCGGCCGACGGCGCGGTCGACGTGGACGGCTACGAGGGCAGCACCTCGCTGGTCAACGGCGCGGCCGCGGCCTTCGACCTGCGGTGGTCCGGCGCGGACCTCGGCGACCGCACGCTGATCCTGGGTGTACGAGGGGACGGGTTCTACCGCGTCCCGCCAGGCGGCAGCGACGATCCCTACCCCCTCGAGGTGGAGATCCTGCAAAGCGTGAGCAACGACTTCGACCTGTGGGTCGGCTTCGCCGACGAGTTCGACGAGGGCGGCCACCCCATCACCGGCGAGACGATCGCGATCCCGATCCAGATCACCCGGGTCCTCACCGGCGACGTGCAGGTCAACGTGCACTGGGACACGCTCAACGACGTGGACCTGCACGTGGTCGATCCCACCGGCTACGAGATCTACTGGGGCCAGCCCAGCTCCCCCTCCGGCGGCCAGCTCGACCTGGACAGCAACCCCGCCTGCTACACCGACGGCATCAACAACGAGAACATCTACTGGCCCGAGGACGGCGCGCCCGCCGGCGAGTACACCGTCCGCGTGGACCTGTGGCAGGCCTGCACCGACGAGGACGTGACCTACCGCGTCACCATCATCCTCGGCGGCGAAGACCTCACCACCCACGACGGCACCTTCACCCCATCCGACGCCTCCATGGGCGGCCTCGGCGCCGGCGAGCTGGTCGCCACGTTCGAGTGGTAGGAGCGATAGGGGTCAAATCGCGACTGGAGCGATAGGGGTCAATCGCGACTTGTACACTTCTCCCACCGGATGCCCTGGCATCCGACCTCCCAACCTGGTAAATCCGCCCCACCCAACAGGAGGAGACGGGAATGACCATCATCAACGACACACGCACGTGGCTGGTGCTGCTGGCCGCGCTGGGGCTGCTCTGCTGGGGCTGCCCCTCGGGTGACGACGACGACGACAACGACGACGTGGCCGACGACGACATGTCCGACGACGACGACGTCGCGGACGACGACGACTTCAGCGACGACGACGACGACGACACCGGCGACGACGACACCGGTGACGACGACACCACCGAGGAGGAGGTCTGGACCATCCCGGCCGCGTCGGGCGTCACCTGCGAGGACGCCGAACCCAACGACTGTGCGTTCGACAAGAAGACCGAGATCGGGGACGTGTGGCCCACCTGCAGCCAGACCTGCAAGGGCTTCCTGTCCGGTGACGGCACGGCCGACGTGATCACCGGCACCCTCGACCCGATCGTCGAGAAGACCTGGGACGGCGACAACGACACGTACTACTTCACGCTCGGCGCGGACGGCTACCTGTACGGCGTGCTGGAGTGGGAGTACGCCCCCGGCGACCAGGACTGGTACATGATCTGCCACTACGAGGACAAGAAGAACCCGCTGGACTGGTACGTGATGGCCGACACCACCGTCGATCTGAGCGTCCCGGAGCAGGGCGTGTCCGTGGTGCCGATGACCGCGGGCACCGAGTGCTACGCCTGGGTGGTGGGCTACCTGTCCGACGACGACACCGAGCCGTACACCCTGTCGCTGTGGATCAGCCCCTGAGCTGACGAGGCGCTAGATCGCCAGGCGCGCGGCAAGCGTCGGTGCGAACACCACCGCGGCCGGGTCCAGCACGAGCGCCTCCGCTACCTCGCTGGACTCGACGCTCCCGTGGTCCCAGGTGCGTTCCCCGCGCGAGAGCTCCCCGAACCACCAGGCAGCCAGTTCCAGGTCCAGGCGCCCCCCCAGGGTGATCACGATCCCTGCGGCGCCGCCCACTCCAGGCTGAGCCCAGGCGCGCCCCAGGGCCGTCCCTTCGTCCTCGACGGGGGCCAGGTAGCGGTGGCCGATGACCAGCCGGGCGACCGGCGTGATCGGCCTGCCTGGCCAGGGCATCACGCCGAGCCAGAAGTCCATGTCCAGCCACGGCCGATGCTCCCTCGCGAGGCGGTCCTCGATCACCGGATCGACGAGCCCGGCCAGCTCCGGCGCGGCCAGCCCGGTCACCTGGCGCGATCCGATGGCAGTACCCACGTGGACGCCGAGCAGCAGCGGGCGTGCCACGTGTACCTCGGCCTCGATGCCGAACCGCGGCGCCCAGCTCCCGACCAGGGATTCGGTGGCGAACACGCTCTCAGAGCCAGCCAGCGAGACATCATGCGACGCGGCGAAGTAGGGGCCGTGCGCGACCGAGGTGGCCAGGCCGACGGTCCAGCTGCCCGCATCCCGGGCGTGACTCCGCAGGCTCTGCCGCGGCCCTCGCCGCCCCGCGCGAGCCTTTCCTCCTGTCGATTGGAGCGCGCGGATCCGGTCCGAACGGGCCCGAGCGTCCGTCAGCAATCCCGCCAGGGCCTCGGCCTGCTCTCCCTCACACGCCCGTTCGAAGCGATCCAGGTCGACGATCGCCAGCTCGTCCTGCCCGAGGCAGGCCGCGAGCACACCCCGCCAGTAGAGCAGCGACACATCACCTGCCTCGGCATCGACGACGTGCAGGGCGGACCAGGCGCTGGAGACCTCGTGGTACCCGCCCGCGACGAGGGTGAAATGGTCCGAGTAGAGGTCCGCACAGTGGGTCTGGAGCGCCTCGTTCGCCGCAACGGCCAGTTCGACCTCCGCGATCCCGGCAGCACCGAGGTTGTACGCGCGTGAAGTGATCCCTGCGCTGATCGGGGGTTCGGTCTCGGGTGCTTCGGGAGTTTCCACCGCCGCGACCGGCCCCGCAGTGACCACCGGCACGGCCCCCCCCAACCTCCGCAACCGCCGCCGAGCATCCTTCCGGCGGCTGTCCGTCGGACCCCCGGCAACCCGTTCCATGTACGTGGACAGATCCAGACGGGCCATCTCGTCCTGTCCCAGGCAGGTCGCGAGCACGCCCCGCCAGTACAGCAGTTCCGGGTGCTCCTCCGCGGGCTCGTACCGGTGGATCCGGGCCCAGGCTTCGGAGATCTCCCGGTATCCATCGGCCAGGGTCTCGGCATCCGAGGGCACGTGCCCGGTGCACCACTGTCGGTTCGCAGCCGCTGCACGGTCGACGATCTCGGTCCACGACGTCACCCCTGGGGACGGCTCCGCAGTCTGCCCGGCAGACGTCGCGCACACGCAGAGCGCCGCGAGGGCGACCACGACGCAGCAGCACGCGCGGGACAGGCAGCTCACCTGCCCTCCAGCGGCTGGCCGTAGACCAGGTACACGCCCCAGTTCATGGGGTTGTCCTCCGCGCCGACAAGCAGGTCGCCGAAGCCGTCACCGTCCACATCGCCAGCAGATTCGACGATGGTCCCAGCGCCGCCGAGCAGCTCGAACACGAGGTCGGCGCTGCCCAGGTCCACGTCGCCCGAAACCGGGCCCCGCACCAGGAACGCACCCGTGAGCGATCCCACGACCACGTCGTCAGCGCCGTCGCCATCGAAGTCCGACGCCGCGGTGACGTCCACGCCAGCCGCCGCTCCCTCCGCACCGCCACCCAGGGAGGCGATCGCCTCGTCGGTCCCGACCTGTCCACCCACGTCCCCGTCGAAGAGCCATACGATCCCGGCGTCCTCACCCGCGCCGTCGTCACTGCTGTCCCCCAGCAGGATGGCGGCTCCGGGCACGTCGAACACCCCGGATCGCATGCCGAGCCCGCTTCCCCGAGTCCCCGGCCCGAGGTCCTGCCACGAGGCATCAGCGTCGTCCAGGGCGTGGGTGCCGGCGATCGGCCCGAGGTGGAGATAGGCCCGTCCGCCCCGCCGCACCAGGATGTCGTCGTAGCTGTCGTCGTCCACGTCCACCGTACCGACCATGGGCACGTGGTAGGGGCTCCCGCCCCCGTTGAATTCCAGGCGGGCGTCCGCATCCGCGAGGTCGAGGTCACCCGGGGGAGGAGCGAGCACGACGTAAACCACCCCGGTCCCAGCAGAGACCCCCGGCGCGGCCACCAGCACGTCGTCCAGTCCGTCGCCATCCAGATCGCCCGCACCCGCTACCGAGATCCCGGTCAGGTCGTCCTCGGCCTCGCCCAGGAACCGGGTGTCCGCATCCGAGAGGAAGTGGAACCCGGGCGCCAGCGGCCCACGAACGAGATAGGCCCGGCCTGCGGGGGGTACGTACATGTAGGGCCCGCTATCGCTGCAGTGGTAGGGAGCACCTACGAGCACATCGTCGATCCCATCACCATCCACGTCACCGGCGATGGCCACGGAGCAGCCCGCTCCAGAGTCCTCCTCCTCGCCCACGAGCCACACATCCAGATCGCTGAGCAACGGGCCGACCGGCGCGGGTCCGAGGGCCACGTAGCTGATGCCCAGGTCCTCGCCAAGGAAGCTCGCGCTGGGCGATCCGAACAGCAAATCGTCGAAGCCGTCGCCGTCGATGTCACCGCCGCCCGCCACGCCGTTCCCCAAGCAGTCGCTGCCCAGGAACCGCGTCCCCACCTCTTCGAGGTCCCAGGTCACAACCCCGTCGGCGCTGTCGTCGTCGGCGGTATCGTCGTCGGCAGCGCCGCTGTCGTCGTCACCTGTGTCGTCATCCGTGCTCGCGGTGTCGTCGTCACCGGTGTCGTCGTCCGCGAGGGTAGTGTCGTCGTCGGGCCCGTCGGTCCCGCCGAACAGCCCCTCGAAGTCATATCGGAACGGATCCAGTGCGCAGCCCGACAGCAGTGCGGGCATCGACAGCCAGAACACGAGCCCCCGCCGCAACACCGGTACCACTGAATCCGTCGAGAGGATCCCTCCACCCATGGGAGCAACCCTACCACGGCCGTGCGGAGACGCCCTGCTAGGCGCGCGCCAGGTACACCACGTGCCGCCGCGCGCCGCGGCCGGGATTCCTGCGCTCGATGCCCTTGAACCCGACCCTCTCCAGCCGCCGCTGGAAGGCCTGATCCGGGCCCTCGGACCACACGGCGAAGATGCCACCGGGCTTGAGCGCACGCCTGGTGCGCTTCAGCGCGGTCCAGCCGTAGCAAGGATCGTGCTCGCCCTGGGTAGGAGTGTGGGGGCCCTCGTAGAGGTCGACGATGATGGCGTCCCAGCGGGCCGGGTTGCCACGGATCAGGGTGGCCACGTCCACGACCTCGGGGAACACCCGGGGATCGTCGAGCGCGCGCCCCGACAGCACGGCGACCTCGTTGCGACACCAGCGGATCACGGGCTCGCTCAGCTCGGCCACGGCGACCCGGGCGCTGCGGGGGAGCGCGTCGAGCGCCGCGCGCAACGTGAACCCCAGTCCCAGCCCCCCGATCAGCACGCTGGGCGAGCGTCGTCCTGCGATCGGGGTGCAGGCCAGCGTGGCCAGCGCCTCCTCCGATCGGGTGGCGCGGCTCGACATCAGCACCTGGCCGCGGATGGTGATCAGGAACTCGTCGCCGCGCCTCTTCAGCACGAGCGGTCCCTCGTCGGTGTCGACCTGCTCGATGGTCTGCCAGGGTCGTCTCATGGCTCCGGGAGGATCTCCTCGTCGTCGTCGCCCGGCCGGGTCATGCCGTCCAGGGCGTCGATCACCAGCGTCGCGATGTCGCCGCGATTGGGCAGCGACGCCATCATCCCGTACATCGCGGCCGAGCGCTGCGGCAGGTCCCCTCCCCCGCCCACGCCCATGCGCTTGCTGGCCACGGCGGTCAGCTTGCTGGTCACGCGCTTCGGCAGCACGCGGATCACCGCGTTGAGCGCCAGCTGCTTCCGCCGCTCGCGCCGCTGGTCGGCCTCGTCCCGCGCCGACAGCCGACTCGACTCTCCGAGATCGGCCAGCAGCTGGTCCGCGCTGTGGCGGTGCGCGGCGTTGATCGTCAGATGCAGGCAGTTGGGGTTCTGCTGGCGGTCGAGGTGCCAGCCTCGCTCGGTCATGTGGTCGCCGACCTCGTAGATGTCGCGGGCGTCGGACGAGGCGATCGCCATCACGCTCATGTCCGGCTGGCCGAGGATGCACAGACCCTCGATGCGGTCGATACCGACGCGGATCCTCGCGGCGGTGTCCATCACCTCCGCGGCGATCTGCCGGTACCCGTCGAAGCCCAGGTGGTGCATCACCGCCCAGGCTGCGGCGATACCGCCGCCGGGACGGGTGCCGGCGATGGTCGGCGAGGCGTAGATCCCGCCGGGCCAGTCCGTGGAGGCGAAGTAGGCGTGGCGACGGATACCGGCGTCGCGGTACAGCACCACGGACGCGCCCTTGGCCGTGTACCCGTACTTGTGCAGGTCGGCGGACATCGAGGTGACGCCGTCCACCGACAGGTCGAAGGGCGGCACCGGGTGGCCCAGATCGCGCACGAAGGGCAGCATCATGCCACCGACGCAGGCGTCCACGTGGCACAGGATCCCGCGCCGCCTGGCCAGCGCGGCCAGCGCCTCGATCGGGTCGACCACGCCCTGCGGGTACTGGGGGGCGGAGCCCACCACCAGCACGGTGCGGCGGTTGAGCGCGCGGCGGACCTTGCGCACGTCCACCCTGTAGTCGTCGCGCACCGGCACGAACACCGGCTCGATACCGAAGTAGTGCGAGGCCTTCTCGAACGCGGGGTGGGCGGTGCGCGGCAGCACCATCTGCGGGCGCCTGACGCGGGGACGATGCACGCGGCCCCACTCGACCGCGCCCTTGACCGCGACGAGGATGCTCTCGGTGCCACCGGACGTCATGTTGCCGACCGCGTCCGGCCCGCCGCCGAGCAGCCGGCCGGTCATGGAGACGACCTCGTTCTCCATCCGCCGCAGGCTGGGGAAGGCCGACGGGTTGAGGCCGTTCTCGGCCATGAACGTGCCGTAGGCCTGGTGCACGAAGCGCTTGAACTCGTCGTCCACGTGGAACACGAGGCTGAACACGCGGCCGTCGCGCCAGCGCACGTCGCGATCCCGCAGCCCCTCCATGGCGGCCAGCACATCGGCCTGGGCGTGCCCCCGGCTCGGTAACGCCTTGATCCCCATGGTCACTCCTGGCCCGCCGCCCGCCGCTCGATCCGCACGATCGCTTCGCGCGCGTGCACGGCCCAGACGCTGTCGCCGCCGTAGGGATCGGTGTCGATGATCGTGTGCAGCAGGCTCACGTCCTCGGGCAGGCCCACGTGCCCCAGCGCCTCGATGGCGAATGCTCGCGCGTTGCGGCCCTTGTCCCCGGTCTGCAGGTACAGCAGCAGGCTCTTGCGCGCCGGGGGGTGGTGGAACTCGGTGAGCGCCCAGGCCGCGGTCTCCCGGATGTCGTCCGTGGCCGCCGGATCGTCGAACAACCGCAGCAGCGCGCTGCCCACCGCCTCGTCCGGCTCCGGGGTCCCCGCCAACCCGTGCATCGCGACCTGCTGCGCACAGAGCTCGGGCGCGAACAGCCGCTGTTCGAAGTAGACCCGCAGCCGTGGCTCGGCCAGGACGCCGAGCTCACCGGCGATGTTGGTCCGCACCGAGCACTGGGGGTCCACCTGTACGATGTCCAGCAGCGGCCGCAGATCGTCTTCCCTGCGGTCGCTGACTGCGAAGCCGCGCGCGTAGGCCATGCCGCAGGCCGACCGGACCAGCCAGTCGGCGTGGGACAGCTGGGGACCGAGCGCTGGCAGCGCACGCGAGTCCGGGACCCGGCCCAGCGCCTCGCAGATCGGCCACAGCCGGTCGGAGTCGGTCTCGCCCTCCAGCAGCGCGACCAGCTCGGGCACGGCGTCGGCGCCGATCGCCTCGACCTGCTTCATCGCCTCGCTGTACTGCTCGGGCATCCAGCCGGCGCAATCGGCGAACATGCGTTCCATGCGGGAGGGTTCACCCGCGGTCGCCGATGGCGCCGCGACGAGCACGGCGAGGATCGACGGAACCATGCAACGGATCATTCTCTCCTCCTGGGCGGATCCGATCTCACCGGCGACGACGGATCAGCAGGGCGGCGACCAGGAGCAGCAGGGCAGGCCGGGCGCTCGACCCGGCAGGCATGATGCGGCACTCGCAGTCACCGGTGTCGATGTCGTCGTCCGTCGACGGGTCATCCGTGTCGTCGTCCTCCACGCTCGTGTCGTCGTCATCGGTCGTGTCGTCGTCATCGGTCGTGTCGTCGTCCGACGGCATCTCGCACTCCTCGTCGTCGAAGTCGACGAGGTCGTCGCAGTCGTCGTCCACGCCATTGTCGCAGACCTCGCCGGCGTCGGGGTGGACGTCGGGATCCATGTCGTCGCAGTCGCCCTCGCACACCAGCCATCCGTCGCCATCGTCGTCCAGCTCGTCCAGCGGCAGGTCCTCGTCGCAGTCGTTGTCGAGGCCGTCGCAGATCTCGGTGGCACCGGGGTAGACGTCGGCGTCCTCGTTGTCGCAGTCGCCCTGACAGGCGTTCCAGCCGTCCGCGTCCAAGTCCTCGTCCACGTCCTCGTCGAACAGCCCGTCGCAGTCGTTGTCCTGGCCGTCGCACTGCTCGGGCGCTCCCGGCCAGGTCGAGGGATCGGCGTCGTCACAGTCCCCGTCACAGACGGCCACGCCGTCCCCGTCGTCGTCGGCCTCGTCCGCGGGCAAGGCGCCATCACAGTCGTCGTCGATCCCGTTGCACGCCTCGGTCGCGGCCGGGTTCACCGCCGGATCGCCGTCGTCGCAGTCACCGTCGCACGAGGTGAACCCGTCGGCGTCGAGGTCGTAGCCCTCGTCCAGGTCACCGTCACAGTCGTCGTCGATCCCGTTGCACGCCTCGACAGCGGCTGGATTCACCGCCGCGTCACCGTCGTCGCAGTCGTTCTCGCACACCGTGAACCCGTCGCCGTCCGCGTCGAAGCCCTCGTCCAGGTCGCCGTCGCAGTCGTCGTCCACGCCGTTGCACACCTCGGCCGCCCCGGGGTGTACGGCCGCGTCCCCATCGTCGCAGTCGCCGGCGCAGATCGACCAGGCATCACCGTCGTCGTCCGCCTCGTCGGCGGGGATGGACCCATCGCAGTCGTTGTCGACGCGGTCGCAGATCTCCGGGGCCCCCGGCCAGGTGTCGGCGTCGGCGTCGTCGCAGTCACCGGCGCAGGTGGTGTGGCCGTCGCCGTCGACGTCGTAGCCCTCGTCCACGTCGCCGTCACAGTCGTCGTCCACGCCGTTGCAGCTCTCGGTCGCGGCCGGGTTCACGGCCGGGTCCGCGTCGTCGCAGTCGTCGTCACAGGTGTTGGCGGCGTGGGCGGGATCCCCGTAGCCGTCCGCGTCGAGGTCGGTGCAGCTGTCGCACGCGTCGCCATCGCCGTCGCCGTCCGCGTCCTCCTGGCCGGGATTGGCCGTCCCGGGGCAGTTGTCGTCGATGTCGGCGACGCCGTCCGCGTCCGCGTCCTCCTCCCACGAGACGAGCACGTCGTCGAGGCCGACCTGCTGGCTGCCATCGCCCAGCAGCCAGGCGCACCAGTAGAGCGGGTCACCGCCCAGGTCGCCGATGGCGGCGTCGATGTCCGCGGCGGGGCTGGACTCGCCGCTGTCGGCCGAGGCGACCCAGGCGACGCCGTCGTGCCACATCCAGGAGGTGCCGTCCTCCGAGAGGACGTAGCGGATGCTGCCACCATCCGGCGTCTCGGTCGTCGCGAAGCCGGTCCAGACCCAGCTGGCCACGGCCGGCGCAACCGGGTCGATGGCGCAGACCAGCGCCTCCTCGGCATAGGACTGCACCGCCTCGCCCAGGGCACCCACCGCGGGCCAGGCCCAGGCGTCGATCTCGTCCGCGAAGCCGGCGTCGCCGTAGTCCAGGCCGTTGACCGAGCCCGCGTCCACGCGGATCCGTCCGTCACCACCGCCGCCCCCACCGGCGATGTACGTCCCGGAGACCACGGGCTCGGCGCCGGCTGCGGACAGGGAACCCCAGATATCCAGCTCCAGCGTGCGCAGCAGGATCGACCCTCCCGCGCCGGAGCCCCCGGTCGCGGAACGGTAGGACTCTGCCGTGGGCTCCCCCTCGACTCCGTCCGCCGCGACCTCGCCGCCGAGCTCCACGGCGCCGGCAAACACGATCACCATGCCACCGCCCGCGCCCCCGTCGCCGCCGTCGTACCCGTGAGTCGAGCCACCGCCCCCACCACCGCCGCCGCCGAAGAACAGGGTCAGCAGGTCGGCGTCACCGGCCACGCCGCCGCCACCGCCCCCTCCACCGCCGTAAGGAGAGCCGCAGCTGTCACCGCCGCCGCCCGAGGCCTCGCCAGCGCCCGCATGCCCGGCCTCGGCCGTGGCGTCGTAGCAGTGGCCGAGCT
>CAZXHG010000236.1:0-4388 GCA_964639985.1 uncultured Rickettsiales bacterium
GGTTTACTAGGTGGTGGGATGGGGGGGGAACGTTGGGGTGCCATGATCGGCCTACGGGCCAGGCTCTCCTCGGGCCTGAGGCTGTGGCCGCTGTGGCTGCTGCTGGTGTTCCAGGCCGCCTCGTGGCTCGGCCCCGGCGCCGGCCGGCCGGGCGGTCCGGCGGCGTGGCCCGGCCCCCTGCACCCGCTGGGTGTGGATGGTCGCGGACGGGACTTCCTGTGGGTAGTGATGCACGGCGCCGAGCGCTTCACCGTGCCCGCCGTCGTGGCCGCCGTCGCGCTGATCGCGGCGATCACGCTGTACGCGGCAGCGACGCTCGTGCGCGGGCCGTCCCTGCACGGCCTGGTACGGGCCGGCTCCCGCTGGGTCGGCACCATGCCCCGGTTCCTGGTGGTGCTGCTGGCGATGATGGCCCTCCCCGAGCCCAGCGTGTGGCTGATGGCCGCGGTGCTGCTGGTGCTGTACCTGCCCGTGGCCCTGGACGAGGCAGCCGTACGCCTGGAGGTGCTGGACCGCGAGGAGATCCTGCTGGGCGCCCGAGCCCACGGCCTGCCCCGCTGGAGGGTGGTCGTGCGTCACCTCGCCCTGGGACACCTGCGACCGGCGCTCAGCGCGCACGCGGCGTATCTGTTCGTGCAGGTGGCGCTGACCGAGATCGCCGTGGCGTACGTGTTCGGTGGCAGCGCCATCGTGCCCGGACTGGCCACGTCGTGGGGCATGGAGCTGCGGCAGCTGATGGGGCGCATCCCCCGCTTCGACGGGCACGCGTGCTGGGGCCAGCCGTCGCCCTGCGTGGCCCACGTGGAGGCGTTCCAGGCCGCGGCGCTGGTGCTGGTGGTGGCCGTCCTGCTGGGCGGCGTGCTGCGGCTGGCGCGCGCGGCAGGGGCGGCCGGGGGGGACCGGGCGTGACCGGGCTGACCTCGCTGGCGCTGCACGGGGTGCAGGTGGGCTTCGCGGCCGAGGCCGAGGAGCGCACGGTGCTCGACGGCGTGGACCTGTCGCTGGTCCGGGGCCAGAGCCTCAGCATCCTGGGCATCTCCGGCGCGGGCAAGACCGTCCTGTCGCGCCTGCTGATCGGGCTCGCACCGGCCGGAGCCCGATTGTCGGGCGCGCTCGTCTGGACCGACCGCGACGGCGAACACCGCGCGGACCTGGCCCGGGATCTCGGCGGGCAGCCTCCCGTGCTCCCGCCCCTGGCGGCCGAGTGGGGACGGTCCATCGCGTACGTGCCCCAGGGCGGCGCCCGCAACCTCAACCCGGCGCTGACGATCCACGCGCACCTTGCGCGCGCTAGGCAGCGAGCAGGGCTGGCACCGGATGCCGACACCGAGCGCGCGCTCCTGCGCGAGGTCGGCCTCAGCGATCCGGATCGCGTGTGGAGCAGGCGTCCCCGCGCGCTGTCCGGCGGCATGGCCCGGCGCGTGCTCCTGGCGCTGGCCCTGGCCGGGGCGCCGGACGTGGTGGTGGTGGACGAGCCGACCACCGGACTGGACAGCGATCGCCGGCAGCAGGTGATCGACCTGCTGGCCTCGACGCGCGCGCAGCACGGCTTCGGGCTGCTGATGGTGACCCACGAGGTCGGAGACGCGGCCGTGCTGACCGAGGAGGCCAACGTGCTGGCCGGTGGCCGGATCGTGGACCGCATCCCCATGGCCGACGGCGAGCTGCAGCGGGAACCTGGGCACGCGGCCAGCCGCGACCTGGTCCACGCCTGGCGCTGGCTCGGGTGGGACGAGGGCGCGGAGGTGATCCCGTGATCGTGCAGGGCACGGGCTTGCGGTGGTCGGTCACCGAGCGGCAGCGGCTGTTCGGCCGCAGCCGTACCAAACAGGTGCTGCGGGGGGTCGACATCCACGTAGACGCCGGCGAGGTGGTGGGGCTGGCCGGAGCCAGCGGCGCGGGCAAGACCACCATCGGTATGTGCCTGCTGCGCCTCGTCGAGCCTGCAGCGGGCACGGTACGCTGGGGCGGACAGGAGATCACCGACTGGTCCGAAGGCCGCCTCCGGCCCCAGCGGCGCCGGTTCCAGGCCCTGCTCCAGCCCCCGTACGCGATGCTCACGCCGTTCCTCACCGTGCAGCAGCACCTGGAGGAGACCTTGCGCCACCTCCGCGATGTACGGCAACCCGGACCGCCCCACTGGGGAGCCGTGGTCGATGAACTCGACCTCGGCGCCGTGCTCGGCTCGCGGCCCTCGTCGCTCAGCGGCGGCGAGGCGCGCCGCGTGGGGTTGGCCCGCATCCTGCTGTGCGAGCCGGACTTCCTGTTCGCCGACGAGCCGGACGCCGGGCTGGATCCGCCCCGCCGCATGGCCCTGGCCGCCAGACTCCGTCGCCTTGCAGGCACCGGAAGCGGTATCCTGGTGGTGACCCACGACACGCCCACACTGCTCCATGTCAGCGATCGGCTGCTGAGGCTGCGTGACGGCGTGCTCGAGGAGGAGATCGGATGAGGATCGGCGGAGCGGGTCTTCTGCTCGCGGCAACGCTCGTCCCGGCCGTGGCGTTCGCCGCGTTCCCGGGTGGCGCGGCGTCCTCCGACGTGGCCTGCGACCGCGACGTGGCCGCTGACCTGGTCACGATCCAGGACCGACTCGACGACGGCCGCCTGGACGCAGCCCGCGCCTACGTCCTCGACCTGCTGCAGTGCCCGGACGGCGCGACCGAACCGCGGCTGCACCTGGCCCTCGCCGAGATCGAGGAGCGGCTGGGCAAGCTCAACGCCGCGGCCCTGGCGATCCACCAGGCGGGGATCGTGGCCGGAGACGACGAGGACGCGGCCCGGCTCGTCAGCGACGCGTGGACCCGGTTCGCCTCGCGCTGGGTGGCGGTCAAGCTGGTGGCCATGCCCGTGGCCACCTCCGACCCGCCGCTGGAGCATGCGGGCATGGTGGCTGACGAGGCAACGCAGCGCTGCGTCGCGGAGCTGGAACACGCGGTGGTCACGGTCAACCCCGGGCAGCTGCCCAGCGTGCAGTGGCTCGTGCCTGGAGACTACCGCGCCTCGGGCGTGGACCTGCGCCTACCGCCTGGGGCCACGTTCACGATCAAGATCGCGGCGCCGCCCGCAACGACCGAGGAGCGACCGACACCATGATCGCGATCCGCATCGCAGCCGCTCTGGCCGTCCTGGCGCTCGCTGCCAGCGCGACGCCCGCCATCGCCGGCACGATCCCGGTGGTGCGGGTCAGCCGTCCGGACGAGGAGGCGATGCAGGCCCAGAACCCCACCTGGTGCGTGCGGGGAGTCGAGCGGCCCGCGCTGACGTTCGAGGTCAACGACCGTTCCCGTCGGATCTACCTGCGGGTGGCGTCGCGGGACGGCGAACAGTGGGCCGTACAGGACGTGCCGCTGGTGGCTGCGGGCGCCCCCGGGAGTTTCCTGCTGTCGGACGAGTGGGCCGATCGCAGCGTGGCCTGGGCTGACGCGCGAGGGTTCTTCTTCACCCGTACCCTCGACTCCAGACCGCAGCTCTACTACTACGACGTGGCACCCCATCGGGTACCGTGGGAGCTCGGCGCGGTCGAGGATCCGTCCGTGTCCCCCGACGGGGCGACCATCGTGGTCGCGGCAACCGACGACTCGGGCACGGAGCTGCACGCGGCGCCGACCGGTCACTGGGCCCATGCCACGACGCTCACGTCGAGCCCCTCGGTGGTGGAACACGGCCCGGCCTGGTTCCCCGCGGGCAACCGACTGGCCTGGGCAGCCACGGACCGGGATCGCACGCAGCTGTGGGTAGCGAATGTGGCCGCGGGCCAGGCCACGGACGCACGCGTTCTGTACTCCACCACCGAGGAGATCCTGGTCACGGCGCCGTGCCCCTTCCCCGCGCTGCCGTACGTAGCGTCGACCGTGCGCACGGCCGACGGCAGGCACGACCTCGTGGTGATCGACGCGGCCGGCCAGATCCACCGCCGCGTGATGGGCGTGTACGTCGAGCCGGGCCGGCCGGGCAGACCGGCCTGGACGCCGGACGGGCTGGGGCTGGTGTACGTGGCGGACGACGCCGCAGCGGGCAACCCGGTGCGGATCATGAGCGTGACCAGCGGTCACACCCGGGATCTCCCCCTGGATCTGTCGGGCGCGCTGGAGGTGGCCGTGGGGGCATGGGGCACGGGCGCGCAGACACGCACCCTGCTGGCCGTGGTGGCGGTGGGAGACGACGACGACGTGCGGAACCATGTGTACGTCGCGGACATCACGGATTTCCTGAAGGGCAGCTGACGCGGCCGTAGCCGCCGCGGTGGGATGAGAGCAGACGCGATGAGAAATCTACGATGGCTGACGATGGTGGCGGTCGTCCAGCGACCGGCCCCCCCCCCCCGCCCGGCCCCCGCGGGGGGGGGGGGCGGGGGGGGCGGGGTGGAGGGCCCCCACCACCCCCCC
>CAZXHG010000236.1:4398-15073 GCA_964639985.1 uncultured Rickettsiales bacterium
GGTGGGTTGTGTTGGGGGGGGGTCGCCGGGGGGGGGGCCGCGGCGGGGTCATGGGCCCAGGAGGTGGGCGAGGACGAGGGGGACGGAGTCATGGACCCCATCGACGCCGCATCCTGGGCCAACGAGGTGAACCAGAGCTACTGCGGAGACGCCTACAGCCGTGACCTGACCGAGGCGGCGGAGAATACGCGCCTGGTGGCCGAGGCGTGGTCCGAGGTAGCAGACTCCTACGAGAAGCACGGTGACGACGCGGCCCCGTACCTCCTGTTCTGGCGCGCGACCCTGGCCCAGTGCCTCAATCGCACCGAGGAGGCCTACGACGACTTCGACGGGTTCATCGACAGGTGGGAGCCCACGGGGAACTACGCCGACCTGGTTCGCCAGGCCAAGCAGCGCATCCGGCGGCTGGGTCGCAAGAAGGACCTGGGTGACGGTCCAGCCGCGGCCTACCTGATGGGCCGCCAGATCCTGGAGCTCGGCGTGGGCTACAGCGGCGGGATGCAGGTGCTCAGCGAGGTCTGCCGCGGCCGCTCCGACCTGTACCTGGACGGCGGCTGCAAGGAGGGCATGAACACGGTGTGGAAGAGCGGCGAGGCAGGTCAGCCTGCCGGCCTCGACGCCCAGGTCGCATTCTACCCGGCCCTGCTGGGCAAGGGCCGCATCCGGTTCAGCCCGGGGCTGGCCGGCCGGTTCTCCCTGGCCATACCCACTCGCGCCCTCGTGGCCGAGGAGGAGGGCCTGGGCACGCAGACGGCTGGTCCCCAGTGGGCCGTGCTGGTCGGCCCGGCGCTGCGGTTCCAGAAGTCGGTGGGCACCGGTACCCGGGGGGTGAGGCTGGTGGTGCTGCCTGGATTCCACGCGCGCCACGGTCGCATCAGCCCCATGGCCGGCGCGATCAACATGGGGGACGTCGGCCTGCTCGACGCGGGCACCTATGGCTGGACCATGCCCGGCGTGGCCCTGTTCGGCGAGATGACCGTGGAGATGGGCCGGGCCGTGGCCCTGCGCTTCGGCGCGACCGGCGGCATCGACTTCACCCAGGACCTGGTCGAGCTGACCGAGGTCGAACCCTTCGACGACACGTACATCATCGACGTGCCCCCGGCGGGCTCCTTCGGGGAGGCTGGCTTCGCCGGTGGTCACTTCGGCCTGCTGGTGGCCTTCGCCGACGGCAAGATGGCGTTCGCGCCAGCCCTGCGCTTCCGCTGGTCCACCACCACCCTGCGCTACCCGAACCTGCCCGCGTCGGAGTGGGCCACGTACTTCAAGGAACGCTGGACCGACGACATCCCCCCTGAACTGATGGACCCGGAGGACAACAAGGTCTACTCCACGCGGCAGGACATCTACATGATCGTGGTGGAGCTCGGCCTACGCTTCGGTCTCACGACGAAGTGATGCCCGCCGCGCGCGTCGCCACGACGCGCGCGATACCCATCGCGTGTCGCCGCACGTCGACCTGCTCCGCCCCAGCCCGCGCCAGTGCCTCGGCCACCCGCTCGGGGGTGACGTGCCGCCGGATGCTCGCGGCGAGGTATCGGTAGGCCTCGGCGTCGGTGAACGGCGCTGCCAGGCGAGGCACGATCCGCTCCATCCACAGCCCGTGGAACCAAGCCACCACGCCGCGCCGGACCGGAAAGGCGTCCAGCAGCAGCACCGTGCCGCCGGGCCGCAGCACGCGGACCATCTCCCCCGCTGCCCGATCGAGATCGGCGAAGTTGCGGGTCGTGTAGCACGACGTGACCAGGTCGTAGTGCTCGTCCGGTCGGGGGATGGCCTCTGCGCCGCCCGCCACGTAGTTGGTCTGCGGATCCCGCTGTCGCGCCCGGACCAGCATGGCCTCGGACACGTCCAGCCCCTCGAACTCGAGGTCGGGCCGGCGCGCGCGCAGCAGGCGCGGCACGGCCCCGGTCCCACAGCCCACGTCGAGGACGCGGCCACCCCCGGGGGGGCACACATGTGCCAGAGCGCGGCGCCGCCACAGGGAGGTGGCGCCCAGGGAGAGCAGCAGGTTGAGCACGTCGTAGCGGTCCGCGATGGCGTCGAACATCGCCGCCACCGCGCGGCGCTTGTCCTCCCCGCGCAGGTGGGTGGCGTCGCGCCATGCCGGCGGCTCGCTCATGGGCCGAAGACCGGGGAACCGCCCGCGAATGTGGCCACCACCGGAGCTGTCGGGGTCGAGGGATCGTAGGCTCGGACCAGTTCATCGAATGCGCGCCCCGGATCCTGCCCCGCCCCTGGAGCCTGCAGCACTACCAGGTCGGCGCGCTGGCCAGCGGTCAGCGCGCCGCGGTCCAGCAGACCGAGCGCCTCGGCACCGGCCCGGGTGGCCAGCGGCAGGGTCACCTCGGCGTGCACCGGGTGGCGCCCCTCGTGGATCGCCACGAAGCAGCGCAGCACGTCCAGCATGCACAGGTCCGGGCCCGCTCCCACATCCGAGCCGAGGCACACGGCCGGGCCCAGCTGCGCGATCCGCTCCACGGGCATGCGGCCGCTGTGCAGGGCCTCGTTGCTGGTCGGGCAGTGAACGATCCAGGCACGCGCGGCCGCGATGCGCCGGTAGGCATCGTCACTGCAGTGCACGGCGTGGGCCAGCAGCGTGCCCGGCTTGAGCAGGCCGGCGCGCTCGTACACGTCGAGGTAGTCCCGGGCGTCGGGGAACAGCTCGCCGACCAGGGCGATCTCGTCGGGGTTCTCCGACAGGTGGGTCTGTACACGCAGGGCGTGCCGCGCGGCCAGCCGGCCGCACACCTCGAGCAGGGACGCGGTGCAGCTCACCGCGAAGCGTGGGGTCACGACCACGGCGCGGCCGAAGCGCCCGACGAGCGCGTTCATGGCCGCCTCGGCCTCCGGGGGCCCGAGCAGCAGCCCATCCGGACCCTGGGAGTCCATCAGCGCCGGGCCCGCCACCACGGTCACCGGGTGGCCGAACAGCGGCGGTACGCTGATGGGGTGGGGGCTGCCGTACACCGACGCCGTGGTGGTGCCTGCAGACGCCAGCGCGGCCAGGAACACCGGTGCCTCGGCGTCGGCCACGGCCGGATCGCCGAACCGCTCCTCCTCGGGCCAGATGTGCTCGCGCAGCCACGGCAGCAGCGCACCGCTGAACCTGCCGCGCACCGTGTACTGGGGGAAGTGCACGTGGGCGTCGACGAAGCCGGGCACGATCAGGTGGTCGCAGTCCAGCTCCAGATCGGCGCGCGACCGGGCCGGGGCGGGCAGCACCGACCCGATCCGGCCGCTGGCCGCGTCCCACCGGATCACGGCATCGCGCACGGCCAGCAGCCCCCCGGCCGCCGGGCTGAGCAGGGGTCCTCGGATGCTGGTGATCATCGCCCCTCGAATTCCGGTTCGCGCTTCTCGGTCAGGGCGGCGAGCCCCTCGGCAACGTCCTCGCTGGCCAGGGCCTGCTCCGTGAGCACGTCGATGGCGCGGCGCACGTCCGCGTCCAGGGCGGGCAGTACCGCCAGTCGTACGATCCGGTGGATCCCGTCGACGGCCAGGGGGGCCCGACCTGTGAGGGCCTCTGCCCGGCTGCGCACCTGGTCGTCGAACAGGTCGGGGGGATACACGATGTTGACCAGGCCCCACGCCAGCGCCGTGTCCGTGTCCACAGGATCGCCGAAGATCAGGACCTGCATGGCCCGGCCCAGGCCGATCATCGACACCAGCCGCCGCACGCCCCGCTCCGGGTAGACCACGCCGAGCCGGGCCGCCGGAATGGAGAACCTGGCGCCCCGCACGGCGTAGCGCAGGTCGCAGCTCATGGCCAGCAGGCAGCCCCCCCCCACCACGTGCCCGTTCAGGGCGGCGACGGTGGGTCCCCGGAAGTCCTCTATCGCGTCCAGCGCGCGCATCAGCGGGTGCTCCCCCTCGGCGTAGCCCGCGCCCGCGCCGCAGTCGGCCAGCCGGGTGAAGTCATAGCCCCCGCAGAACACACGCCCCGCACCCCGCAACAGCAGCACACGCGCCCCCTCGGCGGGCAGGCGCGGGATCCGGTCCGCCAGGGCGGCCAGCATGGATTCGGTGAGCGCGTTGCGGCGCTCGGCGTGATCCAGGGTGACGAGGGCGATGCCGCCGTCGACGGAGAAGTGCACCGTGCCAGTCATGGACGCCCCGCGCCGGGTGGGCTCACCAGGTGAAGATGTACAGGTTGTCGTTGTCCTGGCTGTACAGCGCGTTGGCCAGGTCGAGCCAGAACCAGGCGTCGTAGGCGCCGAAGCAGTCGGTCATGCCGTCGGCGTCGCTGTCGCTGCCGGTGCACGCCGAAGTGTCGCAGTAGTACACGAACGGGCACGAGCCCGCGTGCACGCCCATCCGCAGGCTGTGGCCGTCGACCTCCATGTCCTCCAGCAGGATGCGGAAGAGGAACGAGTACGTGCCCCCTTCCTCCTCGGTCTCCCACTCGATGGGCACCGACGGCGTGACCTCCGTGCCGACGAACCAGCCGTCGAACCAGTCGTCGAGCAGGCGGAACCCGCCGAACGCGTAGTGGTACTCCAGGGTCCACCAGTTCGGCACGTCGTAGAACGCAAAGGTCAGCCACAGTGTGTCGGTGGTGAACGGCGTGTGCGAGTCCACCTTGATCCACAGCATCTCGCCGTCGGTCCGGTAGTGGAGCTGGCCGATGTCGAACATGTAGCCGTTGGCGTCGCCGATGGCGTCGTCCGCGCCACCGATGGCGGTCCATGCGCGCGCCGCCAGCTCCAGCTCGTACGTCTGGATCCAGGTGTCGGTGCCGTCCGTGATCTCCACGTCGAACACCAGGTCGTCGCCCATGTACCCGCTGTCCGCGGTCAGCTCGTAGGCCGCAGTGGCGATGTACACGTCCCCGGCCAGCAGGCCGTCGGCCACCTCCTCGGTGCCGTCGGCGATGGTGGCAGTGGCCACGCTGGTGGCAGACTGCACGATGGTCGCGGTCACGGGGTCGACCACGTCGTTGTCGCCGGTGTTGCGCAGCACTGCCGTCAGGGTCACTGTCTCACCCCGGTCCAGGATCCCGTCGCCGTTACCTGTGGAGTCGTCCACGATCAGCTCCTGGAGCTCCACACGGGCCCAGGGGACCGGGACCGAGACCGGGATCTCGTAGTCGTCCACGCCGTCGCTCGCCGACAGGGTGAACTCGAGATCGCTGTCGTCGGTGTGGGCCGCGTCCACGTCGAAGGTGAACGCCGTGTCGTTGGTGGCGTGTTCACCTGGTGGCAGAGCGTCCGCGCCGAACAGCAGCCCCCCAGTCGACAGATTGGACACGTCAGGATCGCTGGACGTCAGCGTGCCGGTGAGCACGCCCGCGGTGGCCACCTCGCCGCGATTGGACACGCGGATGGTCAGCTCCACGCCGGTCGCGCCGGGTTCGACCACCTCGGGCACGGTGGTCACGGCGGTCGCCTCCAGCTCGGCCAGGGGTGGCAGGTACAGTACGTCCGTGGTCAAGGCCAGCACCTCGAAGGGCACCTCCACGCTGGCGGTCAGCTCGCCACCGGAGTCGATCTCGAAGCCGGTGATCACGGCGGGGTAGAGCCCGTCGTTCTGCACCTTGAGCCACCAGCGATTCTCGCCCGCGTCCGGGGGCAGGGTCCACGCCTCGGCCGTCACGTCGGTGGTCCAGGTGGCGGCGTCCGCCACCTCGGTGGAGACCTCGTACATGGGTGCGTCCGGGTCACCGTGCCCGACCGTGAGGATCACCTCGCCGGCGTTGGTGGCGTCGTAGGTCACCGACGCGTAGGACTCGGTGCCCATCATCACATCGAACGGCAGGTCCCAGGTGTGCTCCCCGTCGTCGAGGCGCAGGGTCAGCTCCAGCAGTGTGTTGTCCGGGTGCTCCACGTCGATGGTGACCGCGAACGCGTCACCGCCGGTCGAGCTCCCGCCCGCCGGGATCACGCCGAAGTCGACGGAGGCCTCGCTCAGGTCGAGCAGCGTGTCGTCGCTGACCAGGGACGCGTCGAGGTCCAGGGAGTCCACCAGCGAGACATTGGACACCGTCAGGGTGATGTCGATGGTGTCACCGGGTTCGAATTCCTCGGGATCAACCACCACGTCGTCGAGTTCGAACCGCGCGATGGGCTCGCCCACGTACACGTCGTCCACGAACCACTTGTCCGCCGGGTACTCGCCCTCGTAGTAGAACGCCACGTAGAACACGCCCTCGGCGATATGCTCGGTGATGTCGTACAGCTGGGACGAGTCCCAGGTCTCCTCAAGCGGCGCCTCGAGCTCGGTCACGAGCTGAAAGTCCCCGTCGTCGGGATCGTAGCCGCTGGTCGACACGTACAGGCCGTGCACCTCCATGTCCTCGGTGTACAGCCCCAGCTCGTACCAGCTGACGGCCACGTCGATGGAACCGTCGTACTCCAGGGGTGGCGAGATCAGCCAGTCCTTGAAGACGGGTACTCCGTTGATGCCCTCCTTGTGCATGGCCGAGTAGCCGCCCGACCAGGCGTAGAGGTCGGACACCTCCCAGGTGTAGTCGCCCATGCCCTGCTCGACGTGGAGCCAGCCGAGCTCGGACAGGGAGCCGCCCTCCCAGTCCTCGACGAAGGGCAGGCCCTGGCCGACCACCTCCACGTCGAAGTGGTGGAACAGCTCGGGGGCCCCGTCGGGGGAGTAGGCCTCCGCGCGGGGAACGCCCGAATCCACGGCGCGGATGTAGTAGTCCACGCCGTCGGCCGACACCACGGACGCGGCGATCTTGCCCACGTACTGGCCAGGCTCGGTGGAGGCGTTCAGGTAGGCGAAGTTCCAGTCCTCGGTCCCGGCAGGCCGATAGTACAGCGTCACCGCGGACACGCCCACGTCGTCCGTGACCGTGCAGTCGACCGACACCTCGACGAAGGCGGGCTGACCGTCCGGGATCGGTTCGTGCACGATCTCCGGTGGCGTGCCCTCGGCCACGGTGTCGTCGTCGTCGTCCTCCTCGGTGTCGCAGCCCAGGGACGGGACCAGCAGCAGCGATGCCAGCGCCAGCAGCACCCAGAGTCGATTCCAGCGCGCGTCCATGATCCCTCCCGACCTATTGCTCTTCCAGCAGCCAGCATGCGGTGATGCACTGGTAGCCCAGGATGTTGCCCCCCGCGTCCTGGACCCGACCGCACTCGTAACCGCGCGGGCACTCCTGGCCCAGGGCGCAGTCCACGCCGCAGTAGGTCTGCGTGTAGCCGATGTTGAGACACATGTTGCCCGCGCCGCAGTCGTCCTCGTGCTCGCAAGGTCGGCAGTAGGCCCCCGTGGCCTCGAAGCACTCGCCGGTCAGCGTGTCGCAGAACTCGCCCAGGGCGCAGTCCAGCTCGGTGCTGCGGCAGCCGGCGTTGGCACAGATGCCGTCGTCGTTGCAGCGGTGGTACGGATAGCAGTCGCGGTCCGACTGGCAGCCGGCCTCGCAGATGCCGGTCTCGTCGCTGCAGATGGTCTCCATCGGGCAGTCGGTGCTGGCCGCGCAGCCGCGGGGCTCGCAGCTGCCGCTGGTGCACACCTCCTCCACCGCGCAGTGCAGGTTCTCCTCGCACTCGGAGGCGCAGCCAGCCAACAGCGTACCGGCAAGGGCCACGGCCAGGACCGCGAACAGCAGCACCGGAGTGGTCCTCATGGCGAGTCCTCCGCACCACCGCAGGTCCCCTCGACCGGACGGGCGATCACCGTATAGGACACCTCGACGGTCGACTCTCCCGGTGGGGTGTGCGCGTCGTCGAACACGACGCTGTTGTCCGCGCAGTCGTAGATCCAGCCCTCGTCGTACACGGAGCTGTCGACCTTGACCTCCAGGGTCACCTCGTCGGGATAGCGGGTGAGGAAGAACTCCGAGCGCAGCCCGGAGATGTTCAGCCCCAGCACCTGCACCATGGGCGAGAAGTCCTCGTTACAGATGGAGTCGTACACCCCGCCCGTGCGTTGCGCGAGGTCGATGTACCGATAGCCCGGCTGGGCCGGGTAGACGTCGCCGCCGATCTCCTGCTCGCACCCATCGGGGATGTCACCGACCACGGCGGAGAGGTCGAGGATGGTGTCGTCACGGTAGGCCTCCCAGCCGTCCAACGGCGACTTCACCTGGTAGTAGGCGGCGAGGTAGTCGTCCACCCGCCAGGGGCTCTTGTCCTCCTCGTCCGAGACGAAGACGATGGACAGGGCCGCGTCATCGCGCAGGAAACCGACGTTGCCCTCGGGCATCTCCAGCGGGTCCAGCGCCAGGTAGGCGCCCTCGAGCCCCTTCTCCCAGCCCGATCCCCGGTTGCCCACGTGCACGTTGGCCGCGAAGTGCCGGGCCGCGTTGGCGGTATCGAGGTCGATGATCTTCACACCACTCATGGCGTACCCGGACTCCAGGCCGAGCACCTCGTTCATCGTGCCCTCGCCAACCTCCAGGTACGCGCTGTCACACGGCGTCTCGGTGGTGATCCACACGGCATCCGACTGGGTGGACACGGCGAACGCGTCGGAGAAGTAGTAGCTGATCAGGTCGGCGGTCAGGCTGGCCGAGCAGGTGGCCTCGTCGCCGTCCACCGTGCAGTACTCCTCCAACAGGCCCCAGTCGAAGGTGTGGGTCACCATCTCCCCGTCCGGCTCGAAGGCCAGCGCCAGGGTGTCCGTCTCCCCCCCGGTGAACGTGAAGGGTCCGACCTCCGTACCGACCACGTCCGCCGCGCAGCGCAGGTTGCCCCGGTGGTGCTCCTGCTCCTGGTCGGTGGTGACCACGCCGATCTGGTAGTCCACGTTGGCGCCCTCGAACGCGTCGATGAACGCCTGGAAGTTGTCCGCGAGCTTCTCCTGCTCGTCGATCATCGAGCAGGAGTTGTCCACGACCAGCAGGACGTCCACCACGTTGCGAACCTCCTGGAAGTACACGTCGATCTGCGTGTTGGGACGCAGGTTGTACTCCGGGCAGCCCACGAGACACGCCGCCAGGGCCGCCAGGGCCCACACTCGCCATCTCATATCCGCTCCTATCCCTCGGCCCGGTCCAGCTGCAGCACCAGGAAGTCGATGATGTCCTGCACATCGGTGGTGATCTGCGCCACGGTCTGCAGCGGCGTGTAGATCACCTTGCCCCCCCGGTTGCCCGACTCGAAGACCACCAGCAGCGGCGAGTCCTCGAGGGTGATCAGGTCGGCGCCGTCCTGGTACACGATGTCCCCCTCGACCAGCACGTCCGTCCCGCTGCCCACGTCCTCCATCACCGCAAAGCTGTCGAAGCGGAAGATCACCTCCACCTCGCTGGACCCGCTGTCCATGCCCAGGTGCTCCTGCAGGGCCGCGTCCACCACGTGGCCGTTGAGCGTCTGGGGTTCGCCGTGCTGGGCCGCATCGTACGCCGTGTCCTCGCCGAGGAACTCGATGGCGTCGGGGAACGCCGCCTCGATCAGGTCGTACGACCAGTCCGTGGCGTAGACGTAGCCCCCCTGGTCCACGAAGTTCTGCAGGTTGGCGACCACGGTTGCGTCGTCGACCAGGTGATCGTCGGGCAGCGTGGCGTCGTTGTAGATGGTCTCCCCGACGCCGCGCATGCCGCACGACAGGAAGATCAGGTCGTACTCGCCCATCACGTAGTCGTTCCGGAACAGGAACTCGACCTGCTGGTCTTCCGTGCCGGTGAAATCGGGGTTGTCTCCGACCATGAAACTCTTCCAGTCGTAGTCGGGGTCATAGCCTTCGTACAGCGGGCCGTTCTCGTGCCAGCCGTTGTACAGGGTGTACCCGACCTCCATCTTGTCCAGCGCGCCCTCGGGGGTGTCGAAGTCGCCGGTGACCACGGCCACTTCCCCCAGGTTGAGCGCGTAGATGCTGGTCTCCTGGCATCCTGCGACAATCCCCATCGCCGCGACCAGGCCGGCCAGCAGGGATCCCCTCGCGATCCCTTGGCGTACTCTCATCGGTGTTCCTTTCGCTGCGGCCCCTTCAGCATCGACTCTGTCTACTCGACGGGCTCTTCGTCGCCGCTGGCTCCGCTGAGGATCATGAAGCCCATGGTGGAGATGCCCGAGCTGCCCGGCGGCGAGCTCGGACCGATGTCGGAGAACGGCAGCTGCCACGTGGGCTGACTGGCCCCGTCACTGAACACCAGGTAGCCGTTGCCCTCGGGCAGCAGCGACAGCATGTCCGGCGAGAACGTCCACTCGCCGTCGTCCCATGGAAGCACGATGTTGTACCAGGCGTCGTCCGGATCCTCGGCGCTCTGCGTCTGCAGGGTGATCGAGAGCCCGGCCACGTCGTAGGTCATGGCCAGGGTCCACTCCACGATCAGATCCTCGGCCGGGTCGTGGGTGAAGTTGTTGCACAGCTCCGGTGCCAGCACATCATAGTCCAGCGGGATGGTGTGCAGGATCACCCCGCCGGGGTCGGCCCCCAGGGTCTCGTCGACGCTGGTGTCGAAAGCGGGCACCTGGGTCGGATCTTCCGAGCCGTCCGCTCGCATGGTGTAGTGGCGGTCGAAGTGGTAGTCCGCCAGCGTCATGCTGTGGTCCAGGTAGTACGCGGTGATGCCCGAATACGGGTCCACGTCGCGGTCGTACGTCAGGGAGTGCGAGCCGTCGGTGGAGTCGAGGTACACGTGGTCGCCGGCATCGAAGGTGTTGGGGAACGGACAGTCCGAGTCGTCCCCGGACCACACCGGGTAGTTGTAGTTGATGTCGTAGGGGAACACCATGGTCGGTGGCGGCGACTCGCCACAGGGCTGGTCCAGGGG
>CAZXHG010000237.1:0-15030 GCA_964639985.1 uncultured Rickettsiales bacterium
CACCGCTGCTCGGCGTCGTCGTCGTCGTCGGTGACCGCGTCGTCGTCGTCGTCCGCCTCGGTGGCGTCGTCGTCGTCGTCGTCGTCGGTGACGTCGTCGTCGTCGTCATCCGTGACATCGTCGTCGTCGGTGACGTCGTCGTCGTCCATGGAGTCGTCGTCATCGTGGTGGATCGTGAGCTGTCCGGGGCACCCGGTGCTCAGCAGCAGTCCCATGGCCGAGAACATGGCCAGCAGCGTCCTCGTCATCGTCGTTCCCTTTCCGGCGTATGCCGTATCGTGCCCGCGCTTGCTCGAGCCGACCCCTAGGGCGTCGGCCAGGTGTTGAAGTCGATGAAGCCGTAGATCGGGTCCACGCCGTTGAGCGTGTCACGGATCTCGTTCCAGCTGTCCCCCTCGATGATGCCCTTCACGAAGCGGTAGACGATCGCGGCGGAGTAGTCCACCTCGGCCGTGGAGTAGAAGAACACGCCCTGGTCGAAGTTCTCGATGTAGTACCCGCTGGAGCTGCAGCTGCGGAAGAAGATGGTGTCGTACTGCGGGTTGGGCGGGACCTCGGAGGGGCCGTTGCGCACGATCGTGCGCGCGCCCCCCGTGTTCGCGTCGTAGTAGTGGATCGGGTATCCGTAGCCGTCGTGGCCGATCACGTCGAACGTGTCCCCCGGGGCCACGCCCTGGTCGTTGGGGAACCGCTCCTCCTCGATATAGGGCACCACGTAGTTCGCCGGGTTCACCGGGATGTCGGTCTCCCGCAGCGCGAGGTTGGGGTACTTCTGCTCCTCGAGCAGGTAGGTCGGGTTGATCGCCACGAGCTCGGTGCCGATGTTGAAGAAGTCGTCCACGGTCTCGACGTACTCGATGTCGCTGTGGTTCTCGAGGTCGGAGAAGGTGGTGCCCAGCCCGTAGTTGGAGTGCCCCGCGTAGATCACGATCGCGTCCGGGGTCTGGATCCCTTCGATGAAGCCGCTCTCGTCGTCGTAAGACTGCAGCTCGTAGCTGCGACTGCCATCGCTCCACGTCCAGTACGTGCCGTTGTAGCTGCCCCCGGCCACGGCCATGTAGGCGTCCACGGACGCGGCCTCGAGGTGGGCGGGGTAGCCCCACATGATGAAGATCTTGGCGTGCGGCGGCGGGTAGATGATCGGCTCGGGCTCCTCGGTGTCGTCGTCGCCTGCCGTGGTGTCGTCATCGTCGTCGTCGTCCGGCGTGACGTCGTCGTCGTCGTCGGTGGTGGCGTCGTCGTCGTCCCCGGGCATGGTGTCGTCGTCCGCCACCGAGATGCCGCCGTCGAGGCAGGCCAGGCCCAGCAGGGCACAACAGGACAGGACCATCAACCGGCTGAGGAAATCCATGCGCGTCTCCCGGCCACCACTCCCCTGGCAGACCACTGTACACGATGAGTGTAACGGGCGCGCGAATCCTTCACGCGGGCAACTTGCGTCCCCATGGACGCGGACCGTCGGGCCCGGTACTCTTGCCCATCCACCACCCCCAGCACGTCCCGGAGGACCCCGATGATCGAGCGCGACCTGGTCCTGATGGCCGGCAAGCACAACGACCCCTACGCCCGCGCCCTGTCCCGCTACCTGGACATCCCCCTGTGTCCGGTGAAGTTCATCGAGTTCGGGGACGACGGCGGCCCGATGAGCGGGGAGACCAAGGTCGAGATCCGGGAGAACGTGCGAGGCCGCGACGTGTGCATCATCTGGAGCATCGGCATGACCAACTACGAGATGGTCAACGTGCTGCAGCTGATCGACGCGGCGAGGCTGTCCGGGGGCGCCAACCGCATCCGGCTGGTGGCACCCGAGTACCCCTGCGCCCGCCAGGACAAGACCCACGAGCGCCGCGAGTCGCTCAGCTCTCGCCTGGTCGCGCGCCTGTGGGAGACCGCCGGCCTGACCGCGGTGCTCACCTGTGACCTGCATTCCGACCAGATCGAGGGGCACCTGCGCATCCCCCTGGACCACCTCCGCACCCGCCCGATCTGGACGGACTACATCGTGCGGCGCTACCGGCAGTGGATGGACACCTGCGGGCTGGCGCCGGAGGGCGGCGACCTGGTGCTGGGCGTGCCGGACGCGGGCCGCGCCCGGGCCGTGCGCGAGCTGTCCGACTCGGTGGCCAAGAACCTCCGCGAGACCAAGCAGAAGATCAAGATCGGCCTGGCCCACCACGACAAGTTCCGCCGCTGGGAGCTGGCCGGCGAGATCGCCAGCCACGGCCTGCTGGGCGACGTCAAGGACAAGGTGGTGTGGTTCACCGACGACCTGCTCAGCTCGGGCGGGACCCTGTTCGGTGCGGCCCACTCGGCCAAGCTGGCCGGCGCCTGCCACGTGGTGTGCTCGATCACCCACGCGCACGGGTTCGACAAGAAGGGCAAGAGCTTCACCGACGCCCTGTACGAGTCGGACATCGACGAGCTCGTGGTCACCGACACCCACCCGCGCTTCCTCGACCGCGTGCGCAAGGACAGGCGCCTCGCCGAGAAGACCACCGTGATCTCGCTGGTGCCCATGTTCGGCCAGGCCATCGAGCGGCTGCGGCGCGGCCACACGATCAAGGAGATGATGCGCAACCTCGAGGACTTCTCCACCCTGTACGAGGTGATCCACGAGGCCCGCGGGGACATCCGCCCCGGCAACTGCTGCGGGTAGCCCGATGGATATCCCGGTCAAGCGCGCCCTGGCGCCGTTCGGGGTGTCGGTGTTCACCGAGTACACCGCGCTGGCCGTGCAGCACGACGCGATCAACCTCTCCCAGGGCTTCCCCGACTTCGACGGTCCGGATCACCTGATCGAGGCGGCCACGGTCGCCATGCGCGCCGGCCACAACCAGTACGCCCCGAGCCACGGGATCCCCGAGCTGCGCCATGCGATCGCGGGCAAGGCGCACAGGCTGTACGGCTTGGATCCCGATCCGGACGCCGAGGTGACCGTGTTCTCCGGCGCCACCGAGGCGTTGTTCTCGTCGATCATGGCCCTGGTGGAGCCGGGCGACGAGGTGGTGCTGTTCGAGCCCACCTACGACTCGTACGCGCCGTGCGTGGCCATGGCCGGGGGCACTGCGAGGTACGTGCCGCTGGTGTTCCCCGACTTCGGGGTCGAGGAGGAGGCCCTGCGCCGGGTGGTGGGCCCGCGCACGAAGCTGATCGTGCTCAACACACCGATGAACCCCACGGGCAAGGTGTTCACCGCGGACGAGCTGGCCACCGTGGGGCGGCTGGCCGCGGAGTTCGACGCGCTGGTGATCTGCGACGAGGTGTACGAGCACATCACCTACGGCGTGCCGCACGTGCCCCTGGCGACGCTGCCCGGCATGGCGGACCGCACGATCACGATCTCGTCCACGGCCAAGACGTTCTCCATGACCGGCTGGAAGATCGGCTACGCCATCGCGCGGCCGGCGATCTCCGCAGCGATCCGCATGTCCCACCAGTTCGTGACCTTCGCCTCGGCCACCCCGTTGCAGCACGCCATGGCCCAGGCCATCGAACGCAGTGACGCGTACTATCTCGAGTTCTGCGCGCAGTACGACGCGCGGCGGCAGGTGCTCGACGAGGCGCTGCACGGGGCGGGGTTCGCCACCGTACCGCGGGACGGCACGTACTACACGATGGCGGACATCACGCCGCTGGGGTTCGACGACGACGTCGAGTTCTGCCGCTGGCTGCCCGGGGCCGTGGGCGTGGCCGCCATCCCGGTGTCGGCCTTCTACCAGGGCCGCCGCGAGGGGCGAAACCTGGTGCGGTTCGCCTTTTGCAAGCGCCGCGAGGTGCTGCGCGCGGCCGGCGAGCGGCTGGCCGGGCTGGGGGAGAGGATCTGATGCGCGTCGCCGCCGTCCAGATGGACATGCTGTGGGAGCAGGTGGACGACAACCTGCAGCGGGCCGGTCGGTTGATCGGCGAGGCCGCCGGGCGTGGTGCGCAGTTCGTGGCCCTGCCCGAGATGTTCGCCACCGGGTTCTCGATGAACACCGAGGAGCTGGCCCAGCCCGAGGGGGGGCCCATCGAGCGTTTCATGGCCGACCAGGCCCGGCAGCACGGGTTGCACCTGATCGGCACGGTGGCCGTGCAGGGGCAGCGCCTGCCGCGCAACGAGGCCCTGCTGTTCGCACCGGACGGTGGGCTGTTGCTGCGCCAGCCCAAGATCCACCCCTTCGGGCTGGCGGGCGAGGACCACAAGATCGAGGGCGGTCGTTCCCTCGAGGTGGTCGACGTCGCTGGCTTCGGCACGGCCGCGGCGGTCTGCTACGACCTGCGCTTCCCCGAGCTGTTCCGCGCCCTGACCTTCCGCGGGGCGACCCTGATCGTGGTGCCCGCCAACTGGCCCACCCCCCGCGTGACCGCCTGGACCCACCTGCTGGTGTCGAGGGCCATCGAGAATCTCGGCTACGTCATCGGGGTCAACCGGGTGGGTACGGGCGGCGACCTGGACTACGACGGCTGCTCGGCCATCATCGACCCCATGGGGGAGGTCCTCGCCACCAACCAGGGCCACGAGGCGGTCCTCGTCGCCGACATCACCCCTGAACACGTGGCCGAGGTCCGGCAACGGCTCCCCTTCCTCCCCGACGCCCGGCGAGACCTCTTCCCTTGCCTCTGGGATTCGTAGACGGACCCGACACCCACCGCTACCTCTCCGAGACTGGCTTCGGGGTCTCCCCACCCCTGGACGTGCGTCCGCTTTCCGGCCGGAACCAGAGGGGTTGTCCCTCACCCCAACGGGTCACCTCGTGTCGATGGGCGTGATCATCCAGCTGTTGTACTCGGTTCCCCCACCATCTACACAGAGGTACTCGCCGGATCCCGACTGCGCCAATCCGATGCGCATCGCGACGTCCATGGCAGTCGCCGACTCGCCCTGGTAGAGGCTCCACGATTCGTCCCCACGGGCAAGAGCGACCGGACGATTGTGCAGGTACTCGTTGCACATGTCGCCGGGGCGGGCTGGACAGGTGTCGGTATCCGGCCCGACCTCTACGGTCCATCCCCCTGGACCGTTGGCGGCCGCGCTCCCGGTCAGCAGGACGAGTTCTCCCGGGTACTCGCCGCGGTAGACCAGCACGGCAGCATAGAATCCCCCCTTGCCGTCGCAACCACCTGTCTGGACCACCGTGACCTCCCCCGCTGCCGCGAGGTCGGGTACCAGGTCCAGCGCCTCAACACTCCCCTCCACCCATACGTTGTGCGCCGAACCGTCGCTGGCCACGAACTGGATGTCGGCGTAGCCGTAGTCACCCCAGTCCGTGAAGTAGCCGGTGACGGGCTCGACACCGGGCCAGGTCAGGTCGAAGCACAGGTAGAACACGGGACCGGGTTCGGCGCAGCACGGGTCTCCCGGTTCGGCTTCGTCGCAAGGGTCGTCCACCTGAACGTCATCGTCGCCCGAATCGTCGTCGACCGCGTCATCGTCGCCCGAGTCGTCGTCGGATGGCGCCTCCGTGTCGTCGTCCGGGTCCGCGGGACAACCTGCCGTCGCAATCACCAGACCGGACAGGAGCCAGATCCCGACGAGACGCTTCGTCATGTTCTCCCCTTTCCCCGTAGCCACCCAGCGGGCCAGAGGCCAGCCCGTCGACGGCTACGCTGCCGACAGCCGAACACGACCAGCGCAGCAAGCCACATCGCAATCCACGACGCAGCGGCGCTCTCGTGCACCAGATCACACCCGCACCCTCCGCCATCCACGAGCCCGCTACCACCGTCGTCGTCGTCCCCCACCGCCTCGTACCCGTCGCAGTCGGAGTCCACGCCGTCGTCCGGGATCTCCGGGGCACCCGGGTGCACGTCCGGGTCGGTGTCGTCGCAGTCGGCGTCGTCGCCGCAGGTGTCGTAGCCGTCCAGGTCCGCGTCCAGGCCGTCGTCGACGAGGCCGTTGCAGTCGTTGTCCTTGCCATCGCAGACCTCGACGCCCTCGGGCCCCACGTCCGCGTCGGCATCGTCGCAGTCCCCCCCGCACAGGTCGAAGCCGTCCCCATCCAGGTCCACGTCCTCGAAGGTCTGGGGGTTGCAGTCGTCGTCCACGCCGTCGTTGCAGATCTCGACCGCGTCCGGGTGCACGGCCGGATCGTCGTCGTCGCAGTCCCCGCCACACTCGGACAGGCCGTCGCCGTCGTCGTCCACCTCGGTCTCGTCGAGGTCGTCGAGGCAGTCCGAGTCCACACCGTCGTCACACGCGTCGTCCGCGCCCGGGTACACCGTGGCGTCGTAGTCGTCGCACTCCTCGCAGCTCAGGTATCCGTCCCCGTCCACGTCCCCCTCGAACCCGGCCGGGCTGCCGTCGCAGTCGTTGTCCAGCCCGTCGCAGGCCTCGGTGGCGCCGAGGTACGTGGCGGGGTTGGTGTCGTCGCAGTCCCCCTCGCAGCCCATCTGCCCGTCGTGGTCCTGGTCCGTGGCGTCGGGGAACCCGTCGTCCGCCCAGCCGTCACAGTCGTTGTCCACCCCGTCGCAGACCTCGGCGTTGCCCGGCCACGCGTCCGGCTCGGCGTCGTCGCAGTCGCCGTCGCAGTTGGAGTACCCGTCGCCGTCGTCGTCCGCGGTCTCGTCCGCCTGGCCGTCGCAGTTGGAGTCCACGCCGTCGTCGCAGACCTCGGCTGCCCCCGGGTGGATCGCAGGATCGCCGTCATCGCAGTCCCCGTCGCAGTCGGTGAAGCCGTCGGCGTCGCCGTCCACGCCCTGGCAGAAGTCCTGGCCCGAGGCCCAGTACACCGCGTTGAGCAGCAGCTGCTGGCCCCAGGCGTACGACGAGGCCCGGTCGCAGTCCGAGGTCAGGTACTGCAGGTCGAGGTACACGATGCGGCCGATCCCCTGGTACCCGTACGCGACCAGCGGGTCGCCGTCCGCGTGGGTGGCCGGCACGACGGTCGAGGCATCGAGGGTCACGCCGACGTAGTCCTCCCACGCCACCACGTCGCCGGGCACGAAGGTGACGCCGGCGAGCATGCCGTCTGCCGCGTCCACGACCACCGGATCCAGTGGCTGGGCGAACACCGGCGCCGTACCAGTCACCGAGTAGGGGAAGAAGCTGTAGCTGTCCGCGCCGTTGTTGAACGCCCACGGCGTGCCGATCACGCCGCCACCCGCGGCCACGTAGTCCTCGAAGTCCTCGTCGCTCCAGCAGTTGCCGTTGCCGTACAGGATGATCGCGTCGTAGTCGTCGAGGGAGGTCAGGTTGCAGGAGTAGAACTGGCCCACGTCGATGTCGGCCTGGGCCCCGAGCAGGTCCTCCACGTCCTCGGAGTAGTAGTAGCCGTAGGGCAGGCCCACATCGATCGCGGCGGCCGGGACGGCCGACATCGTCGCGGCCAGCGCCCCGAACACGTGGAGAAGACCTGCCCGCACCGTTCACCCCCTACCTGATGTCGCTGCCCATCAGTGTACCCTGTCCCAAAGGGGTGAGAACGCCAGGGGTCAAGTCGCGACTTGTATACTTTGGCCCTGAAAAGTACACAAGTCGCGACTTGACCCCTTTCCTCTTGACCCCTTTCCTCTGATCCCATCCATTCTCCGGTTGCACCCCGACCACACATGCCTACGTTGGGTACCTGACCCCGACCCCGGAGGGAGCACCATGGCCCTGCAGAACCTCGACACCGCCATCCCGGTGGGCGCGCTCGACGTGGACGCGCGCGCACGCTTCATCGTCCGCACCTACGCGCACCTGTTCGCGGCCATCCTCGGCTTCGTCGGCATCGAGGTGGTGCTGTTCATGACCGGCCTGGCCGACGTGATGGCCAAGGCCATGCTGAGCGTGAACTGGCTGCTCGTGCTCGGAGGGTTCGTGGTGGTCAGCTGGCTGGCCACCCGGGTCGCGCACGGCTCGGACTCGCTGCCGATGCAGTACCTCGCCCTGGCGGGCTTCGTGCTGGCCGAAGCGATCATCTTCGTGCCCCTGCTGTACGTGGCCGAGTTCTACGCCCCCGGCACCACCGAGGCGGCGGGCGCGGTCACCCTGGTCGGCTTCACCGCCCTGACCGGCGTGGCCTTCATCACCCGCAAGGACTTCTCGTTCCTGCGGCCGTTCATCATGTGGGGCGGCATCGTTGCCCTGCTGCTGATCGTGGCCGGCGTGCTGTTCGGGTTCGACCTGGGCATGGCGTTCGCCGTGGGCATGGTGGCCCTGGCCGGGGGTTCGATCCTGTACGACACCTCCAAGATCCTCCGGGACTACCCGGAGAACCGCTACGTGGGCGCCGCCCTGCAGCTGTTCGCCTCGGTGGCCCTGCTCTTCTGGTACGTGCTGCAGATCTTCCTGCGGGCGCGGCGGTAGCCGACCATGACCCGCCACGATCCCGATCTCGAGCGTACCCTGCTGCAGCGCCTCGACGCCTGGCGCCGGGTGGAGTCCCTGCGCCGCCCGGCGCGGGCCATCGACCTGCACACGCTGACGTTCTCCCGCCAGGTGGGCAGCGGCGGCCGGCTGATCGCGGCCCGTATCGCCCAGATCCTGGACCTGCCGTTCTACGACTGGGACGGGCTGCGGCACATCGCCCAGATGCTCAACGGCCGCCACGACGAGGCCCACGACTACGCGGTGGACGAGGGCACCCTGCGACACCTGGACCTGCCGCCGGACCGTTACCGCGACGTGCTCGGCCGGGCCATGGGCGAGATCGACACCACGGACGGGGGCGTGGTGCTGGGCCGGGGCGCCAACTTCATCCTGCCGCGGGAGCGCTGCCTGCGCGTGCGTATCGTGGCCCCGCCGGAGATCCGGGCCGACTACCTCGCCCGGATGCTGGACCTCGAGCCTGCCGCGGCCATGGAGGCGGTGCGCAAGGGCGACGCCGACCGGGCGGCCTTCATCCACCACTTCTTCGACGCGGACATCGACGAGGACACGAACTACGACCTGGTGATCAACATGGACCTGTACACCCTCGACGCGGCCGTGCTGCTGGTGCTGCAGGCGTGGGGGGCGGCCCGGCAGATCTGGGAGGAGTAGGCCATCAGCTGGAGGTGGTGTGCAGCACCACCATGTTGCGGCCCGCCTCCTTGGCCTGGTACAGCGCCTGGTCGGCGAGCATGATCACCCGGTGGCGGCCCGCATCGTCGCCGTTGCCCATGGTCTCGGTCAGGGTGATCGGATCGTCCGCCTCCTCGGGCATCACGCAGGCCACGCCGATGCTGAGGGTGCACCGGATCACGTCGTCGCCCACGCCGAGCTCGAACCGCTCCACCGCGCTGCGGATGCGCTCGGCCATGCGCTCGAGGCCGCCGCGGTCCACGCCCCGCACCAGCACGCAGAACTCCTCGCCACCGTAGCGATACAGCGAGTCCTCCATGCGGACCGCGTCCTCGATGATGCGGCTGACCTCGGCCAGCACCCGGTCCCCCACGGTGTGGCCCCACGTGTCGTTGACCCGCTTGAAGTGGTCGAGATCCAGCAGCAGGACCCCCACCTCCTCGTTGTGCCGGATCCCGTAGGACAGCTCCTCCTCGAGGCGACGGTTGAGGAAGCGGCGATTGCCCGCGCCGGTGAGCGTGTCGATGAACATGGCCCGCTGCAGCCTCTGGTAGGCGTCCGCGCCCGAGTCGTCCACGGCCACGAGCTGCATCACCGTGTGCAGGCCCAGCCGCAGGCGGCAGCTCGTGGGCAGGCGGCGCTCGCCGATCACGGCCTCGGCCTCCACGAACGTGCCGTTGGTGCTGCCGAGATCCTCGAGCCACAGGTCTCCGTCGCGCAGGCTGAGCCGTGCGTGCAGCCGCGACACCGTGGAGTTGGTCAGCCGGAAATCGGCCTCCTCTCCGCGGCCCAGCGTACCGCCGGTCGCGTCCACGTAGAACAGCTGACGGGAGGCCGTGCCGTGCAGCAGCGTGAGGGTGGCTCCCACGCAGGCGCCGGCGTTGGGCGCACGGGTTTCCTTGGTATCGATCTCCACCCGGGTGGGCCCGTCGCGCTTGGCGCGGCCTTGCTCGCCCAGGGTCCAGCGTTCGAATCGGCTCATCGTCTGCCCAGGATCGTTCGCCGCTCCCCTCGTCCGGTCCCACGGCGGTGCATGCGCATTCTAGGGGACGCGTGCGCGGGTGTCACGGTCCGCCGCTTCCTCTGCGCGCACCCGCAGCCACCGCGCGATACGGGGGAACACCTCCTCCACGGCGCGATCCCCGACCACGAGGTCGCCGTGGCCGTAGTCGTGCTCCGTGCCCCACCCCTCCCCCAGCACGATCAGCGTGCGGTCCTCGCTGCCCAGGTGCTCGTGGGCGAAGCGCACGGTCCACACCGGCACCACGTGGTCCACACGGCCGGCGACCAGCAGCGTGGGCACCCGGATGTCGGCCAGGCCCTCGCTGTAGTCCACGCTGCCGTCGCGGCTGACCAGGTGCGAGCCCTCGATCCAGCGCAGGTACTGGCGGGCCAGGCCCCGCCCGGTGTTCTCCATGCCCGGCCACACGAAGCGCTGCAGGCGCCCCGGATCGGCGTTGTCCGTATTGGTGATCGCGTGGACCAGGTAGGACCGGGGGTGTGCGCGCAGCGCGGGCAGCAGCAGCTGCGACAGCGGCCGGGTCGGCAGCTGGCCGGCGGGCAGGAGCCGGCGGTGGCGCCAGGTGAACTCGGCGAGGTCGTTGGGGTGCACGAACGCGCCCGGTGAACCGAAGGCGACCAGCCCGGCGATGTCGTCCGCGCGCGGACCCTGGGCCACCATGTAACCCAGCACGCCCCCCAGGGAGTGGCCGATCCAGAACACCTGGTCGCGGCCCGTCTCGGCCTTCACCCGGTCGAGCACGGCCGGCATGTCCACGTACGCCATGTCGTCCGCGTCCCAGTCCGCCTCCCGCCAGGCGCGCCGGTCCGGTGATCGGGAGCTGCGGTCCCCGCGGTACTCGGTGAGCCACACGTCGAAGCCCTGCTCGGACAGGTAGCGGGCCAGATCCGATCCCTCGAGCATGAAGTTGGTCCGGTTCACGCACGTGCCGTGGGCCAGCAGCACCGGGGTCCCCACGTGCGCGCCGGCCTCGGGGCCGACCGCGGGAGGCACGTGGAACAGGGCCACCTGCCAGCCATCGTCCGCGGTGACCATGTCGTGGAAGTGATCGAGCCGCTCCGTGGTCGCCATCCGCGTGGTGGCGCACCCGGTCGCGAGCACCAGCGCGACGAGCACCAGCAGTCCCCGGGGCGTCACGGCAGCCGCTCCACGCCAGCGAGCCACGACAGCAGCACGCGGTCCAGGCCGCGGGGCGCGGCCCGGGACAGCAGCATGCCCACGTGACCGAACTCCTCGCCGTGACCGTTGATCCTGGACAGCATGCGGTAGCGCACGTCACACGTCATCGTGTCGAGCGCGGGCAGCACGTCCTCGGGTGGCGCCACCGGATCCGAACAGCCCGCGACCAGCAGCGCGGGCCCGTCGACGCGGTGCAGGCCGAGCAGGTAGTCCACCTCGCCACGCCGGTCGACGGCGCGCCCCTCCGCGTACCACCGCTGCAGATCCTGCACGACCGCGGCGGGTGGCGGACGGGCCACCCGGTCACCGAACAGCGCGGCCACGTCCGCCCGACTGGAGCTGCCCGGCCGCGGATCCGTGAGCACGCCGGTCAACAGCGTGCGGGCCTCGGTGTCGGCGGACGGCGCCGCTCCCGCGGCCCACGCGTCGAGCCAGGCGGCCACGGACGGAGGCTGCTGGCGGTAGTCCATGCGGGTCCCGACCGAAGCCCACCCGGCCAGCACGGGGGCATCGCCCGTTGCGGCCGCGGCCGCGGGCAGCAGCCCGCACAGCCCGTGGCCGACCCAGATCACCGGCCCCCTGCGCTGCAACGTGCGGACCAGCGCGGGGTAGACCTCCTCGACCACGGCGTCGAAGCCCCGCTCGTCGGCCGGAGCGCCGCTCCAGGGGTCCACGCGCTCCACGTCGTACCCGGCCGCGGCCAGGCGCCAGGCGATGCTCCTGCGGCCATCCCGCACCACGAACACGTCCGGATCCTCGCCCACGTCCGGGCACAGGGCCACGACCGTGCGCTCCTCGGCCGCAGCCGGAGCGGTGACGAGCAGCGCCAGTAGCGCACAGACACAGGTGATGGCCGTCGTTTGCCCCATGGCATTCCCCGGCGCGGAGTATAGCGAAGCTGCGCGATCGTAATTCGACAGTTGACAATGTGACAGTTGGTGTCATATTCAAACTGTCATGAGCGAACGAGAACCCAGGTACACCATCGGCGAGCTGGCCCGGCTGGGCGGCGTATCGCGGCGCACCGTGCGGTACTACGTGCAGCGAGATCTGCTGCCCGCACCCCTGGGACGGGGACGCGGCGGTCACTACGACGACCGTCACCTGCAGCAGCTGCTGCGCATCCGCACCCTGCAGGAGCAGGGCAGCTCGCTGGACGAGATCCATGCGGCGCTGGACGGAATCTCGACACCGCCGCCCCCGCCGGCCCGGCCGGCGCCGACCGTGCGCCGGCAAGCCCGGCAGAGCCGCGCCAGCGCATGGGTCCGCATCGAGCTGGCCGACGGCGTCGAGCTCCACCTGGCCGCGGACCAGGAGCTGCCCGGACCGCAGGCGGCGCGCGAGCTGAGGGAGGCGGTGTCGCGCATCCTCGGCAGCCAGACCATGCACGAACCGGGGGCGCCCGGAGAGGGAACGAAGGAGGACGACGATGAGCGATGACACCCGAACCGGACTGATGAGCGATGACGGCGCGATCCCGCTGCAGGGCGTGAAGGTCGAGGCCTCGCTACGGCTGGGCGCGGCCCGCGTGCGCGTCCTTCAACGCTACCGCAACACCGAGGACCGGCCGGTGGAGGCGGTGTACGTCTTCCCCCTGCCCGAGGGCAGTGCCGTGTGCGGATTCGTGGCCCGCGTCGGCGACCGGCTCATCCAGGGCGCGGTCGAGGAGAAGGAGAAGGCCTTCGAGCGCTACGACGACGCGATGATGGACGGGGACGGGGCGTTCCTGCTGGAGCAGGAGCGGCCCGACGTGTTCACCGTGTCGGTGGGCAACCTCGAGCCGGGCGCCGAGGTGGTGCTCGCGATCACCTATGTCTCGCACCTGCACCGGGAGGACGACGCGATGCGGTTCGCCCTGCCGACCACCATCTCGCCGCGCTACGTGCCCGAGCACGTGGTGGACGCGCCCGTGGTGGGGCAGCCCGAGTGGGAGCGCGTGACGCCGCCGGTGGCCCTGCAGGTGCCCTACGGCGTGCAGGTCGAGGTGGAGGCGCGCATGGGCACGACGATCCGTTCGGTGGCCAGCCCCTCCCACCCGGTCGAGGTGGAGGTGGACGGGGACACCGCGCGCGTACGCTTCGCCTCGCGCGAGCACGCCATGGATCGCGACTTCGTGCTGCTGCTGCGCTCAGAGGCCGCGGATCGCCCCGCCGCGCTGCTGCAGCGGGAGCAGGACGGCACCCTGACCGCGGTGGTCACCCTGCTGCCGGCCCTGGAGGAGACCGCGCCCGCGGACAGCGAGACCATCTTCCTGGTGGACTGCTCCGGGTCCATGGGGGGCAGCAGCATGGACGAGGCGCGGCGCGCGCTGCGGCTGTGCCTGCGCTCCCTGTCTCCGGGCGCGGCGTTCAATGTGGTGCGCTTCGGGTCGAGCCACGAGCAGCTGTGGCCCACATCGCAGGTCTACGGAAACACCACCCTGGCCGAAGCGGATCGCTACGCCGGCGCCATGCGCGCCGACCTGGGTGGCACCGAGATCCTGCGGCCGCTGCGGTCGATCGTGGCCCGGGAGGGTCTAGCGCAGCGGCAGGTCATCCTGCTCACCGACGGCCAGGTGGCCAACGAGCCCGAGGTGGTGGCGCTGGCCCGCGAGCACCGGGACACCGTCCGGATCTTCACCTTCGGCATCGGCGCCGGCGCCAGCGAGTACCTGGTGCGCGGGGTGGCCCGCGCCAGCCGCGGCGCGGCGGAGTTCATCCACCCCGGCGAGCGGGTGGAACCCAAGGTGCTGCGGCAGTTCAACCGGATCGCCAGCCCACCGCTGACCGGCGTGCGGGTCGATTGCGAGGGCGCCGACGTGGAGCTGGCCAACCGGGAGGTGCCGCCGGTGTTCGACGGCGACGCGCTGACCCTGCTGCTGCGCGTGAGGCGCGGCACGCCCGCGTCCGTGGTCCTCTGCGGCGAGTCGGCGGCGGGCGCGCTGCGCGCCGAGGCGGTCCTCGACGGCGAGGCCGAGATGGGGGACCTAGCGGCCACGTTGTGGGCCCGCGAGCGGATACGGGAGCTCGAGGAGGGCGACGCCGCCGGCGCGTCCCCGCGGGGATCCAACCAGCGCGGTCGCCGCGAGCAGCGCAGGAGCGACGAGATCCTGGCGCTGGCCCTGCGTCACGGGCTGGTGTCGTCCAGGACCTCGTTCGTGGCCGTTGAGGTGCGCGACGAGGCCGACCGGACCCGGGAGCAGGCCGAGCTGCGGCGCGTCCCGGTGGCACTGACCACCGGCTGGGGGGCGGTCCCCCGGCAGCGGCCGATCATGCCCACGCCCATGGCCGCGGCCGGCCCGGTGATGCCGTCCCCCGCGAGCCCGCCCATGGCCGCCCAGGTCAGGGCGAAGCGCTCCGCGTTCGGCGGCCTGGCCGACTCGATCCGCGGCGCCGTGGACTTCGCCGCGCGCCCGGCCCGCTCCAGGGCCCGCCGCGAGTCCGCGAGGATGCACGGCTTCGACGCCGCGTCGGCCTTCGAGGAGATGGCCTGCGAGGCGTGCGAGGACGACCTGGGCTCCGGCGACCTGCACCTGGACCTGTTGCTGCTGCAGCGCGCCGACGGGTCGTTCCCGGTCGATCAGCGGCTGGCCGCCTTGACCGGCGTCCCCCTTGACGAGGTGCGCGCGATCGCCGGCGGGATGGATCTGGACGAGGCGGTCGTGGCCACGGTGGCGGCGCTGCGCACCCTGCAGCGGGAGGCCGCCGACCGCCGCGACGAGTGGCGCCGGGCTGCGGCCAAGGCCGACCGCTGGCTGGCCGGCGCGAACGCGGACCGGGCGGTCGTCGAGCGGGCGCTGGCGGAGCGGGGGTTCTGAGGAGGACCGGGGGCTCCTAGCAGTCTTCGGGGAAAGGCGCCTCGACGCAGTCTGAGGACTGCGCTGGCC
>CAZXHG010000238.1:0-14992 GCA_964639985.1 uncultured Rickettsiales bacterium
GACGAGGGTCTCGCGGATCGCGAGGGGGTCCTGGGCTGCTGATGGCGTCGTGGGCATGGGTCGCTCCGGAGTGGACTACTCGTCCGCTGTGTACTGCAGCAGCCGGCGCCGGCCCTGCTCGAAGTCCAGCTGCAGGCGCAGGTCGCCGAGGTCGACGTTCGTCACGGGATCGCCGAACTCGACCTCGGCATAGGTGTTGGACCAGCGGGGGTAGGGGCCGAGGTCGACCGGGTCACCGCCCACGGTCATGGTCCCGTCCCAGTCCACGGTCACCGTGCCCAGGGACGGGGAGGCGTACGTGACGCTGTCGCCCACCTCCACGTCCGCGGCGGCGATCGCCTCGACGAAGGCATCGAAGGAGCCGTGCTCGTCCGCGCTGCCCAGCTCCACGATCCACACGTTGGTCTCGCCCTCGGCGTCGAGCTCGTAGTCGTTGTCCTCGGACCACGCCGTGGGGTTGGCCGAGTACAGGGCCACGTAGCCGTCGCCCCTGCGACCCATGATCCAGGGCGGCTCCTCCACCACCTCGTCGAAGCGCGCCTTCGGGAAGTAGGCGTGCGTGTGGTCCGAGGAGAAGAACGTCTCGGCGAGCGGCACGTCCTGCTTGCGGTACTGGATCACGCCGACGTTCTTCGCCAGGGTCACGCGGGGCAGCCAGCTGCCGATCCACTGGCCGGCGATCTCCTGGTCGCCCGCCGCGTCGCCGAGATCCGAGGGGAAGGAGGTGAACACGTAGGCCTCGTCGTCGAGCGTGGCCTGCCACATCTGGGTCTGGGACGACCAGTACGAGGGGTTGTAGTCCTGGCCGCCGGCGAGCTGGTAGTGGGGCGTGCGAAAGACGTAGGTGTTCATGTTCTCCAGGGCGATGCCCCGGGACAGGGGCTCGAGTTCGGTGGCGAGGTCGTCCAGCGTGTCGTTGGCGATGGCCATGTCGAGGATGTCCATCAGCTCGTCGGGCAGGTCTCCGAAGAGGAACCCGTCCCACAGGTCGAGATCCTCGACCATGGCGTAGGTGCCCTCGATCACCTCCGGGGCGACCAGCGCGGACATGCCGGCCCAGAAGATGATGTCGTCCTGGTCCTCGTAGCCCACGCCCCAGTCGGGTCCGTCTGCCACGTCGATGCCGTCGCTCTGGCGGTGTTCGAGGGACGGCGCGGCCTCGGCTGCGATGTCCTCCAGCACGCCGGGGATCCAGTAACGATCCGACGTGGCGAGGAAGGTGGCCGAGAAGTTGCCCGACGAGGTGTACTCGCCCAGGCCGAGCATCATCCAGGCCGCCTCGGACGTGGAGTCGCTCAGCCCGTCGAGGAACTTGGACTCGTAGGTCCGGCCGTGCACGGTGGCGAACTTGCCCTGGTAGTAGTTGGTGGCCATGTCCAGGGCCATCAGGTCGAGCACGGCCGCGGCCTTGGTGCGGATGGCCTCGTCCTCGGCGAACTCCGCGAGGTTGGCGGCCGCGGGCAGGTCCTCGTTGAAGTACACGTTGGAATGCCACTCCGAGAACCCGAACCGGCCGCGGAAGTCCAGCCACCGCTCGGCCAGGGCCGCAGCGTGCTCCGCGTGCTCGGCGCCGGTCGTGCCGTCGTTGGTGAACACCTGGTCGGGGAACAGCTGGCCGGCGAGCAGCTCGTTGCTGTGGAACAGGCCCTGGTGGTTCTCGGTCCAGTAGCACATCTGGTCGGAGCCCGGCTCGTCGATCCAGTACTTGAAGTCGAGCACGGTCTGTTCGATCAGCGCCTTGCTGTCCGCGTCGAGGGTCGGGTTGGCGCGGTCGAGGTACAGCATGCGCACCAGGGCCGCGACCTTGAAGTCGGCGGTGTCCTCCCGGGCGTTCACCGGCTCGCACGACTCGGCGATGGGCTCGGGGTCCACCTCGTGGCCCATGGCGATGCGGCAGACCTGGCCGTACAGCCCGCCCTCACCCGGGCCGTTGGCCGCGTCGCAGTACTCCAGGTACTCGGCCTTGCGCGCGAGGTAGCCGTCCGTGGCCTCGAGCTCGATCTCGGTGTACGGGCCGTCGTCGTCGGCCGGGGGATCGTCGATGATCTCCTCGGTGGGGCAGCCCGCGAGGAGCATGGCCATCGCCACGATCGGGAGCGGGATTCGGTGGGGGAGGGCTTGCATGGTTCGCGATCGTAGCGCGAAAGTGTCGGGGTCACACGGGCCGCACGCGGCGCGGCCCAGGGAGGGTCTACATGCGAACGCGGATCGTAGCTCTGGTTGCCACCCTGGCGCTGGTGGGGCTCGCGTCCACGGTCGAGGCGGAGGAGCCCGGGCAGACCGGGTGCGAGGCCTGGTACGAGCACTACGTGGCCTTGATGTCGCAGATCCCAGCCTACGCCGATGCCGTGGCGCGGATGGACGACGCTCAGCGCGCGCGCGCCAGGGAGCGCTACCTCGCGGACTGCGAGCTCGTAACGGCCGACGTCGACGACCGCGCGTACGAGGACGACCGGATGGTCCTCGAATGCGCGGGCGGAGCCGAGACGCTCGACGCGTTCATGCACTGCATCGACCCCGAGGCCGCGGAGCGGGAGCGTCGGCAGAGCGAGCCGTACGGATCCATGCTCGGCATCCGCACCGCGGAGCGGGCCTATCACGCGGCGTTCGACGAGTACGTCCCCTGCTCCCCAACGCCGGCCGAGGTCCCCGCCGGTGGGGAGAAGGTGCCGTTCGAGGGCGGCGGGTACCGCGACTTCATGCAGCTGGGCTGGGAACCGGACGGCGCGACCGCCTGCCGTTTCGGCGTGGTGGTCGACGACCGGACCATGAACTTCGAGATCACGGCCGAATGCGACCTCGACGGGGACGGCGAGGTGGCGATCTGGAAGGCCACCCTCGAGGACGATCCCCACCCGGTGACCCCCGAGGAGGTGCGCTGATGCGACGGTTCCTCCCCATCTGTCTCGCAGCGCTCGTGCTGCTCACAGCGACCTCGGCCCAGGCGAAGCGCGGCGCGCGCATGCAGCGTTGCGCCGCTGACGTCAGCGGTCCGGGCGACGTCGAGTTCACCGTGCATGGCTGGGGTGCAGACGAGGCGGTCGCGCGAGCCCAGGCCTTGCGCTGGGCTCGCATCGTGGCGGGTGAGCGATTCACCCAGGATGTGTGGGCCTGGGCGTTCTGGGACGATCCGGCCGACCACGAACGGGCTCGATCGCGGCTGGCAGCGGCGCTCCCGGACGATCCGCTGGCCGTGCCCGGCGTACAGGTCGAGCAGGGACCCTGCAAGGCGGTCTCTCCTGGTAGCGCCGCATCCGCCTGGACGGCCCGGTGGCCCGCTGGCGATGCCGTGGACGTGACCCGGGCCGACCCGACCGTGGCGGTCGAGACGGCGCGTCGCCGCGCCTGCATGGGAGCCTACGACGCGACACGCCGGGCCATGTACGAGGCCGTGGCGCACGCCAGCGCCGAGGACAAGGCCCACATCTGGTGGGAGGCCGTCGGCAGCGCCCTGGACGAGCTGGAGTCCTGTGTCGGCCGCTCCGATCCTGGGTTGTCAGCAGCCCAACCCGTGGAACTGGCCGAGGAGTCATTCGAGCTGGTGCAGTGCCGGGCGTCCACGACGGTGTCGGTGGGTACGATCGCCGGCACGGGCTGGGCCGTGGACGTGGAGCGCGCCGGTGAGGAGGCGCTCACCGAGTTCCTCTATTCGAGGCAGCGGCGGTGCCTGTCCCACGGGCTGGAGGCCAGCGCACGGGCGTCGGCGGAGTCGCGCCAGCTCTACCTTGCGATGGCGTACTCCGAGACCCTTCGCGGGCCTGGCAACGGTGATCTGCAGGAGGCGGGCCTGCTGGCCTGCGAGGGCTTCCCGGCGCCCCCTGTACCGGCCCTGGCGTGGACGCCGGACGAACCCTGGCCGCTGGAGACCTGCGGTCCGAACCTGCACCTGCCGCCGGTGTCCGGGCTGGACGATCCCGCGGACCTGGGCGGGACCCTGTCGGGCATGTGCGACGAGCGGACCTATGCGGACGTGACTCTCGTCAACGAGGCCGTGGCCAACGCCTCGGTCGAGACCCAGGACACGATGGTCGCGGCGGGCTGGCACGTGGTGCTGGGGTGCGAGGCGAGCTGCCGTGGCGAGAGCGTGCTCGAAGGGGAGGGAACAGCCATCCCCCTGCTCGGGATGCCGGACCGCAGCACGCAGCAGGCCGCCGAGCGAGCGCTGTGGGACGCCGTCGTGCAGCACGACATGGACCTGTTGCTGGTCGTCGTCCCCTCTTTTACCGACGACTTCTTCCAGCGTATAGCCGTGGAGAATCCCCTGGCGACCTGGGTGACCTTGCCGATGCTCTTGCAGCACGGGCTGGACCGTGAGCAGATCGTCTGGCGCGAGGTCGGCGGCGTGTGGGGACTGCACATGCCGGACTAGCTGGGAGTGATCAGGCGCGCAGTCCGTCGATCAAATCCTGGACCGCGCTCTTGACCCTGCGCTGGCAGTCGAGCAGCGCCTCGCGGTCGGTGGGGTCGATCGGGCCACCGTCCTGCAGATCGATCGGAGCGCCGATCCGCTGGCGGATCTTGACCGGGAAGGGCGGCGACAGCGGCCACAGCCCCAGCGGCCCCACGCCCAGCCAGAATGGCAACCGGGCGGGCACGCGCAGCCGCTTGCCCCACGCGTATCCGTCGTTGAGGCCGATGTAGGTGTCGTCCACGCCGGTCGCGCCCACCGGGATGATCGGCATGTCGTACTTGAGCGCCAGGCGCACGAACCCTGTGCGGTGCCCCCACTCGACCCGGTAGCGGTCCAGGGCGCTGCGGCACGCCTCGCGCGTGCCGCCCGGTACCACCACCACGTGCTCGCCCTGCTCCACGGCCCGCTCGATGCCGGGGCCGTCGCCGGTGACCCAGCCGAGTCCGTCGGAGACCCACTGCATCAGGGGATTGGTCTCCACCGCGCCGTGCACCACGCCGTGGGGCATGTAGCCCATGCGCTCGTGCATCTCCACGGCCAGGATCAGCATGTCCCAGGCGAACGCCCGGCCGTGGTAGCCCACCACCAGGGCGGCCCGGTCCGTGACCAGGTTGTCGAACCCCTCGGTCTCGTAGCGGAACCAGCGGCGGTAGAACCGCCAGGCCGTGAGGTACGTCAGCAGCGGGATGTTCGGGCTGCTCATCTGCCCACCCGCAGCAGGATCGCGCCGTACGACACCCCCGAGCCCACGCCGACCATCAGGATGTGGTCACCCGGCTTCACCGGCCGCGTGTGCAACAGCCGGTCGAGGCTGATGGCGATGCAGGGAGAGCCAGGGCTGCCGATCTCGTCGACGATCTTCACGATCCGATCCCGGTCGATGCCCATGGCCTCGACGACGGCGTCGAGCATGGAGCCGTTGGGCTGGTGGGGCAGCACCCACTGCACGTCGTCGAGCTCCATGCCCGCCTCGGCCAGCGTGGTGTCGGCGGCGTATTGCAGCCGGCCGATGGCGAGCCGGGTCATCTCCCGGGACGACGAGGGGAACTCGATGTACTCGGGCTTGCGCGTGAGCGTGGGGTTGGCCAGCACCGCGTTGCCCGGCATGGTGCCGTCGTTGGCCAGGAACGACGCCAGCACCCCCTCGCCCGGCCGCCCCTCGCCGAGCACGGCGGCGCCGACCGCGTCGGCGAACACGAGGTAGGGGCGCGGGCCCTCTGGCGTGATGTGGCGCGAGCACAGCTCCACGGCCACCACGCCGACCGGGGCGAGGCCGGTCGCCACGGAGCGTGCGGCCACGTCGAAGGAGGTCATGAACCCGCAGCAGGCGTTGTTGATCGCCATGGTGTCGCACGATCCCTGCAGGCCGAGCTCCGCGCAGATGGCGTTGCTGATCGCCGGGAACGCGAGCTCCGCGCCCGTGCAGTTGGCCACCACGATGCGGCGCAGGTCCGTGGGCTGCAGGCCGGCCTCGTCGATGGCGCGGCCGAGGGCGTCGGCCGCGTACACGGCCAGCGGCGTGTCCGGGTCACTCCAGTGGCGGGTCTCGATGCCGGTGCGGCTGACCACGTACCCGGGGTCCCTGTCCGGGAGGACCTCGGCGGCGAGGTCGACCGTGCGCACCTGGGGGCCGGGGAGCAGGCTGGCCGTGCCGAGGATGCGTACGCCGATCATGGGTTCTCCTCTTCCATTCCGGAGATGTCCTGCCACTGCAGTCTGGCGTCCTCCGCGGCCCGCATGAGCGCGTCGTCCTCGTTCGCCCACTCGAGGATCTGCCGGGCATTGCCGAACTCCGAGGCCGTCATCAGTGGGCTCGTACCGTGGGGATCCTTCACATCGTAGTGCACCGTGGCCGACGCGGCCTCGCGCACGCCGTCGAAGTGCAGCATCAGCGAGCCGCTCGCGCCCGCGTCGATGATCCGGGCTAGCGGATTGACCTGCGTCAAGCGCACGCCCACTCGTGATTCCGTGGCCGGACGCTCGCCGGGTGGGGGGTAGATGTTGGCCGCGATGCGTACCAGGGCGCTGCGCCCGTACAGCACCACGGTGGGCACGTTGTCCACGATGCAGCCGTCCACGTACCGTCCCTGCAGGGGCACGATGGTGGGCCCGAACACCCCGGGCGCGGAGCTGCTGGCCCGGACGGCGCGGGCCACACGGCCGCGGTTGAAGGCCGCGCCCCGGCGGGTGGACAGGTTGGTGGCGAACGGGTGGAACAGGATGGGTGTCTGCTCGAGCCGCACGTCCCCCAGGTCCCGGGCGAGCTGCTCCTCGAGCAGACGCGTCGTCACCATGGAGACCCGGGAGATGTACCCCAGGCGCCGGCCGCGCTCGACGAGCAGGTCGAGCCCGTCCCGCCCGAGCACCGAGTAGTACGCCCCCACCACCGAGCCGAAGCTCGCGCTGCTGATCACGTCGATCGGTACGCCCTTGCCGTGCAGTGCGCGGATCAGGGCCACGTGCGCGTACCCCCAGGCGCCTCCGCCACCCAGGGCCAGGCCCACACAGCGGCCGGTGAGGGAGCGGGCCCAGCGGGACACGGTCGCGCCGTTGGCCGAGCGGATGTCGGCGATGCCCCGCGGGCCCAGCCGCCGCCAGGCCGTCTCCACCGCAGCCGGATCCAGCACCAGCCGGTTCTCGAGGCGGGGGGTGCCGCGGTCCAGCCCGGTTCCCTCGGAGAGGTCGGTGTCCCTCCCCCAGAACCGGCGGGAGGGGCGCGGTGTGCCGCGGTCCGCCAGCAACACGGTCTCCAGGACCTGGGGCGTGGTCCGGTCGGAGGTCTGGTCGATGGTGGGCGAGTGTCGCCACAACCTCACCCGGGAGATGCGGTCGCAGTATGGCTCCAGGTCCGCACGTCCGGCCGCGCCCTCACCGGTCTGCACGAACACGTAGTCGTACCGATACGCCCGCCGGGCCAGCGCGGAGGCCAGCGTGCCGGGGCGGATGGCCAGCACACGGAGCTGGCCAACTCGCTCGACCCGGTTGGTGACCGGCTCGTCCGGCCGTGCCTGGCGGACGAGCAGGACGTCGTCCTCCTTGAAGTCCTCCGCGACGGCCATGGCCAGCAGTGCGGTCAGCCCGTCGGTGGCCACCGGCTCCTCGCCGGCGCCGGTCTCCAGCACGACCAGCTCGGCCGACGGTTTCGGGAAGAGGCGCGCGGTGTGCGCGCGTGCCGTACCGGTGCCGGGCAGCTGCAGCTGGCCCGACAGGGTCTCCCAGCCGCGGAGCACACCGCGCCGGAACGACGCGGAGGTGCGGAACAGCTCGTCGAACTCCCGGCGGTGGAAGAACAGCACCGTGGACGGGCGCAGCGCGATCAGCCGGCCCTGGACCAGCCTCCTGGTGACGAAGGCCAGCTCCCCGTAGCAGTCGCCCGATCCGATGTTCACGTGGGTGCGATCCGAGGGGTCCTCGGTCCCGTCGAAGTCGATTCTGAGCTCGCCGTCGAGCACCAGCAACACCCAGGGTTCACCCCGGTGCGTCCTCGGCACGACGACGTCGGATGTGTCCGGCGTGCCGAACGTGCCGAACTCCGCGTGGGCCACCAGCGCGAAGATCTGGCTGGCCGTGACCTCGCGGAACACGGGCAGCCGGTGCAGCGCGAGCATCATCCGGTACTGGTCGGCCCGGTGGCTGGGCAGGTTGGTGTCCTTCCACGGCGCCTCCACTGTCAACTCCTCTCGCGGCCCAGCAGCTCGCGCGCGATCACGATGCGCTGGATGTGGGAAGTGCCCTCGTAGATCTGTAGTCCCTTGATGTCCCGGTAGTACCGTTCGACCGGGTAGCGGCTGGAGTAGCCGCGGCCGCCGTGCAGGACCACCGCCCGGTTCGCAGCCCGGGCCGCGGCCTCGGTGGCGAACAGCTTGGCCGTGCTCATCTCGCGGGTCACGCGACCGCCCTGGTCCTTGCACCACGCGGCCCGGTACAGCAACCAGCGTGCAGCCTCGACGTCCGCGGCCATGTCCGCGAGGTCGGCCTGGATCATCTCGAAGTCGCCGATGCGCCTGCCGAACTGGCGACGCTGGCGGGCGAACGCCACGCACGCGTCCACACAGGCCCGGCCGATGCCGACCGCGCCGGCGGCCACGCCGAGGCGTCCGTGGTCCAGGGCGGACATGGCCACCTTGAACCCCTGGCCAGCCTCGCCGAGCAGCGCCGAACGGGAGACCCTCATGCCGTCGAAGACGATTCGCGCGTGGTCCGAGGCGCGGTGGCCCAGCTCGCGGCCGTCGAGCGGGTGGCGCTCGAAGCCCGGTGCGTCCGTGGGCACGAGGAACGCGCAGATGCCGCGGTGCCGCTTCTCCGGATCGGCCTGGGCGAACACGATGGCCACGTCGGCCACGTTGCCGTTGGTGATCCAGATCTTCTCGCCGTCGAGGCGGAACCCGTCGCCATCGACCGTGGCGCGCGTGGCGATGGAGGCGGCGTCCGAGCCCGCCCCGGGCTCGGTCAAGCAATAGCAGCCGATCCAGCGCCCGCTGGCCAGTCGGGGCAGGGCGTGCTCCTTCTGCTCGTCCGTACCCCACTGCAGGATGCACTGGGCCACGAGCGAGGTCTGCACGGTCATGAACCCCCGCACGGACGAGTCGGACCGGCCGAGCTCCTCGTAACAGCTCGCCAGACTCACCGAATCCCACTCGCCGCCGCCGTAGCGGGCGGGGAGCGGGCCGCCGAGCAGTCCCTGCTGTCCCATGGCATCCACCAGGGTCCGGGGCATCTCCCCGGCCTCGTCCCTGGCGCGTGCGTGTGGGGCCACGTGCTGCTGGACGAACGCTCGCGCGCGCTCCAGGACAGCTCTCTGCTCGTCGGTGAACTCGAAGTGCATCGCGCGACTTTACACCAGTGCGCGTCCTTGCGCTGTTCGGTGCACTGCGGTACACCGAGGGTTCCTTGTACAGGGGAGGTAGCGCGTGACCGAGACCCGTCCCTGGGCGCTCGTGCTGGGAGCTTCGTCCGGCAGCGGTGAGGCCATCGCGCGCGCCGTGGCGCGCGATCCGGGCATGAACGTGGTCGGCTTCCACCGCGGCCACTGGCCCGCGGAGGCGGCCGCGCTGGAGCACGACGTGGGCGCCGAGGGTCGCATGATCGCCCTCGAGATGGGCGACGCGGGCACCATCGAGGGTGCCTCCCACGGGGCCGACCGGGTCGCGTCGATCTGCGGTACCCGTAGTGTGGGCCTGTTCGTGCACGCCATCGCCAACGCGTCGGTCGGCTCGCTCATCTCGCAGGACGGCACGCACATCCCACCGGACAAGCTCGACAAGACCATGAGCTCGATGGCCAGCTCGTTCGTGTACTGGACCCAGGCCCTGATCGAGCGCGACCTGCTGGCGCCACGTGCGCGGCTGCTCGGCCTGTCCAACGTGCTCACCGACTCGAACCTGGCCACGGGCAGCGTGATCGCCCCGGCCAAGGCGGCGCTGGAACAGTACGTGCGCCAGCTGGCCATGGAGCTCGGACCGCTGGGCCACCGGGTCAACGTGCTCAAGTACTCGACCACGGTGACGCCGGCCCTGCACCACGTGCTCGACGCCGAGGCCATGGCGCGGCTGGAGCGGACCCACCGCCAGGCCACCCCCGCGGGCCGGCTGCTGACCACCCCGGAGGTGGGTGCGCTGGTCAGCCTGCTGATGCGCGAGGAAGCCTACTGGTTCAACGGCGCGACCATCGACTTCACCGGAGGTATGACCCAGCACCTGCTGGAGATCCTGATGAATCCGCCCGCAGAGGGTGGAGCGAACACGGCGACCGGACCGGTTGCCAGAGGAGAACAGGGATGAACGACGCGACGAGCCACACGAACTGTTCGGGCGGGGTCGCCTGCACGCTGTCGGACGACGCGCTGGCGGCCTACAGGTCGCTGTACGACTACGAGGCCATCGCCGACGCCGCCACGGCAGCGATCGTGAAGGACCTCCCCGAGAGCGAGGCCTACGTCAAGGCGATCCACGACTCGCTGTTCGTGCCAGCACCGGATGCCGGACCGTCGCTCTCCGAACTCAGCGGCCGGGAGCGGGAGATCGGGCTGATCGTGTTGCTGGCGTCGCAGCGCACCGACCTGGAGCTGTCGATCCACGTCTACTGGGGCCTGATGGAGGACATCTCCACCCATGAGATCGCGGGCCTGTTGATGCTGACCGGCGTGTACGCGGGGATCGGCCTGCAGACCACCGGCATGAAGTTGCTGCAGCGAGTGCTCACGTTCCTGCAGCAGCGGTACGACGCGACGGCGGACATGACCGACGCCGAGCGCGACAAGCGCCTCTCGACCGTGCCCGTGTTGTTAGCCCTGGCCGCCACTTTCGGCTAGTCTCGACGGGCACTCCGAGGGGGAGTGGGCGAACGACGGGACCCGGGGGGGGTGGTGACATCGATGCAGACGACCGAGACGGCCCGGTTGATCGGCGGCCGGTACCGGCCTCTGAACGTCCTGGGCGAAGGCGGCATGGGGTGCGTCTACCGCGCCATCGACCTCAAGACCAGCGGTGTGATCACCCTCAAGACGGTCAAGGCCTCCCTCCAGGAGATCGGGATCGCCAGCCGTAGCGGGCTGGATGGCTCGCTGGGCAACCCCACTGGCGAAACGGCCGAGCCCATCGACCGGGACGCCGAGACCCGCGCGCTGCCCGACCTGGCAGGCGACGAGCCGACCCGGCCGCCGAGTGGCGGCCTGGGTGGCGAGCCGCCGAGGCCCCCGAGCGGCAGCCAGGGCGACGAACCGACCCGGGCCCCATCCGGCGAGATGGCACGGCCGGACAGCCTCGACGACGACGAGCGACCCACCATCGTCCCGCAGTCCTCGTCCACGACCATGGCGCAGGCGTCGGCGCGGTCCACGGCCCTGCGCCTGGCCCTGGCCCGGGAGTTCGAGCTGCTGTCGTCCCTGCGCCACCCCAACATCATCAGCGTGATGGACTACGGGTTCGACGAGGTGGGGCAGCCCTACTTCACGATGCAGCTGGTGGAGAACGGCCTCCCGTTCGACGAGGCCGCGGCCGACCGGCCCTTCCCGGTCAAGGTGGAGCTGCTGGCGCGTTTGTTCCCGGACATCGATCTGGATGACTGGCTGGACGAAGTCCACGCCATTGCCCTGGTGGACAGCCAGGACGGGCGGGCCCGGTTCGCGCACGACAAACTCCGCGAGGGGCTGCTCGAGGAGATCGGGCCGGAGCAGCGCCGGGACAACCACGGGACCGTGGCCGAGGCGCTCGAGGCCATGTACGGCGACGAGGTGGAGTACTTCCCGCAGCTGGCCTGGCACTGGGGTCAGTTCGGCGACACCGAGCGGGAATGCCGCTATTCGATCCAGGCCGCGGTGCACGCCCTGGGCAACGGCGCTTGCGACACCGCGATCGAGCAGTTCTCCCGCGTGGCCGAGGTGATGCCCGAGCCCGGCATCGAGGTCCCGGTCGGGCCGGGCCGGACCGAGGGTCCGGTGATCTGGACCCTGGCCGACGTGGAGGCGCAGCTGGCCGAGGCCTCCTTCCAGCTCGGCAAGATGGACGATCTCCGGGAGCACGGCACCCGGGCGCTGCAGCTGTACGGCCAGCCCATGCCCGGTGGGATGCTGTTCTGGATCCTCGGCTTGTGGTGGCAGATCGGGGTGAAGATCATGCAGGGGGTGATGCCCGGACCGTTCCGCGTCACCGACCCGCAGAAGCGCCGCCTGCGGTACGAGGCGATGAAGGTCCAGCAGCGCATGAGCGAGCTGTTCATCTACGGCGAGCAGCCGATCAACCTGATGTGGTCGGGGTTCAAGGTCGTGAACCTGGGCAATCCCCTCGGTGACTCCCCGGAGCTGGCGCGCGGCTACAGCCTGATGACCATCCTGGTCGGATCGGTCCCACTGCACGGCCTGGCCACGAAGTGGGCCGACCACGCCCTGCAGATCGCGGAGCGTGCCGGCTCCCAGACGGCCAGCGCGGCGGTCTGCATCGGTCGCGCGTGCTACCACCTCGGGACCGCGGCCTGGGACGTGCTGGAGCCAGAGATGCGCTCGAGCATGACCACCTGCCGCGAGACCCGCGACGGCCGGCACCTCGAGGAGACCATGGTCTGCCTGGCCAAGGGCCTGCACTACCAGGGCCGGCTGGACGAGGGATCGGCGCTGTCCGAGGAACTGATGGAGACCGCGGCCGAGCGCGGCGATCAGCAGACCCACGGCTGGGGCCTGATCGTGCTGACCGAGTGCCGGGTGCGCCAGGGACGGACCGAGGACGTGATCGGCCGGTTCGCCGAACTGGAGGAGTGGATCGACACCAAGGCGCAGCCCAACGAGAAGGTCTGTCCCACGGGCATGATGGCGCTGGGCAACCTGTTCGAGGGCAGGGTGGCCGAGGCCGAGCGGCTGGCCGTCAAGGCGCTGGAGCTGGCCGGTACGACCAACACCCTCGTCTACTGGACCCTGAGCGGCCTGCACGCGGCCGCGGAGGCGCACCTGCGGCTGTGGGAAATGGGCCACGGCGGCGGTGAGCAGCAGTGGGCCGAGGGCGCGCGCAAGATGGTCAAGGTGCTCAAGGGCTACGCCCGCGTGTTCCCCCTCGGTCGCCCCGCGTGGATGCTGATGGACGGCTGGCTGCTGTGGCTGGAAGGCAAGCAGGACAAGGCCGTAGCCCGCTGGAACGAGTGCATCGAGGAGGCCACGAGGTCGGGCACGGCCCACGAGCTGGCCCAGGCCCACATGCACCTCGCCCGCCGCCTGCCGGATGCGCCCGACCGCGCCACCCACGTCACCGAGGCGATCCGGGTGTTCGAGGAGATGGGCGGCAACATGGACCTGGACGAGGCGCGGCACTACGCCGAGCAGATCGGGGCATGATCCCGCTGCACCACGCCGACCTGGCGTTCGTCCGCTGTCCCACCTGCCACGGCGGTCTGGGCTCCATCCCCCTGCAGGGACCGATCCCCGACGGTGTCCTGACCTGCCCGGCGTGCGGCGCGCGCTGGTCCGTGGTGGACGGCCTGCTGGAGCTGTACCGCGACCACGAGGTACAGGGGACCGACCGCTGGATGCGGCGGATCTACGACGCCGTGCCGCGCCTCCACCGGCCGGCCAACCGGCTGGTGCTGCCCCTGCTGCAGTTCCGCAGCGAGGGCGCCACGCGGCAGGGCTACCTGCGGCGCCTGGAACTCGACCGGCTCGCGCCTCGCGCCGACGGCCACCCGGTCCGCATCCTCGAGGTCGGCATCGGCGACGGCATCAACCTCGACCTGCTGGGGCGCGCGCTGCCCGTGGGTCTGCCCGTGGAGCTGTGGGGCGTGGATCTGAGCCGGGGCATGCTCGCCTGCAGTCGACGGCGGCACGACCGCCTCGCGCGCCGGGGGCAGGCCGTCCCACTCCGTCTGCTGATGGCCGACGCGCACGAGCTGCCGTTCGTGGACGGGATGTTCGACCGCGTGTTCCACGTGGGTGCGGCGGGGAGCTACCGCGATCCGGGCCGGGCCCTGGCCGAGATGGCGCGCGTAGCGCAGCCGGGTACGCCGATCATCGTCGTGGACGAGCAGCTCGATCCCGGCCGGCGCCACGGCCTGTACCACCGCGCGACGTTCCGCCTGCTGACCTTCTACGACGACCACCCGCACGCCCCGCTCGAACTGCTTCCCGCGGCCGCGCGGGATGTCTCCTGCGAGGCGACCAGCCGCTTCTACTACTGCCTGCGGTGGCGCATGCCGGCTACGGCGGGCTCGTCTGGCCGGAGCTGCCGTTCCCCCAGCAGCTGAGCGTGCCGAGCAGGACCATGATCGTCGTCGTTCGCCGCATGCACCTACCTCCGAAGACAGCGGACTGTAGCACGACGGTCCAGCGGTGTGGCCCGAACGGCCGTTCGGTCGGCGCCCTCCGTCGGGCCGATCCTGCGCCGTAACCTGTCCAGATCTCCGATATCTCGAGGATGAAAACATCGGCCGCGGGAGGGGGACCGTGGCACGGCTCCACTGTGGTCCTCCGGGCCTGGCGGATCGGTCTGGCTTTTGATCTTTTTCAAAGAAAACAACCGCTCAACTATCGATTGTTCCAGGTGGTTTCGGGGCGCGATCGCCCTCTGGAGATCACTCGTTGACGGCCGGGATCGGGCGTCCTAGATTGCCTCTCGAAGGTTGATGCTCTTTCACAGGTTGAAACGAGTCCTCGTGGCTGGCACGCCAGTCGCGGCGAACGGGAAGTGCCCACCCCCTCGGGGGAGGAGAACGGACCGGGAGACGCGGCAGACGGAAGCCAGCAGACGCGAACGGAGCGCGGCGTGAGAGCGCGGCGAGCCGGGAGCGCAGCGGGTCTGAAAGGGCCCGTGCCCGACGGGACCGGCCCATGACCGCGGTAACACGCGGCCGAGGGTCGGCAACACGCGGGAGAGGCAACCCCTGAGCGGGGTCGAGGCGAGCAGGTCCGGGCGGGACCACTTCGGTGGGACGGCGCGGGCGGTCGGCCGGGGCAACCCGGACGGCGACGCGGCCAGCGAAGGCCAGCGCACCACCTTCGGGCGGGACGCGGGCGGGCTGCGGATGCACGCAACGATGACACGCGCAGGGGAGCTGGAGCCGGAACGGGCGCCTTCGGGCGAACGGAGCGGCGGACCGGCGCAGCGG
>CAZXHG010000239.1:0-14980 GCA_964639985.1 uncultured Rickettsiales bacterium
CTCGCCCTGGGCACGGGAGCAGCCTGTCGCGTCTATGCGCGACAGGCTGCTAGCGGGGGAGCGTGAAGTAGAAGGTCGCTCCCCGGTCGACCTCGCCGGTCGCCCAGACGCGTCCACCGTTTCGCCCCACGGCGCGCTGGACGATGGCCAGGCCCACGCCGCTGCCCGGGAAATCCGAGGTGTCGTGCAATCGCTGGAACGCCCCGAAGAGCTTGTCCGCGTATGCCATGTCGAAGCCCGCGCCGTTGTCACGTACGAAGCAGGCCTCGCCTCGCTCGGTCTGCTCGATCCCCAGCTCGATCCGTGCGTCGACGCGCCGGCGGGTGAACTTCCAGGCGTTGCCCAGCAGGTTGACCAGGGCGGCCTCGACGAGCGTGGCATCCCCGTGGGCGGTGAGGTCGGCCGCGATGACGAACTCGACCTGCCGATCCGGTTCGGCCTGCTGCAGGTCACGGATCGTCCTGTGGGCGATGGCGCTCAGATCCACGGTCTGGTAGCGCATCTCGGATCGGGTGAGCCGGGAGAGCCGCAGCATGTCGTCGATCAGCCGTCCCATGCGGCGCGCGGCCGCGCTCACCCGGTCGAGGTAGTCCCGGCCGGTGTCGTCGAGCCGGTCGGCGTAGTCCTCGATCAGCGCTCGGCTGAACCCGTCGATCCCACGCAGCGGTGCCCGGAGATCGTGGGAGACGGAGTAGGCGAAGGACTCGAGTTCCTTGTTGGAGGCGGCCAGCTCCGCGCTGGTCTTGCGGGTCTGTGCCAGGACCTCGCGGTGCCTCCGGCTGACCATCATGATCGCGGACAGCCGCGTCAGGGTGGCCAGGTCGGCCTCGGTGTACCCGCCGTCCTTGTTCGCCACGGCCACCATGCCGACCGCGGTCCCCCCGTGCAGGAGGGGGACGCCCATGAAGCAATCGATGTGCACGTGTCCCTCGGGCGTGCCCACCCGGTCGGGATGCACCGACAGATCGTTGCAGAACATGGGCTTGCCGTGCGCCATCGGCGCCCCCCATACGCCGCGGATGGTCATCCCGGTGGATATCTCCCATGCGAGGGCCTCGGGGAAGGCGCAGTCCTGCATCGTGTGGCTGTTGTAGGTCGTGGTGTCGTACTTGCCATGCTCGTTGACCACGCCGATCATCCCGTAGACGCTTCCGGTGGAGGCCAGACAGGCGTCCATCACCTGTCGCTCGGTGTCGGCATCGTCGAGCTCACCGCCCAGCATCTCGCTCACGATCTTGGCGACGGCGTTCGACTCCTCGACCAGGCGGCTCTCGCTGATCCTCAGCGCCGCGGTGCGCTCCTGCACCAGATCCTCGAGCTGATCGCGGTGTTCGAGCAGCCTCCTCGCTTCGTGCAGCTCCGCGATCAGTTCGGCCCGGGTACCGTGTTCGTCCTGCATCACCCCTCCCACGGGATAGTGAGACCCAGTATGCAGCAGTTCCGCCCGGCGCGGGGCTCACTTCAGCGGATCCTGGGCGCTCTACGTCCACATGACGAATGTCCGTCCCGGCTGGCCGGACGAAGAGCAGCGAGCCGAAGACCTCCAGCACCACGTTCGCTCGAGACAGCTGATGGATCGGATTTCCCATGCGATCTCCGATAGCCCCTCTGCCCTTCGCGACTTCCCAGCTACCAGACCCCCGGCAGCAACCTGTACCGAGTCTTGTTCGTGAACGCCTCGTACCCGTCGAGCTCGGCCCGCAACATGCGGTCCTCCAGGGCGGTGCGCAGGACCAGGCTGGCCACGCTGAGCACCGCCGGCACGAACGCCCACGCCGACCCCAGCAGCAACGGCGTGGCCAGGGGGAAGCCCACGGACGCGCCCACGTACCCGGGGTGGCGGATCCAGCGGTATGGGCCCCTGTCGCACACGACGTGGCCACGGTCGGCCTGGATGCGCACGGTCTTCTCGAAGTGGGTGTTGACCGTCATCGCCCAGGTGACGAACGCGGTGCCGCCCACGTACATGGCCGCGCCCAGTGGCCACAGGGCCAGCGGCAGCGGCGACCAGCCGCGGTCCGCGTCCAGGGCGGCCACTACCATCACCGCGAGGTAGGTCAGCGCGAACACGGGCAGCACGGCCTTGTCCCAGCCCTTGGTGCCCTCGCCGTACTCGCCCCGCCGCGACAGCAGCTCGGGGTCGCGGCGCTTGACGATGATCGCACTGACGGTCTGGCCCACGGTGAGCAGGGCCACGTAGACCCAGCCGAGCCACCAGTCCCAGCCGCCGGCCGCGGCGAAGAACGCCCAGAACACGGCCACGGTCGAGCCGATGCCGAGCACGAAGCGGAGCACCGTCCGCCCGGGGTTGCGTGCAGGGATCGAGGAGTTCGTCTCGGCGGCCATGGTGCCCTCCCGGTTCGTGTGAGCGTGAGGGCAGTGTGACCGCAACTCGTTCTCACATGGAACGGGCAGGAGGTGAGGAGGGGATCACAGGTGCAGGTAGAGCCCGGCACGGATGGACGCGGCGATGGTGTCGACCTTGTAGTCGGGCACGGTGGTCAGCCGGCCCACGTCCGCGGCGTGGAAGAACCCGATGCCGCCGTGTACGACCACACCGAGCCGTCTGGACAGGGAGATCTCCAGCCCGGGCGTGACGCGTACGCCGGGCGCGATATGCAGCTTGCCGCCGTCCGGGTCCTTCCAGAAGGGCACCATCGACAACCCCGCGCCGATCATCGGCCGGACCACCCGGCCCGTGCCCTTGAACAGCACGCCCACGGACAGGGGCGCCATCAGGAAGTACCGGGGTTCGGCTCCCTCGACCTGATCGGTCACCGAGCCCAGCCAGCCGGCCAGCTCCACGTCGATCCACACCGAGCGGTGCAGGGCCACGCCCACGCCGAGCGCGCCATCGGCCGCGGAGCGCTGGTAGTGGGTGAAGCCGGCGGTCAGCCGCAGCGCCAGCCGCGGATCCTTCTCGAGCACCAGCGGATCGGGTCCGCCGGCCAGGCCGTCCTCCGGCCCCACGTACTCCTCGCGGGGCGGGGTCACCGTCTCCTCGTCGTCGGCCTCGAAGTCGTCGACCAGATCCTCGGACAGGTTGTCCAGCATGGCGTCGAGGTCGCTGGACGGGGGCGGCTCGTCGTCGACCGGCTCCTCCACGACCTCCTCGACCGGCGGCGGTGGCGGGTCCGGGACCTCGAAGATGTCGCTCTCGAACGTGGCCGTGGCGTCGTCGCCATGGATGGCGCGCGCGGCGATGTCGGCGAACTCCGAGACCCGGTCGGCCATCTGCGCCGGGTCGGTGGTCATCTCCCGTTGCCACGTCTCCACGATCCGGCCCCTGGCGTGGTCGAACAGCCGCACCTTCAGCGCGAGCACGTCGCCCTCGTGGCGGACCGAACCGCCCACCGCGTAGTGCAGCCAGTGGTCGGCAGCGAAGGCCTTGATGCATGCGGCGTCCCCGCCGCAGCCCTCGTCGAACTGCGACGAGTCGAACTGCTGGACCTGGGTGCAGGCGCCCACGGCCTCGAGCTCGCCAGCCACCAGCGAGCTGAGGCTGACCACGATGTTGCGGGTCAGCTGCTCGCCGGTGCCGCCGAACTCGAGCAGGCCGCAGGTCTGGGCCGCGGCCGGGGCGGCCAGGCCGGTGAGCGCGGCCAGGGTGGCCAGGATCGCGAGCGAGCGAGCGAATCGTCGTGTCGTGTCGTGAAGCATGTCAGCACCCCCATCCGGGATAGAGGTCCGGGTTCTCGTCGTCGCAGTCCCACCCCTCGTCCGGGTACGTCTCCTCGTCGTAGGGGCCGGGCTGCCACCAGACGGGGTAGCCGTCGTCGTCCCAGTCCCAATTCCCGGCCCGGGCGCCGCCGAAGGGGCCCATGTCGCTGGTGCTGCCGTCCGGGTCCTGCACGGATGGCGAGCCCGCGTCGATCAGCGCGCTGGAGGTCTGCAGGTGCAGGTCCCACGCCGACGGGCTGGGGAAGTTCGAGGCCTCGAACTCCGGATCGGCGGACACGTTGCCGTTCGTGCCGGTGAGGTCGGAGCCGCCGGCGTAGTCGTCGGGGGTGTTGTCCCACACCGCGCCATGGGTGATGGACGCGCTGCCGCCGGCCGTGTAGTAGGCCCCGCCCGAGCCCGACGTGTTGGTCAGCATCACGTTGTTGGTGAACGTGGGCGCGCCGCTCGCCACGTACGCCCCACCCCCGGAGCCGTCGGCCTCGTTGGACACGAACGCGCAGTTGCTGAACGTGGCGGCCGACGTGGCGGTGTACACGCCCGCGCCGTCCTCGTCGCAGAGGTTGAGCCCCAGGATCACGTTGTCCAGCGCGGCTGGCGATCCGCTCAGCCACAGCCCGCCGCCGTCCACCACGGCCCGGTTGTGGGCCAGGACCGAGTTGCGGATCTGCGGCTGGGAGTCCACCGCCTGGATCCCGCCGCCCTCGTCGGCGTTGCAGCCGTTCATGTCCACGTGGTCCAGGATCGGCGCCGAGTCCTCCATGTAGATGCCGCCACCGCCCGTGATGGCCGTGTTCTGGGTGATCACGACGTGGTCGAGCAGCGAGTCGCATCCGGTCATGTGGATGGCGCCGCCCGCGCCGGTGGCGTGGCTCGACTCCAGCCAGAGGTGGCGCAGGGTGGGGGACGCGCCGTCGATACGCATGCCGCCGCCATTGGCAGCCTGGCCGTTGCTGATGGTGAAGCCCTCGATCACCGCAGCGGCCGTCTCGCCGGTGGCGACCGTGACCACCGTGTCGCTGTCGCTGCCGTCGATGATCGTGTCCTCGTAGCCATCGATACCCAGCAGGTGCAGGTCCTTGCCGCCGAGATCGATGGCCTCGCTGTACGTGCCCGGCCGCACGCAGATCGCGTCGCCGGTGGTGGCCGCGCCGATCGCGTCGGCGATGGCAACGTGGTCGTCCGGCACCAGCAGGGCGCAGTCCAGGCAGTCGTCGTCGTCCTCGCCGTTGCAGTCGTCGTCCTCGCCGTTGCAGATCTCCAGCGCGCCCGGGTGCACGGACGGATCCTCGTCGTCGCAGTCCTCGTCGGCCGGATAGCCGTCGCCGTCCGCGTCCTCCGGGCCGGTGTCGTCGTCGCCGGTGTCGTCGTCGCCGGTGTCGTCGTCGCCGGTGTCGTCGTCCACCGGCGCGGGCCCAGGGAGGCCGCAGGTGAGGTTGCAGCCGGGCCCGTTGCAGCACAGCAGCAGCGCCAGCAGGGGCAGGCCGAGGCGTGGCATTCTCGGATCCATGATCGGGTCACTCCATCGTGGGTCGGCGGCCATCGTACCACCGCGTCAGGGTGTGTCGACGTTCCCGGCCGAGAAGGTCCGCCAGCGCCGGACCACCTCGTCGGGATCCTCCCAGTGCAGGAAGTGGCCGGCATCGTCGATCACCTGCGCCTCGCAGGCGGCGGCCACGTGATCGCAGGAGGGCGCGGCCATCTCCCAGCCGAGGTACCGATCCTCGCGGCCGGTGAGCATCAGGGTGGGTACGGACACCGGGGCGGCCTCCTCGAGCGCGGCCCGCTGGCCGCGCCGGTCCCGCATCGCCGCCCGGTAGTACATCAGGGGGCCGCGCATCTCCTCGGCCGTGTCGAATGCCGCGGTGTACCAGGCCAGGTCCTCGTCGTCGAAGCCGTCGGGGTTCAGCAGGTTCGCGCGGTACAGCTGCTCACGGAGCGCTGGGGAGGAGCGGGCCATCACGCCGGCCGTGCCGGGCGCGGCCAGGACCAGCATGTAGTTGCTGCGCCGCCGCTGCTGGGGATCGTTGCGCAGGAAGTCGGCCATGACCGCGGGGTGGGGCACGGACAGGGCCGTGTGGGACAGCAACCTGTCCGGGTGGGAGATGGCCACCCACCACGACACGGCCGCGCCCCAGTCGTGGCCCACGAGGTGGACCGGGTTGTCACCGGCCAGGTGGTCGAGCAGCGCGGCCACGTCCGCGGCCAGGGTGTGCACGTCGTAGCCGTCCCGGGGCCGGTCCGTGCCGCCGTAGCCGCGCAGGTCCGGCGCGATCACCCGGTGATCGGTGGCCAGGAGTGGGATCACCTCCCGCCACGACCACGACAGGTCGGGGAACCCGTGCAGCAGCACGACTACCGGCGCGTCGGCCGGCCCGGCCGCCAGGTAGTGCATGGCCAGCGGCTGCGTGGAGCCGTCCCGGGCCGAGACCCGGTCGGGCAGGGAGACCGTGTGGTTCTCCCACGGGCCGGGCACCTGCGACAGGTCGCGCGCCTCGCCTGCGCGCGCCGATCGACAGCCACGGCCGATGCCCGCGGCGGCAGCGCCCGCCACGAACACGATGATGGTCGCCACGGCGGCGACCCGCCGGACCCGGGGTGAGCGCAGGGTGTCGAGGGACATTGGGAGCAGCATGGGCACGATTGCACGTCACGGCAAGCGGGGAACCCCACCCGGAATGGTCGGAGTGGCTGGAGCGTAGTCCGGACATGACACATCGACGCTGGTTGTCGATCCCATTCCTGGTCCTGGCGCCGCTGCTGTTGGCCGGCGATCCCCTGGACGAGCCTCCACACGACTGGACATGGATCGGGGGAGGCGTGTTCGAGCTCACGGGGGCGGGGGATCGGCGGTTCTCCGTGGAGGATCATGTCGTTGTCGTGCCGGGATTCGAGATGTGGCGTACCGAGGTGACCGTGGACCAGTATCGGGCTTGCGTCGCCGATGGGATGTGTACCGAGCCGCGCAAGCGGCCCTGTGACGACAACTGGGACAAGACCGACCGCGGTGATCATCCCGTGAACTACGTGCGGTGGCACCAGGCCGTCGAGTTCTGTGACTGGGTCGGGGGGCGCCTGCCCACCGAGGCGGAGTGGGAGTACGCCGCCCGAAGTGGCGGCCGAGCCATCGATTTTCCTTGGGGGGACGAGCCAGCCAGCTGCGACCTCGCCGTGATGGACGACGGCCTGGCGGGATGCGGCGAGGATCGGACCTGGTCGGTCTGTAGCCGCCCGGCTGGCAACACGGAGCACGGCCTGTGCGACATGTCCGGCAACGTGTGGGAGTGGGTCCAGGACAGCTACACGAAGTTCTACTTCGTCCCGTTTCCCTCGGCCAGGGCCGACCTCGACGAGGCGCTGGAGGAGGAGTGGTACTTCCTGCCCTGCGCGCACGCGCTGGACCACCTGGACCTCCCGGCGGGTGAGGCCTGGGTTTGCCTGGCTCCCGCGGCGGGGGGCGAGGCCTGGCATGATTCCGGCAATCGCGAGCGGGTGATCCGTGGGGGGAGCTACCTGACCGATCTGGCCGCTGGCGAGGTCCGGCGGCCGCTCTCGGCCGTGGACGTGGGATTCCGGTGCGTGCGGTGAATCAGCGCGCGATCGTGGCCTCGGCCCCGGCCAGCTCGATCGAGACGTCAGCCGCCTGCGCCTCGTAGAACTCCACGAACCGCAGCGGCTCGACCGGCCCGTGGTCCGCGAGGTTGTGGGCCCAGCGGAAGCCGATGGGCTGGTACCACAGCTCGGCGGTCAGCTCGAGGGGGCCGTGGACGCTGCCGAGGTCGACCTCGTAGCGCACGGTGTCGGCGCCGCCGGTGTGGTCGGCGTCCTGCAGGGCCGCGCCCTTGACCGCGATGTCCGGGCTGGCCGTGGACTCGTCGAACCCGTCCGGGAGGATCCGGTTGTCCTTGAGGTACTGCGTGGCCGTGAGCAGGCCGGTGGTGACCGCGCCGTCCGGCGCGCCGAGGATGGCCTCGTAGATCGCGACCTGGTCGGGGCTGGATACGACCGCGTGGTGCGGCTCGAAGCGCGCGCCGTCCGCGTCGTTGTCGTTGCCCACGATGGAGCCGTCCTCGCCCAGCGCGCCCGACTCGAACACCACGGTGCCGGCCCGGTCACGCACGGCCACGTGCAGCCACGCACGGCGGGAGGGGTAGGCGGTGGGCAGCTTGTGGCCGGCCAGGTTGGTCACGCGCACGTCGGCCAGCAGCCTGCCGTCGGTCACCTCGGCCGTGACGACCTCCACGGTTGCGGCGCGGGTCTGCAGGTGTTCGCGGGTCTGCGCGATCACGGCGTCGAACTCCGCCGACGTGGCCAGCGGCCCCATCACCTCGCGGTTGGACACGAACATCTGCGGCACCACGAAGTTGCCGCCGCGGAACAGGTGGCGGTCCACCTCCGTGCGGTCCTGGGTCAGCACCGTGGATACGGACACCGGCTCCTTCATCCGTTCCATGTGGCATGACACGCATCCCTGGCTGTCGGCGAACGAGCTGTGCTTCCACTCCAGGAACGGCACCTGCTCGGGCAGCTCGCCGACCACCTCGCCGTCCGGGCCGAGGGCGTGGGTGTACAGGGTGTGACAGCTGGCACACAGCTCCGAGCTCGCGCCGTGCTCTACCTGGCCGGGCGCGAACCCGGAGGCCGCCCGCATCATGTCGGATCGTCCCGCGTCCACGGCGTAGGGCCCGTGGGCGATGCGTTCACCGGTGGGCGTGGTCTGGTCGACCTCGAACCTGCCGCCGAAGCTGGCCTCGTCCCCGAGCCCATCGGGCGTGATCTGGTGGCACACCACGCAGGACACGCCGTCCAGCGCGAACAGGGCCTTCGGTTCCGGGGTGACCAGGTTACCGGTGTGGCGGAACACGCCCGCCTGGCCGCCCCCGGCGTCGACCTGGTAGTGGTCCATGGGCATGTGACAGCGGGCGCACTCGTGCTCGATGACCGCGGCCGCGCCCGGGTGTTCGAGCGCCTCCCGCCGCACCGATCCCAGCCAGTACGGGTCCAGCGCGGCGTGGGCCATCATCGATCCGCGCCAGTCGTTGCCGAAGGAGATGTCGTTGCCCGCGCTGTCGGTCAGCCCGTCGTGACAGTTCCGGCAGTGGTCGGAGGCCGTGAACATGTCGGGCAGCGGTGCACCGGGCTCGGCCGCGGGGCTCCCGCCCCGCGAGCAGGAGGGTCCGCCGATCAGCACCAATCCGAGCAGCACCGGGACGAATGTCGAGCCTCGCATGGTCACCTCTGCGTGGGCCGCAGAGGATACCACTCGCCCCGGGGCGTGTCGGGCTCAGTGTCCCGAGTGGCACGCCGTGCAGGCGTCGTAGCTCAGCGACAGATCCATGCCCTCCCAGTGGCTGGATGGCGGTGAGATGGCGGTCTCCTCGACCACGTGGCACTGCTGACAGCGTTCATCCGTCGCCGGGTCCCCGTTCATCGGGTACGTCGGGCACCCGGACATGACCAGGGCGAGCAGGAAGAACAGGCTGAACGTCAGCGTCGCCAGGGGCAGGAATACCTTCATCATCGCCTCCATCCCGTCGTCGTGATCGAGCCTTCGACGGTCTGGGGATCGAAGGGAGCTCCTCCCCGACGGGGGACGCCGGGTAATGCCGAGGTAGTTCGGCCGCGCCCCTGCTATAGTCCCGCGCAATCGAGAGGTACTCATGACCGACAGCAAGCGATGTCTGGTGACGGGCGGGGCGGGGTTCCTGGGATCACACCTGTGCGAGCGGCTGCTGGCCGACGGTCACGAGGTGATCTCGGTGGACAACTACTTCACCGGCCGCAAGCGAAACATCCAGCACCTGGTGGACAATCCCCGGTTCGAGGTGATCCGCCACGACGTGACCCAGCCGCTGCTGCTGGAGGTGGACTGGATCTTCAACCTGGCCTGTCCGGCCTCCCCCGTGCACTACCAGGTCAACGCGATCAAGACGATCAAGACCTGCGTGATCGGCGCGCTGAACATGCTCGGTCTGGCCAAGCGGGTGCACGCCCGCATCCTCCAGGCCTCCACGTCCGAGGTGTACGGCGATCCCGAGGTGCACCCCCAGGTGGAGAGCTACTGGGGCAAGGTCAACCCCATCGGCATCCGCTCGTGCTACGACGAGGGCAAGCGCTGCGCCGAGGCGCTGTTCATGGACTACCACCGCTCCAACGACGTGGACATCCGCATCGCGCGTATCTTCAACACCTACGGCCCGCGCATGGCCCACGACGACGGCCGCGTGGTCAGCAACTTCATCTGCCAGGCGCTTCGCGGTGAGCCCCTGACCGTGTTCGGTGACGGGCAGCAGACCCGCTCGTTCTGCTACGTGGACGACCTGGTGGACGGCTTCGTCCGCCTCATCCAGTACGAGGGTGAGGACTGCCACCAGCCCCACAACCTCGGCAACCCCGGCGAGTTCACCATGCTCGAGCTCGCCGAGCGGGTGCAGAAGCTCGCCGGCACCGACTGTGACCTGCTGCACGTGGACCTGCCTGCCGACGATCCCAAGCAGCGCAAGCCCGACATCACCCGCTCCAGGACCAACCTGGGCTGGGAGCCCACAATCCGGTTGGAAGAGGGCTTGAAGCACACGGTGGAGTACTTCCGCGGCGTGGTCTGAGACCCCTGAAGAAAGGAGTTGGCGCCCTCTGGATCTCGTGCCACAATACAAACATACCGACGGTCGGTATGTAGGGCGGAAGGCACGATGACGAAGAAGCAGCCCAGGGAAGTCCGGCTCAACCAGATCATCGACGCGGCGGTCGACGAGTTCCTCGAGCGCGGGTACGACAAGGCCTCCATCGACTCCATCGCGCGCCGCGCCGGTCTGACCAAGGGCGGCATCTACCATCACTTCGGGGCCAAGGACGAGATCCTGCTGGCGGCCAACAACCGTTTCTACGCGCCGATCGTGGCGATGATGGGCGAGGCCATCGACCACGCCAGCGCGGACGAGGGGCTGCGTGAGTACATGCGGCGTTCCCTGGAGCACTGGGTCGACAACCCGCGGGTGGTGGTGTTCACCTTCCTGTCGTGGTCCAAGATGCTGTCGATCGCGCCGCTGTGGCCCCAGACAGAGGCCTACGTCGAGAGCATGGTGGCGTTCTTCCAGGCCATGCTCGACCGGGGTGTGGCCGAGGGCTCCTACCGCGCCCACGACACCGCGGCGCGGGCCATGGCCCTGATGTCGGCGCTGGACGGTGCCACGGTCTACCTGATCACCAGCTCGCACCGGACCGCGCGGGATACCGCCGCGCAATTCGAGAAGGTCTTCCTCGACGTTGTCCGTATTCCCGCGGACCGGGGAGAGATGGAGGATTGAGATGTCGTTCGATCACGTCTGTATCTACGTCACGAGTGGGACGGGCAACACGCTGCGGACCGTGCGCTGGTTCGAGGCCAGGGCGGCCGAGCGGGGGGCGGACCTGACGGTCCAGCCCATCGAGGCGGCCGACCCCGCGAACGAGCTGCGGGGAGGGGAGAGCGAGCTGGTGGGGCTGGCCTGCCCGACGCACGGATTCACCGCGCCGTGGCACATGATCAAGTTCGCCGCGCGCCTGCCGCGGGGCCGCGGCGCCCGCGCGTTCACCCTGGCAACCCGCGCGGCGCTCAAGTTCGGTCCCGTCTACACCCCCGGGATCTCGGGCAGCTGCACGTTCCTGCTGGCCCTGATCCTGGTGCTGAAGGGCTACCGCGTCCGCGGGGCGGACGCATTCGACATGCCGTCCAACTGGTTCTCGCTGCATCCCCCGCAGGGGCGCTCGAGCCTCGACGCCCTGATCGACCGGGCGCAGGGCCGGGTGGAGCGGTTCGCCGACCGGCTGCTGGACAGCCGGCGCTCGTGGCGCTGGCAGCACCTGGTCTACGAGGGGTCCTGGGCGGTCGCGCTGTCCGTGGTCACGTGCGGCTACCTGCTGTTCGGCCGCCTGTTCCTGGCCAAGCTGTTCTTCGCCAACTCCCGCTGCGACGGGTGCGGGACCTGCACCGAGGCGTGCCCGGTGGGCGCCATCCGCATGCTGGGCAAGGCCAACCCGCGGCCCTACTGGAGCTACCACTGCGAGAGCTGCATGCGCTGCGCGCCGCTGTGCCCGCACAAGGCCATCGAGGCGGGGCAGTCCTGGGGTGTGATGCTGTACTTCCTCACCGCGCTGTGGGTGGCGTACTGGGGGATCTCGGCGCTGGGTCAGTCGCTGCCGGTCACGGCCGGGATGCAGGACGGCTGGCTGCGGTACGTGCTGGGCGTGGCCTACTTCTACCCGACCCTGTTCCTGTCGTACGCGGTGTTCCACGTCGCCAACCGGCTGAAGGTGGTCAACTGGCTGTTCACCCACACCACCCTGACCCACTTCTGGGGCCGGTACCTCGAGCCCAACACGCGCTACAAGCACCTGGTGCCGAAGAAGACGAAGAAACCGATCAGCGGGTGAGCAGGAACCAGCCGCCGCCGTAGGAGCGGTTCTCGTCCACCACCTGCAGGCCGGCGTCGGCGAACATCGTGCGCCAGCGGGCGCGGGTGGGGAAGGCCAGGATGACCAGGCCGGCGTAGGCCCAGATCATGCACGGGTCGGGCAGGATCACCATCAGCAGCATCTGTCCGCCGGGCCGCAGGACCCGGTGGACTTCGGCCAGGGCGCGGGGGATCTGGTCTTTCAGGTGATCCAGGGCGTACGAGCTGATGGCGCCGTCCAGGGTGCCGTCCTCGAACGGCAGGTCCAGCATGTCGCCCCGCTGCAGCTCGAAGCGGGCGGCCACACCTGCGATGCGCAGGTTGCGCAGGAGGCGCTCCTCGCCGTGGTCGCGGATGTAGCTGGCGCTGAAGTCGTCCAGGCCGATGATGCGGAGCTGCGGTCGCGCGAGCCCGAGCATGATCGAGGTGCGACCCGAGCCGCAGCCGAGGTCGGCCACCGTTCCCTCGCCGTCGGGCAGGAAGGTCGCGGTCGGCATGGGCATCACCCGGTGCTGGCGGAACACCAGCATCACCAACAGGTAGCCGACGGCAGCCCAGCCCGCCAGGGTGGCGGTGACGATCCAGACCGCGTCGGGCGTGCCCAGGCGGGCGCAGACCAGCGTGATGATCGCGAAGATGACGGCCAGCACCGCGTGGCCATGCTGCCAGGCCCAGGAGTAGCCGAAGTCGTAGGTCCCGTCCTGATCGGCGCCGTTCATGGGGTGGGGCCTCCCGGGTTCAGGGGCTCTCGCACACGTAGCGCATCGAGTTGTAGCACTGGTCGTCGTTCCAGTAGTAGCCGAAGGTCCCCCCGAAGTGGGCACAGTCCTCGGTGCCGCTGCCGTTGTCCGGCTGGCCGCTGTCCCAGTTGGTGTATCCCGGCGTCTCGCCGGAATCCCACACGAAGCTGCCCTCCACGTCCACGTCGTTGTAGCCGATCCACCACCAGCCGGAGTAGATGCCCGTGGCCGTGTTGACGACCCACACGTTCTCCAGCGCGTCGCCGATGGTCGCCAGGAAGTAGCCGGTGGCCGTGCAGCTGGCCTGGGCGTCGGTCCACTCCACCACGCTGTCGCAGAACAGGTAGCTGTGGGTGCCGTACTGCGCCTCGGTGCACGGGCAGTCGCCCGCGTCGTCGACCACCTCGTCGCAGTCGTTGTCCACGCCGTCGCAGACCTCGGCCGCGCCCGGGTTGATGCCCGCATCGCCGTCGTCGCAGTCGCCGTCACACGGAGACCAGCCGTCACCGTCGTCGTCGTCGAGGTGCATGTCCGGATCCGCGTCGTCGCAGTCCCCGTCGCAGGTGGTCACGCCGTCGCCGTCGAGGTCGTCGAGGTTGAGGTCCGGGTCGGTGTCATCGCAGTCGTAGCACGAGGCCCAGCCGTCGCCGTCGTCGTCGTCGCCCCCGCCGTCGAGGGTGGCCGGATCGCAGTCGTTGTCGATGCCGTCGCACGGGACCTCGGCCTGGTCCGGGTTGACGTCCGGGTCGCCGTCGTCGCAGTCACCGTCGCACTGTCGCCAGTCGTCCCCGTCCGCGTCCGCCTCGTCCGTGGGAACGAGACCGTTGCAGTCGTTGTCCTCGCCGTCGCAGGTCTCGGCTGCGCCCGGGTAGGTCGACGAGTCGCTGTCGTCGCAGTCGCCGCTGCAGGTGGACCAGCCGTCGCCGTCGCCGTCGTACGGCTCCAGGGTGTCGTCGGTGTCGTCGCAGTCGCCGTCGCAGGTGGACCAGCCGTCCCCGTCGTTGTCGTACGGAGTCATCGCGGGATCGGTATCGTCGCAGTCGTCGTCGTTGTCCGCGGTCCCGGCGGGCGCGAAGCAGCGCAGGTAGGTCTGGCCGGGATCGCCGAATCCGTCCCCGTCGGCGTCCTCGTACCACAGCTGCAGTCCGGTCACCGAGGCGTCGTCGTCGTCCACCAGCCCGTCGCAGTCGTTGTCCACCAGGTCGCAGACCTCGGCGGCGCCCGGGTTCACGGCCGGATCGCCGTCGTCGCAGTCGCCGTCGCAGGCGCGCACGCCGTCGCCGTCCGCGTCGGCCTCGTCCGTGGGAACCAGGCCGTCGCAGCTGTCGTCCTCGCCGTTGCAGGCCTCGGCCGCACCCGGGAACACCGCCGCGTCGGCGTCGTCACAGTCCCCGTCGCAGACCATGACGCCGTCGTTGTCGGCGTCCACCTCGTCCACGGCCAGGAAGCCGTCACAGTCGTTGTCCACACCGTCGCAGGCCTCGGCCGCACCCGGGTACACCGACGGATCGGTCTCGTCGCAGTCCCCACCACACGTGGGCACGCCGTCGCCGTCGAGGTCGTCGATGTTGAGGTCGGGGTCGTTGTCGTTGCAGTCCCCCTCGCAGGTCATGGCGCCATCGCCGTCGTTGTCCGTCTCGTCGTAGCCGGGCGAGCCCATGCAGTCGTTGTCCAGGCCGTCGCACAGCTCGGGCGCACCCGGATAGCTCGTGGGATCCGCGTCGTCGCAGTCGCCCGCGCAGGTGTCGTAGCCGTCGCCATCCGCGTCGTCGAGGTTGGCTCCCGCGTCGGTGTCGTCGCAGTCACCGTCGCACTCGGTGAGCCCGTCGCCGTCGTCGTCGATCTCGTCGCCGCCGAGGGTGCCGTCGCAGTCGTTGTCGATCCCGTCGCAGCCCTCGTCCGCGCCCGGGTGGATGGTCTCGTCGTCGTCATCGCAGTCGCCGTCGGCCTCGGACCAGCCGTCGCCGTCCGCGTCCTCGCACCACGAGTCGTGCTCGCACCCGTCGTCGCCGCAGTCGGTGGTGCCGTCGCCGTCGTTGTCCTCGCCGTCCTCGCACTCACCTGTCTCGTCCCCCTCGACCTCGGTGTCGTCGGTGTCTCGAAGCGAGAGCATGCGTGCCGGTGACGACC
>CAZXHG010000240.1:0-14969 GCA_964639985.1 uncultured Rickettsiales bacterium
CGCGAGCGCCTCAGGGCCGAGGTCCGGGACGGACCGAGGCCCGTGCCCCGGAGAGGAAGATGCGAGGACGGGATCAGGCAGACGGCTGCCCGCAGGTGTTCAGCGCCCCCCGGAGGCCCACCACTCGACCCACCGCCGCAGCGCCTGCGCCCGCCGCCGGATCGTGCCCTCGCCCAGGGACGTGCGACGGCCCAGGAGCTTTCGCAACTCCTCGATCGCGGGGAGCTCCTCCACCCGCTCCAGCCCCAGGTCGACGAGCAGCGGATGGCTCCCGACGGTGCGGTGGCGGATCTCCCGACCCGCGGGATCGTCCGCGGCCGGCAACTCGGCGCCCGCCTCGGTCAGGCTGTACTCCCCGCCGGAGTGCAGCTCCACGATGCCCAGCGACGACGCGGCCCGCGCGATGAAGTCGGCCTGGCGCACGGAGATCCGTGCCACGCGGGCGTAGGAGCGGCGGTCGGTCACGCCGTCCGAGACCGCGTCGATCAGCGCGAACACCTGGTCGGGATCGTTGACCTGCGGGACCATGTCCCCGGGCAGCCGCTCCCCGACCGCCTCCTCCACCAGCGGCGCGGCCGGCTCGGGCGAGGGTTGCGGCGGCGCCTGCTCCAGGCGACCGAGGGCCCGTTCGAGGGACGCGCGCCCGGCGTCGCCCAGCCCACAAGCGTGCAGGGCCTCCAGCAGCCGGGCCTCCAGGGAGCCGTGCTGGCTGCTCAAGCCCGCGTAGGCGCCACCGGCCAGCAGGCCGGCCAGGACCTCCGACGCCCCCCCCGGCCGCAGCTGGCAGCACAGCTGCAGCAGGGACTCGAGCAACTCGGGGCTGCCCTCGCGGGCCGGGCTGAGGAAGCGGCGCAGCAGCGTGCACACCGCGTCGGGCAGGTGCTCCGCGCCCGTGTCCGAGCCCAGGTTGGGCGCGGGTAGCCCGTCCTCCGCGCCCGGTGACGCCGTCAGAGAGCCCTGATCCAGCAGGATCTCGCGCAGCTCGTCCGCCATCTGTTCCAGGTCGTGGGGCACGCCCCGGTCGTGTGCCCACTCCGTGATCATCGAAATCGTCGCCTGGTTCACCGCTGCCCACCGTTCCCGTACCATGGACCCCGCCACAGCGAGGTGCGTATGCGAATCACACGAGTCTACACGCGTTCCGGGGACGCCGGGGAGACCGGTCTCGCCACGGGCGAGCGTCTATCCAAGGACGACGACCGCGTCGAGGCCTACGGCACCACCGACGAGCTCAACGCGGTCGTCGGGCTCGCGCGCGCAGCCAGCCACACCCTGGACGACGCGGACGCGGCGCGCCGCATCGACGGGCTGCTGGCCGCGGTCCAGTCCGAGCTGTTCCAGGTCGGCGCCGAGCTGGCCAGCCCGGATCCGACCACCCTGACGATCCCCCGCATCGGCGACGAGCAGGTGGCACGGCTGGAGGCCGAGATCGACGCGCTCAACGGCGACCTCGAACCGCTGAAGGAGTTCCTGCTCCCGGGGGGCGGCCCGGCCGGCGCGCACGTCCACCACGCGCGCACCGTCTGCCGGCGCGCGGAGCGCCGGGTCGTGCGCCTGGTGCGGGCAGGCGAGGTCGAGTCGGACGTGATGCGCTACCTCAACCGGCTGAGCGACCTGCTGTTCGTGCTGGCCCGCTGGACCGCGCGCGCCGCTGGCGAACCCGAGGTGATGTGGAACCGGGGCGAGTGACCGACGCCACCGGGTCGCGACCGTCCCTTCCGCCCCTCCCCGCCCGCTGCTATCGTCATTCCACTCGCCACCTGGAGGTCGACGTGAGAACCATCCTCTGCGCCATCACCGCCTGCCTCGCGTTCGCGGCGCTCGTGCCCGCGGCCGCGGAAGACGTCCTGATCTACGACGAGTACTGGCAGGGCCCCGCGTCCGACCTGGCCGAGGCCTGCGCGCTCACCGGGGACTACACCTGCACCGAGGCGGCCAGCGAGGCCGACCTCGCCACCCAGGCCGCGTCCGGCGGGTTCGACATCATCATGGTCGACCTGCTGTACGGTTGGTTCGCGGATCCGACCGCCGAGACCGCCGTGTTCGACTTCATCGACGCGGGCGGCTACGCGGTCCTGCACCTCGCCGACCTCGACAACCAGGCCTCGTCCGCGTCGGCACTCGGCGCCACGGTCACGTCCACGCACGGGGCCGTGCAGTCGGTGTACGGCGGGGACATGATGTTCAACAACGAGGCGGGGGGTGGCCACAGCGTGCCCAACCCCCTGTCCGGCGGCAGCAACATCGCCGGCACCGATCAGGAGTTCGAGGCGGACACGACCTACGATCCCTCGGCCAACGCCATGTTCCACTACGACAACGTGATCACCGGCCCGCCCGCGGTGGTCACCTCCCACCTCGACAGCGTGGTGCTGCTGGGATTCTCGCCGGACGAGACCGGCCACGCCGACCAGGACGGCGACGGCGTCATCGACATCCGCGAGTTCCTCTCCAACACCCTGGACTACGTGCTGGCCTGCTCCGAGGACGACTCGGACAACGACGGCTGGACCCAGTGCGACGGGGACTGCGACGACGCGGACGACGACATCCACCCCGACGCGCTCGAGGTCCCCGGGGACGGGGTCGACTCCAACTGCGACGGCAACGACGGCGACGACGCGGACGGTGACGGCTACGGCTCTCCCGACAGCGGCGGCGACGACTGCGACGACGACGACGCGGCCGTGCACCCGGGCGCCGAGGAGCTGGCCAACGGCGAGGACGAGGACTGCGACGGCGAGCTGGACGAGGGCACGGAGCTGGCCGACGACGACGGCGACGGCTACTGCGAGGGCCTGGACCTGGATGGCGACGGCGTGGACGACTGTAGCGACGGCTCCACCCCGGGCGACTGCGACGACACCGAGGACGACATCAGCCCCGACGCGATCGAGTCCTGCTACGACACGGTGGACAACAACTGCGACGGCCTGGTCGACGGCGACGACGAGGTCGGGTGCCCCGGGGTGGGCGACGACGACGACGACGACTCCACCCCCCCTGGGGGACAGAAGACCGTGGGTGGCTGCAACTGCGGGCTGCCGGGCCTGTCGGGGGCCAGCGGCGTGGTGGCGCCGCTGGTGCTGGCGTTGGCTGTGGTGATCCGAAGGCGGAGGTGAATCGTCGGGTTCGTCGCTTCGTCCGCTCCCGGCCGGTCCTTGCCCCGACCTACCCCTCTACGCCTCGCTCTCGCGGCCCGCGTCCCACACCAACCGCAGCAGCACGTACAGCACCGCGCCGATCACCAGCAGGGGCAGCAGCTTGCCCAGGGCCGCGGTGACCAGGTGGAACAGCAGGCCGGCGGCCACCAGGACCACGGCGATCACGAGCAGGGCGCCCACGATCTGGAACAGGATGGCGATGCCGTTGGTGGAGCTTTCGGTTTGCGCGTTCATGGGAGCCTCCTCGCGTCGGTCGTTCCCTACGCAAGGGGGGGCGGGGGTATTTCACCCCGAGGGATCAGTCCCAGAGCACCGGCGGCGGGGTCCAGGCCTCGGCCGAGTCGTCGTCGTCCCGGGCCACCGCGGGTTGGTCCTCGACGGGGTCGACCGGCTCGTCCGCCGCGTGCGACTCCGCGGGCGGCTCCGCGGGCACGGCGTCGTCCTCGCCCCACGTGCCCGCCAGGATCGCGGCCACCTCGGTGTGCAGGACGCCGCCCGGGACCGTGGCGACCGCCTCCCGGTAGCGGGACACGGCCTCGGCCTCGCGGCCCACCGCGTGCAAGCAAGCCACGTAGACGTAGATGTCCGAGTCCAGGTGGTCGCCGTCGTTGACCCGCATCGCGTCCTCGATGGCCGCCAGCGCTCCATGCGGATCACCCTGCAGGTACAGGCCCCAGGCCAGGGTGTTGAGGTACACGGCGTTCTCGGGGTCGTCGACCAGGGACTCCCGGGACAGGGCCACCCCCTGGTCCACCCGGTCGGGATCGCGCGGCCAGGCCATGAAGATCGCCCAGGCCCGATTGTTGAGGAAGCCCGACCCACCGTACAGCGAGGGCAGCAGCTCGCGGTCGATGCGGTCGTACTGGTCGACCGCGACCGCCCACTGCTCATCGATCAGGGCCATCTCCGCCAGCACCATGCGCATGGTCGCCAGGTTGGGGCTCGGCCCCTCGATGGCCTCGGCCTCGTCCAGCGCGCGCCCGGCCCGCTCCCAGCGCTCGTTCTCCACGGCCGCGTCGAACGCAGCGAATGCCTCGGCCGGCGCGTCCGCGTCGAAAGACACCGCGCCGGGCAGGACCATGCCCACGCACACGCCGGCGAACCCGGTGGCGCCCGCGAAGAGCAGCAGCACCCACCCGGGCGTGCGGCGTTGCTCCTCGTGCAGGATGCGCGCCGGCAGGATCATCCCGATCGCGAACCCGCCGAAGAACCCACCCGCGTGCCCCCAGCCGTCCACGCCGGGCAGCAGCCCGATGGCGAAGATCAGCACCGCGTAGAAGTACAGGGTGCCGCGGAACACGCCCTGCAGGAACTCCGGGATCTCGCCACGGTGCTTCAGCCCGAAGGCGATGGACGCGCCGACCATGCCCATCACCGCGCCGGAGGCGCCCACGCTGAGGTTGTCGCCCACGAAGGCCGACAGGGTGCAGCCGGCCACGGCCGAGCCCACGAACAGGATCGCGAAACCCAGCTTGCCGAACACGTTCTCGGTCAACCGGCCCAGCTGGTAGAGCATGAACCCGTTGAACCCCAGGTGGATCAGCGATCCGTGCAGCAGCGCCGGCGTGAACAGGCGCCACCACTCCCCCGCCCGCACCAGGTCCGGCTCCAGGGCGCCGAAGGTCACGGCCAGCGAGTAGCCCCAGCGGGAAGGCCGCAGGACCGTGAACTCCCACCCCTCGGCCAGCATCCACACGTAGATGAACGCCAGCAGCACGATCATCGACGCGGTCACCGTGGGGAACCGCAGCAGGTCCTTGACGAACTGGCGGTTGGACGGCGTCAGGTTGCGGTAGGGGTTCCAGCGGCGCAGGGGCAGCCGAGGCGCGCCGCCGGTCTCCGCCCCCGGGGGTCGGGGTCGGCCCGTGGGCCACGGGCTGTCGTCTCCGTCGTCGCTCTGCGCCCCATCGCCGTGGGGACGGCGACGGCCGTCGCGCAGCCCCCCGCGCGGGTCCATCGGTGGCTCCTTCCCGGGCGCGGTCGCGGGCGTCGCATCCTCCGGCTCCTCCACGGGGACGGCCGCGGGCGACTCCTCCTCGCGCGGCTCGGTCAGCTCGCGCCAGCGCGGTCCGTTGTCGTCGGGTGGTGCGGGAGGAGGTGTCACGGTTGCCCTGCCACGAAGGATCGCATGTATAGCGACTGACCCCGACCGAGGCAAATGGATTCCCGCGCCGTGATAGAACACTCGCACGTGTCGATCTTCACTGCCCCGGGACGGGACCACCCCAGCCGGCTGATGCTGGTGCTGGCCCTGTCCGTGGGTCTGCCCGGCCTGGTGCTGGCGTCCTTCGCCTTCCGCTCGGTGCGTCTCGAGGCGGTGGTGGAGCAGGCCGACTTCCAGCAGCGATGCGAGTCCGTCGCCGAGCAGCTGTACAGCGAGACCCAGGAGCGGTTCGAGCAGCTGGAACAGGACCTGGGCGCGGCCGTGGATCAGGCCGGAGACCAGTGGACCGCGCGGCCAGGTGAAGCCGTGGACCAGACCCTGGACCAGGTCGACGCTGTCAAGGGCGTGCTGGTGCTGGACGAGGACGGCAACCTGCTGTACCCCCCGGACCGCGCCCGCGCGCTCACCGTGGAGGCCGAGCGGCCGGTGTTCGCCGAGGACCTGCGCTCCATGATGGGGCGCCTGTTCCAGCAGGCCGAACAGGCCGAACTGATCGATGGCGACCCCGCCCGCGCAGCCGGTCTGTACCAGGCCGCGCTCCCGGGCATCCCCGGCTACCGCGGCCAGCTCATCGCCCGCAACGCCCGCGCCCGCTGCCTCTATCAGGCCGGCCGCTCCGAGGAGGCGCTGGCGACCTACGTTCGGCTGGCGGCCGAAGCCGAGGGCCAGCAGGACCTCAACGGCTTCCCCCTGGACCTGCTGGCCGCGTACCAGGTCAGCCAGTGTCAGCTGGCCCTGGGCGACCGGGCCAGCGCAGCGCGCTCCCTGCGTGCGTTGCACGACCTGCTGGCGCAGCGGCCGTGGGGATTCGGTGGCACGGCCGAGGCGTTGCTCGCCGACCGCGTGGTGGACCAGCTGTCCGATCCCTCCCTGCGGGGACTGCTCCAGGACGACGACCGGGGACCGCTGCGCACCGACCTGTTCGAGCGGCGGGCCGCCGACCAGGCCGAGGAGGCCATGGTGCTGGCCCTGGTGCCCGAGCTGTCCATCGGCTCACCGCAGACCACGGCCGACGCCCGCCGCTTCATCTACGAGCGTCGCCTGCGCGGGAGGCGTGCCTTCCTGTTCGCGCGCACCTCGTGGCGCGGCCCGGCCGGCCAGCGCAACATCGTGTTCCACCTCGACGAGGAGGCGATGCTCGGTGGGGTGGTGCAGCGGCTCGACGGGATCCGGCAGGCCAACCCGGAGCTGTGGATCGACCTCGGGGAGGTGGGCGGCGGGCCGTCGCCCCTGGCTGCCCCGGCCGAGGGCCTGGTCTACCAGCTCGAGCCCTACGTGCCGGGACGCACCATCGTGCTCGGCCGCGGCGATCCGACCCGGGTCAGCGCCATGCTGTCGCGCAGCCGCAACCTGCGGCTGTTGATGCTGGTGACGTTCTCGATCTTCATCATCGTGGGCCTGTTCATCGCCTACAGGGCCGTACGCCGCGAGTTCGAGGTCGCCCGCATGCGAACGGACTTCGTGTCCAACGTCAGTCACGAGCTGCGCACCCCGCTGGCCACGATCCGCATCATGGCCGAGATGCTGTCCATGGGCGTGGTGCCCCCCGGCGCCAAGCAGCAGGAGTACCACACCACCATCCTCAGCGAGACCGAACGGCTGACCCGCCTGATCGACAACGTGCTGGACTTCGCCCGCATCGAGCAGGGCCGCAAGAAGTACCGCTTCGAGTCCGGCGACATCCTGTCGGTGGTGGCCGAGGTGCAGCGCGCCACGCAGGACTACCTCGGCAGCCTCAACTTCGAGCTGCAGGTCCAGGCCCAGTCCGGGCTGCCCGCGGTGCGCCACGATCGCGACGCGCTGGTGCAGGCGCTGATCAACCTGATCAGCAACGCCATCCAGTACACCGACTCGGACGACCCGGAGCGGCGAAAGATCACGCTGTCGGTGTTCCATCAGCGCGACAAGGTCGTTCTGACGGTCAGGGACCGGGGCACCGGTATCCCCGCGTCGGAGCGCGCCAAGGTGTTCGAGAAGTTCCACCGGGGCGGCAACTACCTGACGCGCACGGTGCGCGGCACCGGCCTCGGCCTGTCGATCGTGCAGCACATCGCCGACGCCCACGGCGGCGCGGTGGGCCTGGAGAGCGAACCGGGCGTGGGCAGCACGTTCTCGCTGGTGCTGCCGGCGGACACGGACGTGCCGACCTGGTGACGCAGCGGCTGCGGTGATTGCGCCGCAGCCCGGGACATGGGAAGATGCGATTGCCTCAGCGCAACGCTACGTGATCACGAGAGAATTCAGGAGGCAACAGGGTGTCGAACCGAATCCTGATCGTCGAAGACGAGGATCGGCTGCGCAGCACGCTGATCGACTTCTTCACCCTCCAGGGCTACCGGGTCAGCGGCGCCCGGGACGGGGAGAGCGGGCTGGAGATGGGCCTCAAGAAGCGCCCGGACCTGATCCTGCTGGACATCATGCTGCCCGGCATGCACGGCTTCGACGTGTGCAAGTCGCTGCGGGACAGCGGCTACCGCGGGCCTATCCTGTTCCTCACGGCCAAGGGCGAGGAGGTGGACAAGCTCACTGGCTTCGACATCGGCGCGGACGACTACGTCACCAAGCCGTTCTCGCTGCTGGAGCTGCTCGCCCGCGTCAAGGCACAGCTGCGCCGCAGCGAGGGCGTGGGCGACGAGGACGAGACCTACGAGTTCGACGGCATCTCGGTGAACTTCTCCACCTACGACGTGGACGTGCGCGGCGAGGGGGTCCGCCTCAGCGCCAAGGAGATGGAGCTGCTGCGCTTCCTGATCCGCAACCGGGGCAAGGTGCTGAGCCGCGACACCCTGCTGGAGCAGGTCTGGCACTACGACTCCGACGTCAGCACCCGCACCGTCGACACCCACATCCTCAACCTGCGGCGCAAGCTCGGCGACCCGTCCCGCCGCACCCGCTACATCGAGACCGTGCATGGCGTGGGGTACAAGTTCATCGGCTGAGCGCGTCGTCCGCGCCGTTGCCCTCGCCTTGACGCTGGCGCTGGCCTGCTCGGCCGCGGCCCAGGATCACGCCCCCACCCCGGCCAGCTGGACCGAGGCCCGCGAGCTGCTGGCCGAGGGCACCTTCCTCGAGTCGGGCCTCGGCGACCAGGCCGGGGCCAACGCCCTGTACGAGCGCGGGCTGGAGATGGAGGACCTCGAGCCGGAGCTCGAGGCCGAGCTGCTGTTCCGGCTGGCCGAGGGCCGCGAGCGCATGGGGGACCGGGACTCGGCGGCCGAGCTGCTGCAGACCCTGCTCGAGCAGCACGCCCGGGTCGAGCCGTGGTCCAGCCTGGCCCACATCCGGCGGCTGCGGCTCGACGAGCACGCCCGCCGCATCCTGGACCTGCCGATCCACATGGGCTTCGGCAACGGCATGGAGGCGTGGCTGCACGCGGGTGGCGGTACGGGACGCCGCGACGGACTGCAGTGGACCGACGAGATCGGCCGCGAGGAGCCCGGCGCGTTGGTGTGGAACAGCCGGGTCGTGACCCAGACCCGGGACGACATCTACCTGTGCTTCTCCAACCCCAGCCCGGAGCTCGCGACCGTGGAGCTGTGGGTGCGGTCCGTGGACTTCCCCGCCCACCTGATCCTGTTCCTCGTGGAGGAGGGCGGCACCCGCTTCGCGTCCGGTCACTACGTGGTGGAGCCGGCTGCGGGCTGGTTGCGCATCGGCAGCGACCTCGACGACTTCTTCCTGTTCCCGGGCGAGGACGTCACCCGCCACCCGGACGAGCGCCGCATCCAGTACCTGATCCTGGAGGACGCGACCGCGACCTACAGCACGGACCGGGGCACGAACCGGCTGCTGATCGACGACGTGCGGTTGGAGTGACCGGTAGGTCGGGGCAAGGACCGGCCGGGAGCGGACGAAGCGACGGACCCGACTCCCCTCCTCGGGCCCATGCGGACGCATGGGCCTTCGATCTCGCTCCAGTACGTCGGGATGCTCCTCGGGCCCATGCGGACGCATGGGCCCTCGATCCGTTCAGGTGATTGGGGGCGGTACGGGATCAGGCCGCGACTGGGGGCGTGGCGGACGTTGTCGGGGCGCATCGAAGTCCGTTGGACGCCCCGAGTAGCGGGCTGACCCCAGCGGAGGCGGTTCGGAGCCCGGGTTGGCGAGGGAGGATCAGGAGAAGTCTTTGAGGAAGCGGTCGACGCCGTCGCGTCTCAGGAGGCGGACGCACTGGTCGAGGCAGAGGTCGCACATCATGAAGTCGTTGATGCGGTAGACGGACTGCACCTCGAAGACGCTGCGCCGGCACAGGTGGCAGCTGTGCTCCTCGTCGTCCGGCAGGGTCAGGTCCTCGCGGTGGTCGTGGATCGTGCCGATGCACACGTTGCACAGCAGGAAGCGGTTGCCGCTCATCAGGCGGTCCACCTGGTCCTGAGGTCGGCCGCAGATGGAGCAGCGCAGGTTCTCGTGGTCCTCGAGGGATCGGCGTTTCGGTGGCTCGGCCGGCCGCTCCTCCCGCTGCGCGGCCACGTCCGAAAGCGCGATCACCTTGCGCCGCTCCTCCCGCCGTGACTGCCCCACGCGAATCAGCTCGTCCAGCCGCTCCCGCGCGTCCTCGTCCGTGGACGCCGCCTCGGCCTCCAGCAGGTTGATCGCGCCGTCGTGACCGTAGAACAGCAGGGCGATGGCCGCGGCCTGCCGCAGCACCGCGTTGCTCCCCTCGAGGTGCTGCACGAGGAAGTCCTCGCACTCCTCGGTGCCCTTCACGGCCAGGGCCAGCAGCAGGTAGGCCTGGTAGCGGTGCAGATCGGCCCGGGCCAGGTCGATGGACTCCATGTACACGCCGATGTCGTCCTCGACCGACTTGAGGGTGCGAGCCCGGCGCTTGAGCGCCTCGGGGTCCACGGGGAAGCCCTCGATGATCGCCTCGGCAGGGATGTAGTGGCTCAGCATCAGCACCGAGCGGCCCAGCTCCTGGCCGAAGTGATCGTCCGCCGCGGCCAGGTCGTCGAGGATGCCGTCCACCCGCCGCTGGCGGCTCATGGCGTACAGCTCCTCCCAGATCTGGAAGCGCAGGGAGTCCGACTGGGTCTCGCTCAGCATCTCCGACAGGGAGCCGAACACGGGCAGGCCCACCTCCTTGAGCTGGGCCAGCAGCACGTCGATGCGGCGCCGGTACTTGCCCTTGGTGCCCTTGTAGTAGCGCCGGCCGCCGTCGTAGCCCGTGGCCGCGTCGAAGGCCCGGATCTCCTCGCCCAGGCTCTGCAGCAGCCAGCGGTGGTCCCCCCGCAGGTGGTGGGTCTTGACCAGCTCCACGTAGGCCGGGAAGTAGTCGGGCTCGTCCTCGAGGATGGCCTCGAACTCGGCCACGGCCTCGCTGAACCGGCTCGCGGCCAGCGCGGTGCAGCCCAGGGTGAAGCGGGCCATCACGTTGTCCGGGTCACACTCCAGCGCGGTCAGGCAGGCCTCGCGGGCGCGGTCGTACTCCTCCTGCTCGAGGTGGCACAGCGCGATCTTGGAATACGCGATCGGGCTGTCCGGCTCGGACTGCAGGTAGGTACGGAAATACTGGATGGCGTTCTTGGGCTTGTTGAGGCTGAGGCAGGTCAGGCCCAGGTAGTAGGCGGCCACCGGGCCGAACTGGGGGTGGTCCACCAGCTTGCGGAAGAAGCGCTGGGCCTGGTTGTACTGCTGCGTGTACAGGAACAGCTCGCCGAGGTTGCGGTAGGCGTTGCCCATGAACGCGGGGAACGGGCCGGAGCGGATGGCCGTGACCAGATGGTAGACGGCCTCGTCCATCAACGGGTCCGCGCCGCGGAACTGCCGGGCCTTGGCCTCCTCGTACAGGGCGTCGCCGAGGTTGAAGTGGGCCTGCCACAGGTCCTCGTCCGTGCGCGCGGCCTGGCGCAGGGCCTCGATGGCGCGGCCGAGGTTGCCCTGGCTGCGGTGCAGGTTGGCCATGCCGACCATGGCCAGGGCGTCGCGGGGGTCGCAGCGCAGGGCCTCGAGGTAGTGCTCCTCGGCCAGATCCTGGTGGCCGAGGGCGAAGTGGGCGCCGGCGACGAGGTCCAGGGCGCGGGACGAACTGGGGTGGGAGTCGAGGTACTCCTGGCCCAGGGCCAGGGCGCTGTCGAACCACTCGGAGCCGGCGTCGAAGTAGTAGCCCTTCTGGAAGTAGGCCTCGCCGAGGTCGAGGCGAACCTCGAGGTCGTCGGGCCGCGAGGAGACCTTCTGCTGCAGCTTGCGGATCGACCAGTCGTGCTTGTCTTCGGGGGTCATCGCTGGAAACGAAAACTACCGGTCGAGGGGGCTCGGGGCAAGAGAGGCGTGGTCAGGGTCGGCACGAAGGCACCGCGGCGGGTAAAAAGTGCTATCGTCCCCGCCCGCCGTCCGCCGCTGGAGCTCGATGCACGACGACGCCCCCACCCGCACCTTCGGCCGCCGCGAGATCGTGGCGCTGCTGACCGCGTTCTTCCTGATGTCCGGGGCCACCTCCCTGGTGTACCAGGTGGTGTGGATGCGCATGCTGACGCTGGTCTTCGGCGCCACCCACCTGGCCACGGCCACGGTCATCGCCGCGTTCATGGCCGGCCTCGCCCTCGGCGCCGGCCTCGGCGGCCGGCTGGTGGACCGCTCCCGCAACCTGCTCGTCCTGTACGGCGTGCTCGAGATCGGCATCGGCGCCTACGCCCTGGCCTTCCCCCGCCTGCTGGACGCCAGCGGCGGCCTGTACCGCGCCTTCCACCACGCCTTCGACCCGGGCTTCCTCACGGCCAACGGCTTCAACTGCGTGATGATGATGGTGCTGCTGCTGGTGCCCACCAGCTTCATGGGCGCCACCCTGCCCGCCCTGGCCCGCTTCGTCACCGGCGGCATCGACGCGGCCGGCGAGCAGGTGGGCCGGCTGTACGCGGTCAACACCGCCGGCGCCGTGCTCGGCGTGTGGTTCGCCGGCTTCGTGCTGCTGCCCGGCTTCGGTCTCACGGTCACCATCTGGGTCACCGCCGCGGGCAACCTCGCCCTGGGCCTGGCCGCCATCGCGGTCGGCCGCCGCACCGCCGGCACCCCCGCGACCGTCGAGCCCGCCGGCACCGACGCCCGCACCGACCTCTTCTACCCCGCGGCCCTGGCCTTCGCCCTGTCCGGCCTGTGCGCCATGATCTACGAGGTGGCCTGGTCCCGCTTCCTCACCCTGCAGATCGGCAACTCGGTGTACGCCTTCGCCGTGATGCTGATGGCCTTCTTGATGGGCATCGCCGGCGGCGCGGCCATCGGCGTGCGCATCCTCCGCCGCTGGCCCCTCCCCCCGCTGCCCGCGGCCGCGGCCTGCCTCGCGGCCACGGCCGTCACCGCCTACACCGTGCACCATCTGTTCGGCCAGATGCCGTACTGGTTCGTCGAGCTGTACGCCCTCGTGCGCCACCACGACTCCATGATGTGGGCCGTGCAGATGACCCTGGCCTGCATCGTCATGATCCCGCCCACCCTGTTCATGGGCGCCATGTTCCCGGTGTGCGTGCGCGCGGCCGTGCGCAACCCCGACCGGGTCGGCACCGACGTCGGCCGGCTGTACACCTTCAACACGGTCGGCTCGATCATCGGCTCGCTGGCCACCGGGTTCGTGCTGATCCCCCGCCTGGGTATCCGCGCCACCCTGGGTCTGGCCGTGCTCGCCGGACTGCTCGGCGCCATCGCCCTGCTGCTGCGCTGGGCCGCCCCGCTCCGCCCGCGCCTCGCCGTGGCCTCCATCCTCGCTGTCCTGGCCGTCGCCTCCATCCTCGTCCCGCCACCCTGGGATCCCCTGCTGATGTCGGCCGGCATGTACAAGTACGTCTCCGACCTCGAGGAGCTCTCCCGCGAGGGCGTGCGCAACTACGCGGTCAGCGACTACGAGCTCCTCTTCTACGAGGAGGGCGTGACCACTACGGTCACGGTCGCCCGGGCCGTGGGCGACGACAACATCTGGATGGCCAACAACGGCAAGATCGACGCCTCCACCACCGTCGACCTGCCCACCCAGGTCCTGCTGGGCCACTTCGGCTACCTGTTCCAGGACGATCCCCAGCGCGTGCTGGTCGTCGGCCTCGCCAGCGGCATCAGCGCGGGCTCGGCCACCCTGTACGGCACGCCCCAGGTGGACATCCTCGAGATCGAGCCGGCCGTGGTCACCGCGTCCCACTTCTTCGACCACGTCAACCGCACGCCACTGGAGCAGCCCGGCGTGCAGATGGTGGTCAACGACGCGCGCAACCACCTGTACCTGGCCCGCGAGCCCTACGACATCGTGGTCAACCAGCCCTCCAATCCCTGGATCAGCGGGGTGTCCAACCTGTACACCCGCGAGTACTTCGAGCTGTGCCGCAGCCGCATGACCGAGACCGGGGTGTTCGTGCAGTGGATGCAGCTGTACGGCATGGGCCAGGAGGATCTGCGCTCGATCCTGCGCACCCTGAGAGCTGCATTTCCCCACATCATCCTGTTCTCCTCCATCGAGGAGGCGGACATCGTGATGGTGGCCTCGGCCCGGCCCCTGGAGTTCGACCTCGACCGCATGGAGCGCATCCTGGCCACACCCGCGCCCAGCGCCGACCTCGAGCGCATCGGCATCCGCACGGCCGAGGACCTGCTGACGTACTACCTGATGGACGACGTCGACATCGCCGACATCGAGGGCGACGCGCCGCTGAACACCGACGACAACATGCGCATCGAGTACTCGGCGCCGAGGTACCTGCACTACGTCACCGAGCTGGACAACTTCGCCCTGCTGCTGGAGAACACCTCCGGACCGTGGCGCAAGACCGAGCCGCTGTTCGACGACCCGGTGGCCAAGGCCGCGTTCTACGACCGCATGGGTCAGGCCTACTTCCGCCGCGGCCAGTTCGAGCGGGCCGCGCTCGCGTGGCTGCGGGCGCTCAAGCTGGCCCCGGACAGCGAGGCCTACCGGGCATCCGCGCTGATGGCCACCCAGGCCATCGAGGAAGAGGACTACTGACCCTGGACAGGGCTTGACAATCGACCCACTCAGGCCAACACTCAAGGGTGGTATTAGGGGGCGGCTGTCCCTGACCGACGACGTAGGAAGACCGTGCAGCGACTCCTCGAACGCGTCATCACCGACGATCCCTGGCCAGTGCTGGTCATCGGGCGCGATCTGCGCTCGATCCTGCCGCCCCTGGAGAAGGCCCTCGGCAGCGGCGACGCCATCGAGACGCTGGAGATCGACGACGGGGACGAGCGCATCACGCTGGCGGCCGACGACGACTCCATCCACACCATCGTCCTGCACCGCCCGCTCGGCCTGCTGGGCGATGGCGCGCTGATGCGCCTGCTGCACGAATGCCGCCGCGTGCTGTGCGACGGCGGCCGCATCGCTATCGCCGACTACCTCGTGCCCGTGGACCGGGTGCTGTCCGGCGGCAAGCGCGGCCTGTTGCGCAAGTTCGGCGTGCGCTACACCTCGACCGAGGTCTACGCCCTGATGGAGAGCGCCGGCTTCTGGCAGTGCATCGTGATGCGGCGCGGCACCCTCGACCGCGCGGTCGTGGTCAAGGGCGAGAAGGTGCTGCAGCGCGCAGAACTCGAGCGCCACCCCACGCTCAACACCAACCCCACCTTTCGACTGATCAAGTAGCCCAGGACCGGGCCTAGCAGTCTTCGGGGAAACTCGATTCCCAAACGATTAGGATCACTTAGGAATC
>CAZXHG010000241.1:0-9903 GCA_964639985.1 uncultured Rickettsiales bacterium
GTGGGGGTGGTGGTGGCTCGGGTGGTGGCGGTGGTGGCTCCGGCGGTGGCGGTGGTGGCTCCGGCGGTGGCAGCTCCAGCGGCGGTGGTGGTAGTCCGGGTGGCGGCGGCGGCGGCGGCGGCGGCGGTGGCTCGTGCCCCCATTGTCACGAGCCCCTGGATCAGCAGCAGTCCAAGACCGACGAGATGCAGGAGAAGGCGAGCAACGCGCTGGGGGTGCTGCTGTACCTCGCCGTGCTGCTGTTCTTCATGACCCTGCTGGCGCTGCTCGCCGCGATCCTGTACCGGCCGATGCGACGCGCCGTGCTGCTGCACCACTTCCGGGATCCCCTGTTCCCGGTGGCTCCCTCCTCGCAGATCGTCAACCTGTGGAGCCTGGTCACCGTGGCCCTGGGCGACGCCGGCTTCCACGCCCACCCCTGGGAGCCGGCGCCGACCGTGGCTGCGCGCGCAGCCAGCGAGATGGGGAGGCGGCTGGGCGACGACGTGCTGGAGATGAGCCGGGCGGCCGAGATCTACCGGCGCGCCGCTTTCGGGCTCGGCGTGGGGGACGAGGACGTGGCGCGCATGCGCGCGGCCGTGGCCTGCGTGATCGAGGCCGTGGACCGCCACCTCGAGTCGGGTGAACGATTCCGCGCCCTGTTCCGTCGAATCTGACGCGTGCACGTCTGCGTGCGCGCGAAGGTACGGAGCGGATTGACACGCCGGCTCCCGAGCACGGATCATCGGGCCGGGAGCCCGCTCCCGAGAAACGGAGGACCGTCCATGTCAACGAGGATGCTCACCCTGATCGCGCTGTGCTGCGCGCTGCTGTCACCGGCTGTGGCCGACGCCTCGGACGAGGACGTCCGCCAGACCGTGGAGGCCATGCTGGCCGGGTTCGAGAAGCCCGCGGACGACGCGGCGTGGGTCACGTTCGGCGACCAGGCCGTGCCTCACCTGCTGGCCATCGCGGGCGACGAGGGGCGGCCGCGCTCCACGCGCATGCGCGCCGTGGCCGCCATGGGCAACTTCGACCGCCCCGAGGTGCGCGCCCACCTGCGCGACGTGCTCACGGCCGGCGACGCGCCCCTGCAGCGCAAGGCCCTGCGCTCGCTGGCCATGATCGCGGGCGCGGACGAGCTACCGCTGCTGGCCTCCTTCCTGGACGTGGACGACACCACTCTGCGCGAGGCCGCGGCCCACGCCCTGGGCACGGTGGGCACGGCCGAGGCCCGGGCCGCGCTCGAGGCGCGGCGCGCGCGCGAGACCTCCACCGCGGTACTCAAGGCCATCGACGAGGAGCTGGCTCGATGAGGGCGCGCGCCATCGGGCTCACCGCCCTGATCGCCCTGTCCCTGGTCGCGCTCGGCTGCGACATGGAGCTGCTGGACGACGACGACTACGAGGTGCCCATGGACGACCTCGTGATCGAGGACCTGGGCACGTTCACGGCCACGGATCAGGGCGAGGTGTTCATGGACCTGGCCGTGCCCGCCGGTGCGGTCTCGTCGACCGTGATCATGGAGGGGGGCGGCGACGACCTGCTGACCCACTACTCGGTGCGCGATCCGGACTACGCCACCATCTACAGCTACGACGACCCCTACGGGTACAACGTGCGCTGCTTCCCCACGGACGACGTGCACACCTTCATGCACCCCACGAGCCCGAAGGAGGACATCCGGGCGGGCACGTACGGCCTGGAGCCGTTCACGGACGCCTCCTCCGTGGACGCGGCCGTGACCGCGATCCACAAGACGGTGGCGCCGTCGGGGGACGTGAGCGTCGCCCTGACCTTTCACATCGTGGGCGTGCCCGGCCTGGACGCGGCCGGCGCCGAGGACCACGCCGAGCTCGCCGAGGCGATCAACGAGATGGACGCCATCCTGTCCGGCGCGGGCGTGCTGGTCGCGGACATCGCGTACGCGGACGTCACCGACTCGGTGGACGAGCTGACCATCATCGAGTCGGACGGGGGTCCGAGCTCGGAGCTGGGCCGGCTGCTGGCCATGAGCGGTGACGGCGTGGACCGGCGGCTGCACCTGTTCCTGGTGCAGGGCATCGACTACGGCGGCATGGAGGTGGTGGGCCAGGCCGGCTCGTCGCCCGGGCCGATCGTCGCCGGCACCTCCCACTCGGGCATCGCCGTGTCCACCGTGGACCTCGACGGCGCGCCCGCGGTGATGGGCCTGGCCACGGCCCACGAGATCGGCCACTACCTGGGCCTGTTCCACACTACGGAGAAGGACGGCTACGGCTGGGACCCGCTGGATGACACCCCGTACTGCGGTCCGGAGAACGACACCAACGGCGACACCTTCGTCGACGCGGGCGAGTGCGCCGGCCTGGACGCGGCCAACGTGATGTTCTGGAGCCCGGACGCGGGCACCACGGCCATGACCGCGGACCAGGAGTGGGTGATGGCTCGGGGACCGATGACCTTCCAGGACTGATCGTGACGAAGCCGACCGACAACGGCACGCGCCGGCGCGTCAAGCGCGCAGCGATCAACGTCGCGCTGCTGGTGGCGGTGCTGATGGGGATCCGCCTGGCGCTGGGGCCCACCGAGCGGGCACGCGGGGAGGCCGGCGAATCGGCTCCGGCCGCCCGCGCACCGACCGAGCGCCCGCCCGCCGTGCGCAGCGAGGCGGACCTCGAACTCGTCGAGGATCCCGCGATCCTCGACCGGGCCGGCCGGGTCCACCTGGCCGCGGGCGACACCGAGCTGGCGCGGAAGTGCTTCGAGGCCGCGCTGCTGGCCGAGGAGCTCAACCACTACAGCAACTTCAGCAAGCGCGACGCGTTCAGCGCCCTGCTGCACGAGCGCATGGGCGAGGCCGAACAGGCCGAGGCGGCCTGGGCCGCCGGGGTCGACAAGGACCTGCAGTTCACCTACATCTACTGCCGTCTGCTCAGCCGGGACCCGGGCAAGGAGGCGCGGCTGGAGGCCATGCGCGCCGAGGTGCGTCGCCGGGCGGCCGCGGCCGAGGCCGGCGAGACCGTGCACTGGTACACCACCAAGAAGGGCGCCTCGCGGCCCCTGGAGGTGATCACCCAGGACGAGCTGATCCGCCGCGGCCAGGCCATGGACGCCGGCGCGCTGCGCAAGTTCCGCTACCTGTACGTGCCCGAGCTCGACCTGGCCGCGCTGCCCCCGGAGTGGGACGTGCAGCTCAACCGCTCGGTGGTGGGCCGGCTGAGGGGGTACGGCGCGGAGCGGACCGGCACGTTCGGCATGTCCGGGTTCGTGCTCGACGAGTGCCACCTGGGCAAGAAGTGGAAGGGCCGGGTCAACCTCAGCTCCTCGCTGCCGCCGGGGAAGTTCGGCCAGCTGTTCCTGATGGAGCTGGTTGTGCTCAGCGACGCCAGCTTCGGCGACTGCGAGTTCCGCGGCCGCAACGCGGCCTTCGGCTTCGCGGTCTTCGAGGGAGCCGCCGACTTCTCGGCCGTGCGCGCGGCCGAGACCGCGGACTTCCGCTACACCTCGTTCGTGGGCGGGGCCAACTTCCGCCGCAGCGTGTTCGAGGGCCCCGCGCACTTCGGTCACGCCCACTTCGGCGGCGCCGCCGACTTCGCGGACATGGTCTGCACCACCCGCCGGGCCTGGTTCAACAGCACCGCGTTCGACGGTCCGTCGTCCTTCGAGAAGGTGGACTGGCGCCAGGGGGGCACGTTCGAGGACGCCCGCTTCGCCCGGCCGCTGGTGCTCAGCCGCAGCCGCTTCGGCGCGCGGCTCAACCTCTCTCGCAGCCGCTTCGAGGGGGGGATCCAGGGCCGCGAGCTGGTCTGTGACGGCGTGGACTTCTTCGGCTCGCAGCTGGGCGGCGCCTCGGACTTCACCGACAGCGTGTTCGACGGCCACGTGCGCTTCTCGCTGGACGACGTCACCTGGCGGGAGTTCGCGGGTCGGCTCGACGAGCTGCACAAGCTGTACAAGCTGTACCAGGGGGACGAGGACGCCACCGAGGATCTCACCACCCGGTCGGCGTACGGCGTGGAGTCCATCGACGACCTGACCGCGTCGATCCCGGGCACCATCACCTTCGCCAACGCCATGTTCGCCGAGTTCTGCCAGTTCCAGCGGGTGACGTTCGGCACCCCGGACGGGGACGCGGTCGCCGACTTCTACAACGCACAGTTCCGCGGCGAGACCCACTTCGAACGCGCGGTGTTCCACGCCGACGCGGACTTCACCACCATCTTCGCCAACGAGCTGGGGCTCAACGACGCGGCCTTCCACGGCCGGGTGATGCTGGACGACGCCAACGTGCCGGGCCGCGTGACCATGAACGGGGCGCGGTTCCTCGGCGGTTCGGACCTGTCGCTGTACGGCGCCCAGATCAGCCGCTTCCACATCAGCAAGGAGCAGCTGGAGGAGCGGCGCGGACGCCACCGGCTGTTCTACGAGCGCTGTGCCAAGGGGCGCGTCGACGACGTGCGCGCCGATCCCCGCATCGAGCGCGCCATGGCCGGCACCCTCCCCGGCGAGCGGCCGCCCGAGGTCGTGGACCTGTGCTACGAGCGGCTGTGCGAGGACTTCAACGTGCTGGGCAACGCCTTTGCCGAGCGGGGCATGCCCCCGGACGAGGACTGGGCCTACTGGTCCGGCAAGCACCACGAGACCATGCACGAGCTGTTCCACGGCGGCTTCGTGGCGCGAATCCAGGCCGCGGGCCGCTGGTTCCTCTTCGAGCTGATGTTCGGATGGGGGGTGCGTCTGCAGAACCTGGGCATCGCCGTGCTGATCGTCGTGCTGATCTACGGCGTGCTGTACAAGGTGCTGTGTCCGGACGCCCACATCGAGTTCAACGGTTTCCAGACCACCTTCCGCCACCTCACCTGGACCCAGTCGATATTCGTGTCCATGCTGTCGCTGATGAGCATGGACATCGGCTGGGACATCGGCCGTAACCGCGGCTTCCGCTGGCTCAACGTCTCGGAGGTGCTGATGGGCGTGGTCATCCTCACCTTCTTCGTGGGCGCCTACACCCGCCTCGTGCTGGCCTGATCCGGGTCGAGCGGACGGGGGTTGGCGAGGGATTCGAACGGGAGTAAAGTCAACAGATGCACTGCCACACCATCATCCAGTCGATGCTCGAGAACGGGTTCCTGGACCCGGAGACCCACAACGCGGTTGATTTCATCAACTTCTCGGTGAGATCCGCCAAGGTGCTCGACGCCTCGTTGAAGAAGTGCAAGAGCCCCGCCGAGGTGTCCGAGGTGGTCGCCAGCATGTTCGACGCCGGCTTCTGCACTCGTGAACGCGAACAGGACCCGATGCAGTGGGTCATGTACGCGGAGACGGCGATCTCCGAGATGAAGGGCCTGTAGCCGCCATTCTCGAGGCGTCGCCCCGTCGGCTCCCCTTGCCGGGCGCCCCGGCCGCACGGACGTGTGCGCCGTATCGCATGGGATCCAGGTGACCTGATGCACAAGAAGGACCGCGCCCGCATCCTCGTGGTCGACGACGACCCGCTGGTGCTCGACGCGCTCGACGTGCTGCTGTGTGACCACTGGGAGGTGTTCACCGCCGCGTCGGCGGCCGAGGGCCGCGAGGTGCTCGAGCGGGAGGAGATCGCGGTCATCGTGTCGGATCAGCGCATGCCGCGCGAGAGCGGCGTGGAGCTGCTGACCTGGGCGCTGGGGCGCTTCCCGGATGCGATCCGGATCCTGCTCACCGGGTACACGGACCTGGATACGGTGGTGGAGGCGATCAACCGTGGCAAGGTCTGGTACTACATCCGCAAGCCGTGGGACAACCACAAGGTGGTCACGCTGATCCAGCGGGCCGTGGAGTACCGCTACCGCTCCATGGAGTCGCGCCTGCGCTTCGAGGGCGCGATCCGGACGCTGGTGATGGCGCTGGACTCGTCCCACCCCTACACGTCGGGGCACTCCACCCGGGTCACCCGCTACAGCGAGCTGATCGCGGACGCGGTGGGCCTGCGCAGCCGGGAGCGGGAGCGATTGGTGCTCGCCGCGCAGCTGCACGACATCGGCAAGATCGGCGTGGACAACCACTACCTGGACAAGACCGGCGCCCTGGACGAGGCCGAGTGGCGCTCGGTGCAGTCCCACGTCGACGTGGGCGATCGCATCCTCACCGAGGCCGGGTTCCTCGATCCGATCGTGCCCCTGGTGACCAGCCACCACGAGAGCCTCGACGGCTCGGGCTACCCCCGCGGCCTGGCGGGCGACGAGATCCCGCTGGGCGGTCGCATCATCGCCATCGCGGACGCCTTCGACGCCATGACCTCGGACCGTGCCTACCGCGGCGCGCTGCCCCTGGACCAGGTGATCGACGAGCTGCGGGAGTGCGCGGGGCGGCAGTTCGATCCGGCCCTGGTGGAGGCGTTCTGCGAAGCCCTGCCGCGGAATTACCAGGGACTGCACAGCCCGTCCATGGCCGGTCTCGCGCGCACGTGGGCGCCGCCGGGTTCGCTGGACGAGGACTCTGTGGATCTGCCGGACGAGCCCGACGAGACCGTGGTCGACTGATCAGGGGGACGGATCAGGCGCCGCCGAACAGGCGCCTGTGCTCGGCCATCGTGCACTTGCCGGACACCACCTCCAGGCCCAACTCGCGGGCGCGCTCCTCCAGGGGTGGGTTCTCGGTGCCGGGCTGGAACCACACGGCGCGGGCGCCCATGGCATGGGCCTGCTCGACGACGTCGCCCTGGCGGGCGGCGGCCACGAACAGGTCCACGATCTCGACCTCGGCGTCCGCCGGGATCGACGGCAGGTCCGGATGGGCGGTGAACCCGGCCACGGACGTCGCCCTGGGGTGCACCGGGATCACGGTGAAGCCGCGAGCGGCGAGGTAGGCGCCCACCTCGTTGCTGGGCCGGTGCGGGTTGGGGGACATGCCGACCACGGCCACCACGCGGGGCTGGCCCAGGTGATCCCGGACCAGGGCGTCGAGGGTCGGATCGGGCATCGGACAGGACGCGCCGTCGTCAGCCATGGGCCCTACTCGTCCTCGTCCCCGGTGCCCTCCATGCGCTCCATCCTGGTGCCCTCGTGGCGGGTCAGGCCCTTCTTCTTGGGCGCCGGAGCGTTGGCCTCGCAGTGTTGCAGCTCCTCCCCGAGCAGGCCCGCGCAGGGGCGGCCCGTCAGCTCGGCCAGGATCCGCTGGTACTCGGTGCGGCGCACCTGGCAGGCGTCGGCGTCCGCAGGGTCGGCGTCGGCGCAGGAGGGCAGCACGATCTTGAGTTCGCGGGTGAGCGCGTCCTCGAGGCAGGTGCGTAGCTCGTCCCCGGCCAGGGTGTAGCAGGGGCTGTCGCGGACCACGGGCTCCTCGGTGTCCGTGTCCTGGGCCAGGGCGGTGCCGGTGCCGGCGAGCGCGGCGAGCAGCGCGAGCAGGATGATGGGTCGCAGCATGGGTCCTCCTCGGTTCCGATCGTACGATCGTCGCCCCCTCGATCCCCGGTGTCAACGATCCGGGATGTCCCTCGCGGGCCGGCGACAACTCATGGACGTGTGCTCGGCGTGGTTTATTCGAATCCCGCGCTCGGAGACGCGGAGACTTGACTCGCGCGCACCCCTGCCCGTACACCACTGCCGTGCGCACCCTGCTGATCTACCTCAATCGCAACCGCTGGCCCGAGCCCGCACCGCCGGTGGGGACCGCCTGGGTGGCCGAAGCCCTGCGCCGCGACGGCCACGAGGTGCAGCTGCTGGATCTGATGTACAGCGACGAACCCCACGACGCCATCCGCGCGACCGTGGCCGCGTTCTCGCCGGATCTGGTGGCGCTGTCGATGCGCAACGTGGACAGCACCTGGATGCACCAGCCCAACTGGACGATCCCCTGGGCGCGGGAGCTGGTGGACACGCTCAAGGACGCCACCGACTGCCCGGTGATCCTCGGCGGTCCGGGGCCCTCCCTGGTCGTGCACGAGGTGTTGCGAGCCCTGGGGCTGGCCGTGGCCGTGGTGGGGGAGGGGGAGCTGGTCGTGCCGCAGCTGGCCCGGTCCCTGCTCGCTGGCGAGCCCCTGCACGACATCCCGGGCGTGGCCGTGTGCGACGAGTTCGTCAACCCGCCGGCGCACGCCGACATCTGGGATCACTTCGCCCCGGGCCACGACCTGGTGGACTACGCCCCGTACATCCGCGACGGCGGCGGCGTGGGCATCCAGACCAAGCGGGGCTGTGCCTTCAACTGCATCTACTGCAACTACCCCGTGCTGGAGGGCCGCCGCTACCGACGCCGCGACCCCGAACGCATCGCCGACGAGATCGAGAAGGTGCGCACCGAGCACGGCATCGAGCACTTCGGCTTCACCGACAGCGTGTTCAGCTTCCCCACGGACCACGCCATCGCCGTGTGCGACGCCATCGCCGCCCGCGACCTGGGCGTGAAGTGGACCGCCTACGTCAACCCCACGGACGTGGACGAGGCCCTGGTCGAGGCCATGGGCCGCTCCGGCTGCCACGCGGTGGAGCTGGGCGTGGACGTGGCCGACGAGGAGATGCTGCAGCGCACGCGCAAGGGCTTTGGCCTGACCGCGCTGGAGCGCACCGTGCGGCTGATGCACGAGCACGACATCGCCATCGGGCTGTACGCCCTGCTGGGCGGGCCGGGCGAGACCCGCGCCTCGGCCGAGCGCTCCCTGGCGTGCCTGCGCCGCTTCCCCGAGGTGGAGGCCGTGATCTTCACCTTCGGCATGCGCATCTACCCGGGCACCGACCTGGAGACCCTGGCCCGCGAGGAGGGACAGATCGCGGCAGACGACCCCCTGGTCGAGCCCCGCTTCTACCTGTCCCGCGAGCTCACGGAAAACGACCTGAACGAACTGGTCGAAGAGATCAGACTCAACGACCGCTGGCTGGCCCCCGGGGACCTCGTCGACGACGACGACGCATTCCTGGTGTGGGCCGTGCGGAAGTTCGGTGTGCGCCCGATCTGGCGCATGACCCACAAGACCGCCCGCCTTCGCCAGCGCAACCGGGAGCGGCGACGCAAGCCCCTCAAGACGGGCAAGGCGTGACCGCCGGCGACCCGCCCTCCCCAACGGAGACACCATGACAGACCGTACCCCCAACACCCCCAACATCGCCGTGTTCAGCGACTTCGAGAACGTCGCGCTCGGCGTCAAGGACGCCCACTTCCCGGCCTTCGACTGGTCGCTGGTGCTGGCGCGCCTGCTCGACAAGGGCAAGATCATCGTCAAGCGCGCCTACTGCGACTGGGATCGCTACAAGCGGCACAAGAAGGGCCTGCACGAGGCCGGCTTCGAGCTGATCGAGGTCCCGCACGTGTCCTACTCGGGCAAGAACTCCGCGGACATCCGCATGGTCGTGGATGCCCTGGACCTGTGCTACCAGAAGAGCCACGTGGACATCTTCGTGCTCGTCACCGGCGACTCGGACTTCTCACCGCTGGTGACCAAGCTGCGGGAGAACGACAAGATCGTGGTGGGCCTGGGCGTGAAGAACTCCACGGCCAACCTGCTGGTGGAGTCCTGCGACGAGTTCATCTTCTACGACGACCTGGTCGCGGTCTCCAAGCGGACCGCGTCCAAGCGCAAGGCGGCCAAGGCGGCCACGGCGGCCAAGGCGGCCAAGGGCAAGAAGCCGGCGGCCAAGCCGGACTCCAAGGCCGAGGCCCGGGCCAAGGCCCTGGACTGGGTGGCGGACACGGCCGAGGCCCTGTTCGCCGAGCACGACACGGTCTGGGGCTCGATGATCAAGCAGACGCTGAAGCGCAAGAAGCCCCAGTTCAACGAGTCGGCCCACGGCTACCGCAACTTCTCCGAGCTGCTGCAGGACGCCCATTCCGCGGGTCTGCTGCACATCGAGAAGGACGCGAAGTCCGGGGGCTACCGGGTGACCGAGGTGGGCGGCTGATCCCGTAGCTCCTCGGCTGGCTCCTCGGCCGGCTCCTCGGCCGGCTCCTCGGCCGGCTCCTCGGCCGGCTCCT
>CAZXHG010000241.1:10003-14934 GCA_964639985.1 uncultured Rickettsiales bacterium
CCTCGGCCGGCTCCTCGGCCGGCTCCTCGGCCGGCTCCTCGGCCGGCTCCTCGGCCGGCTCCTCGGCTGGCTCCTCGGCCGGCTCCTCGGCTGGCTCCTCGGCCGGCTCCTCGGTAGGCTCCTCGGCTGGCTCCTCGGTAGGCTCCTCGGCAGGCTCCTCCGCTGGCGGCGCCGGCACCTGTCCTGCGGTGAGCACCAGGCTCATGGGCGTGGGCGCGTCCTGGGGCAGGTGCATCAAGAAGAAGGTGATGGACGGCTGGTCGCGCACCACGTACAGGTCACCGCTCTCCAGCGCTCCCGGGATGTCGAGCTTGACCACCGCTTCGCCGCGGTCGCCCGGCTCGGGGATGGCGCCGGCCTCGGTCTGCCGCACGCCCATGCGCCCGCTGAGCACGCCGAACACCAGCGGCCCGCTGTCCTCGGTCTCGATGGTCAGCGGCAGGGCCGGGTAGTCCCCCTCGGGCACGAACAGCGCCTGGATGCTGCCCGGCCGCAGCTCGACCTCCACGCTGTCGTCCGGGCCGAGCCGCTTGCCGATGCGGGGCAGCACGTCCTGGCTGAGGTGGGTGCGCTGGTGGTCCGCCTCCGGGTCGCGCCTGTCGTACCACAGCACCGAGTAGCCCTCGACCCGGGGCAGGCCGTACGACAGCGTCTCCACCTCCATCAGGATCAGCTCCCGCGTCTCCTCGGTGTCCAGCACCGCGTCGGTCCACATGTACTCGCGCCGGTCCAGGTACGTCACGGTGAGGGTGAGCTCGTCGCCGTCCTCGAGGAATGCCATCAGCTCCCGGGAGCTGTCGTTGAGCGCGACCAGGGCGGCCACGCGGGTGCGCCCGGACTTGGCGCCGGTCAGCTCGAAGGCAGCCCACTGGTCCTCGGGGTAGGCCTCGGTGATGCCGGCCTCGTCGAAGCCCGCGCCCCAGAACTCCACGTTTCGGGCCACGTAGCGTACCGGGACGTCCGGCACCTCGAAGAACAGCTGGGCGGTGGCGGCCCTGGCGACGGCTTCGCTCAGGTCGACGAGCTCGTCCTCGGCCGCGGCCGGGATCGTGATCAGCGTCAGCGACAATACGACGGATGACAGGCGCAGCATGACACCTCCCTCTCGGGGCCATCCTACGACGGGAACGTGCAGCGTTGCCACACGGAGGATGTCTTAGGGGAACGCGAGCGCGTCCATCATCATGTCCAGGTAGGTCTCGGCCGTGACCACCGTGACCTCGTCTCCGAAGGTCACACCCATGGCCAGGCTGCCGCTGCCGACGCGGCGCACGATCAGCAGCTTCTCAGGGCCGAACTCGGTGGCGTAGCTCAGCATCTTGCCCGCCAGCTGCAGCCCGGTGGGGGTGACCCGCTGCACGTCGCTGACCGTCGCCGGGGTGCCGGCCGTGGCCAGGTCGTCCATGGCGGTCTGCACCTCGCGATCGAACACCTCCACGGCCTGGCCCTCGTCCAGGCCGGGCACGATCTCCAGGCCCAGGATGCACGGCGAGCCCGGCGGCATCACCGCCAGGGTGGTCTCCGGCCCGGTGGGTTTCTCCCCGAGCACGGACCACTCCAGGGGCAGGGCCAGGGTCGCGCCCTCCAGCCGGATCACGCCGTCCACCGTGGCCTCGTCGATCCACGGCTCGCGGAACCCCCGGTCGCCCGTGCCCAGGCCGAGCAGCTGGCCCAGGGCGGCCATGTCCTCGCCGCCATCCTCGCCCTGCATGAGCCCCTCGCCCAGGGCGCCCATGCCCTCGCCGAGCGCTCCGAAGGCCGCGCCCAGGTCGCCGGTGGCCTGGCTGGCGGCCACGGCCTGGCTCTCGGGGTTGATCGCCAGCGGGGCCTCCACCGGCGTGGCGCCCGCGGGCCGCAGCGACAGGTCCCAGGTGGCGGCAACCGCGTCCGGCCCGGGATCGCCGACCACGATCGACAGCAACCCGCCCTTCGTCTTCTTCGGGTAGCGCACGTCCACCTCGACCCGGTAGATCGAGGTCCCGGCCGGCACCTGGTGATCCGCGGTGCGGAACACCCACCACGCCGTGTCCGACGTCAGGTAGGTCCAGTCCGCCTGCGCGGCCACGGCCGGCGCGGTGCGCGCCCGGCGTGCCATGGGCTCGCCCGGCACCTGGTAGCGCACCTGCTCGATGCGCCAGGACGGATCCACCCCCAGGCACAGCACGGACGAGTTCACGCCCGCGTCGTCGTCCGGGTTGGCCACCTCCACGTCGATGATCAGGGTGGCGTGGTCCTTCTTCGCGCCCTGGACGGACACGTCCAGGATCTTGATGGTGGGGCAGCCGAGCAGACCGGCGACGGCCAGCGCGGCGGCGAACACGGTGATACGGCGGAGGCGCTGCATCACTGTACCCCCTTGCCGGGCCGGACCACGTCGACGAGGGCCTTGCCGCCGTTGGAAACCACCATCAAGCCGGTCAGCTCACCCGGCTGCAGGTCCGTGCCCGCGGCCTCCAGCATGCCCGGAGCCACGTACAGCAGGTGCTCGCCGGACTGCACGCCGACCAGGTCCAGCTCCACGGCCACCGCGATCCGCGCCGCGGGCTCGACCACGTCCACGATCACGTGGAAGGCGTGCCACTCGTGCTCGTCGCCGCCCACGAACTCGTCGCCGTAGATGGCGGCCACCTGGGGCGCGGGCCCCATGCGCCGTACGCCGTCCGCGCCGGTCATGGCGGGCGGACCGAGCAGGCGGGCCCCCTGGATGTGCACCCCGCGGGGCGTGGCCACGGCCAGGTAACCGATCTGGTTGGCCACCGGCTGGGGCGGCTGCCCCTCGGTGCCCTGGGCGAACTCCTCGCCGAGGTCCAGCGACAGGTCCAGCCGCAGGGTGGCCGCGCCGGACGCGTCCGGTCCGGACACCACCGAGGCGGACACGATCTGGATCTCGATGCAGGAGGTGAGCTGCAGGATGGCGCACGCCGCCACCACGGCGAACACCGGTCGGATGCGTCGGAGGAGGGGGGTCAACGTGTGCTCCTTTCGGACCGCGCGAACGTTGCGCGAACGACCCGCCGACGGTAGCATGGCTGCCCTGACTTATCGAGTGAATGAACCCTCATTCAGGGGAGTGCGAGATGGGCGATTTCCGTTTGGACGAGCGCGACGCCGCGTTCGTGCTGTTCGAGTACCTGGACCTGGACAAGCTGCTGGCGGTCGAGAAGTACGCCGACTACGACCGCGACACCTGCGAGATGATCGTGCGCGAGGCCGCGCGCTTCATGACCGAGCAGGTGGCGCCGCACAACAAGCCCGCCGACGAGCAGGGCGCGGTGCGCAGCGACGACGGCAACGTGCGCTTCCCCGACGGGTTCTACGACCTCTACCCGACCTTCTGCGAGGCGGGCTGGTGGGCGCCGCTGAGCAACCCGATGTACGGCGGCATGGGTCTGCCCGAGCCGGTGGGCTTCGCCTGCAACGAGTTCATCGACGCGGCCTGCCCGGCCTTCGGCCTGATCCCGATGCTGACCACGGGCGCGGCCCACCTGATCGAGTCCTTCGGGACCGAGGAGCTCAAGGCCGCGTACCTGGAGAAGATGTACACCGGCCAGTGGGGCGGCACCATGGGCCTCACCGAGCCCCACGCCGGCTCCAACGTGGGCGCGCTGACGACCAAGGCGATCCCCGAGGGGGACCACTACCTGCTCGAGGGCACGAAGATCTTCATCACGAATGCCGAGCACGACCTCACCGGGAACATCGTGCACTTGGTGATCGCCCGCATCGAGGGCGCGCCCGCCGGCTCCCGCGGCATCTCCCTGTTCGCGGTGCCCAAGTACCGGCTCGACGACGACGGCGAGCCCGGCGAGTTCAACAACATCCGCTGCGCCAACATCGAGCACAAGATGGGGATCCACGGCTCCCCGACCTGCCTGATCAACTTCGGCGACGGTGGACCTACCCACGGCTGGCTCGTGGGCGAGACCGAGAAGGGCCTGGCCCACATGTTCCAGCTGATGAACGAGGCACGCATCCAGTGCGGCGTTCACGGCGCAGCCATCGCCACGGCCGCGTACACGGCCACCCTGGACTACGCGCGGGAGCGCGGCCAGGGCAAGAGCTTCCTGGGCATGAACCCCGCCGACGGCAGCCAGGCCCCGATCATCGGCCACCCGGACGTGCGCCGCACGCTGATGGAGATGCGGGCCTACACCGAAGGCATGCGCGCGCTGCTGTACCAGACCGCCCTGTACGAGGATCTGGGCCACAGCCTCGCCGACCGGGAGGATGCCCAGGTGTACCTGGACCTGCTGGAGGCGCTGACCCCGTTGTGCAAGGCGTTCTGCACGGACATGGGGTTCAAGGTCTGTGACCAGGCGATCCAGACCCACGGCGGCTACGGCTACTGCCAGGAGTACCCGGTCGAGCAGTACCTGCGCGACGTCAAGATCTACGCCATCGTGGAGGGGACCAACGGGATCCAGGCCCTGGACCTGGTCGGCCGCAAGCTCCGCATCCGCAACGGCGCGCCCGCGCGGGCCCTGATCGGCCGCATCGGCCAGGGCGTGGGCATGGTGGCCGAGACCGGCAGGTTCGACGAGCTGGCCGGGCTGCTGCTCGACGCCAACAAGACCCTCGTGGAGGTCACCGGCATGCTGGCCCAGAAGGGGGCCGGCGACCCGCTGTACCCGGTGATCAACGCCACGCCGTACCTGGAGCTGATGTCCCGCGTGGTCATGGCCGTGCTGCTGGGCGAGCAGGCCCTGGTGGCCCGCGACAAGCTCGACGCCATCGAGGCGGACGAGGGCTGCACCACGGACGAGGAGCGCAAGGCGCTGCTGGGCCGCAACGACAACGCGGTCTTCTACCACAACAAGATCCAGACGGCGCATTTCTTCGCCCGCCGCCTGCTGCCCCCGGTCTACGCGCTCAAGGCCGAGATCCTGGCCGACGACCGCTCGCTGATCGACGCGGTGCTGTAGCCCCCCCCC
>CAZXHG010000242.1:0-14926 GCA_964639985.1 uncultured Rickettsiales bacterium
GAGGATCTCGCGGATGTGATCGTGGCAGCCCTCGCAGCCGCCGCCGGCCTTGGTGTAGTGGGTCACCTGCTCGAGGGTGGAGAGGTTGTTCTCGCGCACCACCTGCTCGATCTTGCCGTGGGTGATGCCAAAGCAGGTGCACACGATCTCGGTGTCGTCGTGGGTGTGGTCCTGGCCCTCGTACTCCTCGCCGCGGTAGTCGGCGACCGCGGCATCGAGCGCCTCCTTGCCCATCACCGAGCAGTGCATCTTCTCCTCGGGCAGCTCGCCGAGGAAGTCGGCGATGTCCTGGTTGGTCAGCTCCATGGCCTCGGCCAGGGTCTTGCCCTTCACGATCTCGGTCAGGGCCGAGGACGAGGCGATCGCCGAGGCGCAGCCGAACGTCTGGAAGCTGATGTCGGTGATGGTCTCGGTGTCGGCGTCGATCTTGAGGAACAGCTTCATGGCGTCGCCGCAGGTGATGTTGCCCACCTCGCCGACCGCGTCCGGGTTCTCGATTTCACCCACGTTGAGCGGGTTGAGGAAGTGTTCCATGACCTTGGGTGAGTAGTCCCACATAGTCGCTGTCTCCCGGGTGATTCCGCGTTGAAGATCTGGTCACGACGCAACCGCTGTCAAGCGTACGCGCGAGCATTTGTACTCGAACTGGAGCGCCGATGCGGTACATACTTCGACTCCGGGAGGGGGCAGGAGGCGTGGCATGACCGCTCGGATATCCATCGCGCTGTGGACCCTCATCACCGCCGGAACGTTACTCCTCGTCGCCGGCTGCCAGGATCCCGAGGGGGACGATGACGACTCGGGTATGCCCGCGGACGACGACGACGCGGCCGAGGACTGGGTCCTCGGTGAGGTGATCGACACCGAGGGGGCGGGCGTGCTGGCGACCATGCCCGCGCCGTGGGGCGAGGACCTGTACCTGCTGCGGGTGGAGGGCACCCACTACGAGATGGGCTACCAGTACGGCCGGCTGTTCGGGCCGTACATCATCGAGCTGTGGTGGACCTACATGGCGCGGCTCGGCGAGGAGATGGGCGCGGCCAACGCCGAGGACGCGGACTTCATCCTGGCCGGCGTGCTCGACCTGGCCTGGGAGCACTTCGAGCCCCACGTGCCGGCCCCGTTCCTCGAGGAGTTCGAGGGGATGGCCGCCGGCATGCTCGACGCGGGTGTCGAGTACGGCGAGGGGCCGGACGACGTGGTGAAGATCCCGATCCGGATCGTGACGCTGATCGACCTGGCCATGTCGTCGCAGCTGGACTTCGACAACATCAGCGGGTTCTTCTCGTTCCTGCAGGACGGGTACTCCGAGCGCCTGCTGGAGTACTACGGCCGCGACGGGGAGTCCTCCCAGCAGCCGGTCTCCCCGGAGATCGAGGAGCTGATGGAGGCCATGGAGGCCTGGGGCGAGGCCCAGGGCGAGGACCGCTTCAAGGGGCCGCTGCTCAACTGCTCGTACTACGCCGCCTGGGGTGATCGCACCGTGGACGGCGGCCTGTACATGACCCGTGACATGGACTTCGAGTCGGACACGGGCATCAACCAGTGGGGCTCGGTGGTGGCGTTCGTGCCCGACGACGGCGTGGCCCACGCCTCCATCTCCTGGATCGGGGCCAACTTCGGCGTGCTGGCCGGCATCAGCGAGGAGGGGCTGGCGGTCAGCGCGGTGGGCGCGTCCAGCCCGTACGAGCGCGCGAACACCGAGCCGCAGATCCTCAAGGCCCGCGAGGTGCTGATGAGCGCGGTGGACCTGGACACGGCCCTGCCGTACATGGGCAACGAGGTGGGCGACGGCATCGTGCGCGCGCCCACCATCGGGTACAACGGCCTGCTGTCGTGGGGCGACCCGCGGGGCGGTGGCGCGGACGCGCAGTCCGCGATCCTGGAGACCAACGGCCTGGAGATCGGCGTGTACCACCACCACGCCGACTGCTCCGTGACCGAGTCCCTGGTGCGGTTCGACTACGAGGGCGACCTGGCCAGCGAGTGGACCCGCGACGACCACCCGGAGTGGGTCAACCGCGAGGCCGACGCCCAGGACATCGACGGCGAGGGCAACGTGCGGTACTTCCAGCACGACGGCAGCGACTACGTGCTGGACGGGTCCGGCCACTACATCGAGGTGGGCGGCGCGGACGAGGGGCAGCCGCTCCAGACCGGGTATCCCGAGGACTGCGCGCTGTACCGCGGTGACGAGGCCATGATGTACGGCGTGCGCATCCACCAGACCGCGGCCAACGGCCCGGCCGAGGGGGACACGGACGTCATGATCCGTAGCGGGAGCTGGTCCGAGCGTTACTGGCCCATGCGGGAGATGACCCTCGCGTACGACGGCGGCACCTCGTACACCTGGGACGGCGACGAGGTGATCGCGGACAACGGCGGCCAGACCGTGCTGATCGGCCTGGACGAGGCCGAGGCCGTCTCCCGGGTGGCCGCCATGCCCAACAGCAACGTCTACGACGTGGTCTACGACACCACCAACCTGGTGATCCGGGTGTCGTACGAGAGCGGCAACGGCGACACCTGGCTGCCCGCCTCGGAGCAGCCCCCGTTCCTCGAGATCGATCTCGCAGACCTGTTCCTCACCGACTGACTCCGGCCGGCCAGCGCGCCTCATCCTCGGATCCGTTCGATCTTGTTTGCGAATCCGCGGTAGACCGTCGATCATGGAGGGTGAGGGGTCACGAACGAGACGGGCGTTCGGAGGCTGGACATGCAGGACACCGACCGGCGGGTTTCCACCAGGAAACCACTCCCGATTGCCGTCTACCTGGTGGTGGACGGCATCCGCCACCCCGGTACGCTTCGTGATCTGAGCATGGCCGGAGCCGGGTTCAGCGATCCGGTGCTCGCCGTACGCCTCTCCCTGAAGCCGGAGCAGGAGGCGCTGCTCGAGATTCCTCCCGACTCGGGGGACGACGAGGCCCTGCGCCTGCCCGGGCGCGTCATGCACGCGACCGGCGGTCTGCGCCCCCGTCTGGGGCTGAAGTTCGAACCCATGGAGCGGGACAAGGCACGGCGCCTCATCGAGCGCCTGGGGCGCGCGTCAGCCGCGACCGTGGCCAGCGCGCCGAAGGCGACCGAGGCCGGTCCCACGTCCAGCGCCGCCGAGCTCAACTTCGTGCTGATCGAGCCCCGGGAGGGCGAGAAGAAGGGCCGCGCCTACCTCACCACCCTGCTCCTCGGCGCGGTGATCATCGCCCTGTTCCTGTTCATGCTGCTGATGCTGTCGCGCATCACGTTGTAGAATCAACGGCGGGAACGGCACGAAGCGCGGCGAGCCAGATGAGATCAGCGATCCTCCATGCGATGTCAGCCCTGGCGCTGGCGTCCCTCCTGTGCGCCGTCGGCTGCCCGACGGAGGAACCCGAACCCCAGCCGCCGGCGCCGTCGGTGCTGTCCGTGGAGATCAGCGAGGCCGTGGTCAGTGAACACGTGCAGACCGTGGTCACGGTGCAGTGGGCGGTCCAGGGGTCGGTGGGCGACGTGAGCACCTGGCTGGAATACGGCGAGGGCGGGGACCTGCGGCACAGGTCCGCGGGCCGGCGTCTCGGGTACGGCACCTATGAGGCCTTCGCGCTGGGCATCCCGGAGGGCCGCACCGTGGGCCTGCGAGCCGTGGTGACCGACTCCCAGGACGAGGCCGCCACCGAGGCCGTGGAGGTCGAGCTCGGCGAGCTGACCGCGATCCTGCCGCCCATCGACGTGCCCCTGCAGGCCGATGAGGCCCGGGACGGCTTCGTCAGCACGGCGCTGATCAGCGATCCGCAGACCGCGATCGTGCTGGACTCGTCGGGCAACGTGGTCTGGGCCTGGCCCCATCCGGGGGGGGAGTGGGGGGGTATCTCGCGGGTGGCGCTGTCCGTGGACGGCGAGTCGGTGCTGTACTCCCCCTACGATCCGCCCTTCGGCGACGCCCAGTTCGGCAACACGACCGAGCTGGTTCGCGTGCGCCTCGACGGGACGGAGTCGTCCTCCTTCGAGATGCCCGGTGCCCACCACGACTTCGTGGAGCTGCCCGACGGCAAGCTGGCCTTCATCGTGGTGGACATGCAGGAGGTAGAGGGCGTGGACGAGCCGGTGTGCGCCGATCAGATCGTGGAGACCGAGGCCGACGGCAGCGACCCGCGCGTGGTGTGGGAGGCGTGGGGCGAGTGGCCCATGGAGCTGGACGAGTGGCAGCTGTACTGCTGGGACTGGACCCACGCCAACGCCATCGACTACGACCCCGACCTGGACGCGTTCCACGTGTCCCTGCGCAACCTCGGCTCGATCATCAGCGTGGACCGCGACACCGGCGCCGTGCTGCGCGTCGTCGGGGGTACGCAGAGCGACTACGAGCTGGACACCGGCGGGACCGAGCTGTTCAAGTTCCAGCACCAGTTCGAGACCTGGGACGACACGTTGCTGGTGTTCGACAACCGCGACTGCGAGCAGGACCCGTCCCGGCTGGTGCTGGTGGAGCTGGACGACGACGAGGGGACGGCCGTGGAGGCCTGGGTCCACGAGAAGGAGCCGGGCCAGTGCTCCGGGATCCTGGGCAGCGTGACCCTGCTGCCGTCCCAGTCGACCGTGCTGGCCACCTGGAGCACCCTGGGCGTGCTCGAGGAGATTCACCGCGAGGGGCACCTGCTGCGCCGCATCGAGGTCGTGGCGCCCCACGCCTTCGGCTACTCGCACTGGTACGACGACCTGACGCCCGATCCGTGAACCGGACGCGGGTTTCATTATGAGATCCCCTGAAGCGTGTGGATGGTGTCATATTCGACCATCTGGAGATGCCGCCGTGATTGCGATCTGAAATCATGATCAGACATGCCGGATTCGCAGTACTGGAAGTAGCTGAAATAACTGGGGGAATTACGGCTTGATAATTTCTTGACGTTCCATTTTTCCTCTCAGGCACACTTCTTGCCTATTTGAATTCGCAACGCGCTGCTCTTCGCAAGGAACGTCGAATCGCCAGCAGACGAGGACGACGGCAGGCGGGGTCTCGACGACCCCGTGACGGTGGAGGTGTGCGCGTTCGATTCGGGAGGTCGCATGGTCACGTCGAGCGCAGGAACCTGGAAGGCAGCGAGCATCGGCCTGGCCGCGCTCCTCTCCCTGACCGGCTGCGTGGAGACGATGGAGCCGTCCTTCGGCGGGGAAGGGGACGGGACCACGACCTATGACGTCGAGGTCGAGGTGAGCGAGGACATCCCGACCGTGGCCAGCGCCTGGTGGGACCTCTCCGTGGACGACGTCGAGTACGCGTTCGTGGAATTCGGCCTCGACGGCGAGTTCGACGCCCAGACGCCCGCGTCCGTCGATGGACGCGAGTTCCACGCCACCCTGTTCGGCCTGCGCGGTGACAGCGACTACGTGGCACGCGCCGTGGTGATGACCGCGGACGGCGAGCTGTCGAGCCGCGAGGCACATTTCGTCACCGGCGCCACCCCCCCTTCGCTGCCGGAGATCGAGGTCACCGATGACGGCGGCGAGGTGACCGAGGAGCAGGGATTGATGTTCACCTCGATCGTGGACGAGAGCTCCACCGCGGTGGTGATCGACACCCTCGGCAACCTGGTGTGGTGGCACGCGCTGGACGACAAGGAGGGGGTGATCTCCCGCTCGGTGCTGTCACGCGACGGCGCGTCCGTACTGTACCTGTTCGAGCACCCCAGCCCGGATCCGACCGACACCGGCACGGAGATCGTCCGGGTCGCGCTCGACGGCAGCGACGTGGAGTCGGTCCCGGCGTCGGGCGCCCACCACGACTTCGTCGAGCTGCCGGACGGCACCCTGGCCGTGCTGCGTGCCGAGTGGGGCGAGGTCGACGGGGTGGAGGCGCTGGGCGACCGGATCGACGAGATCAGCCCGGACGGCGAGGTCAAGACCGTGTGGTCGGCATTCGAGGACTGGAGCTCCACGCCCGCGGACTTCGACGCGCTGGAGGACCACGGCGGCGACTGGACCCACGCCAACGCGCTGGACTACGACGCGGGCCGCGGCGCGTACGTGCTGTCCCTGCGCAACCTCGACACCCTGCTGGTGATCGAGCGGGCCAGCGGCGACGTGTTGCGCGAGATCGGTGGCAGCAAGAGCGACTACCTGTTCTCCACCACGGGTGCCCGGATGTTCATCTGGCAGCACCAGTTCGAACTCGACGACGACCGGCTGCGGATCTTCGACAACGGCACGCCGGACGAGTACGGCTCGCGGGTCGCCGAGTACGCCCTGGACGACGAGGCGGGCACGGCCACGCTGGAGTGGACGTACCAGACCACACCGCCCATGTACTGCATGGCCCTGGGCGACGTCAGCACGCTGCCCGGCGACGACCTGCTCGTCACGTGGAGCACCGCGGGGCAGATCGATCGGCTGGACGCGGACGGTTCCCTGCTGTGGAGGCTCAACCTGGGCTTCGGCGGTGCCCTCGGCTACACCACGTGGGTCGAGTCGCTCGACGTCCAGTAGCTGGACACCTACCTGAACACTGACCAGGAAATGTACACTTGACGCCGAATGCGTCCCCGCGTGTGTGAGAGCCTCTATCGATCTTCAAGTACCTGGAATCAAAGCGAAAACAACTGAATCTGCGGCCTCCTCGCGACCTCGGCACGCTCCTTGCTCAATTCAACGGGTGAGGAGAACGACATGCGCGCGGCGACCCTGCTCCTGGCGATGACGATGACAGCGGTGCTCGGCTGCACCGAGACCGCGGAGAACGGCTTCGGCGGGACGTCTGGCGAGGTCGACGATTTCTCGGTCGAGCTGGACGTCAGTCCCCTGATCGCCAACGTGTCCAGCCTCTCGTGGACCGTGGACGCGGACGTGGACGACGCCTGGGTCGAGTTCGGCCTCGACGAGCTGGATCGGGTGGCCACGCCCATCGAACTCGACGGTGAGTTCCAGTGCGCCCTGGTCGGCCTCAAGCCGTCCCGCGAGTACCAGGCGCAGGCCGTGGTCCTGGTCGACGGTGTGGAGCACCGCAGCGAGCTGTTGACCGTTCAGACCAACGCACTGCCCATGGCCCTGCCGCAGATCGAACTGACCGTGGACGAGCACGACGATGGCCGGGACGGGTACCTGCTCACCTCCACCATCTCCGAGTACTCCATCGTGATGGTCCTCGACGGCGACGGCGAGCCCGTGTGGTGGCACTCCACGCCCGACACCATGGGGCTCGTCACACGCACCGTGATCGCCCACGACGGCGAGTCCGTGCTGTACCTGTTCGAGCACCCGGCCCAGGAGGTGGATGTGGCGCAGTCGGACCTGGTCCGTGTGCGGCTCGACGGCACCGACGAGCAGCGGATCGTGGTCCCGGGCGGGCACCACGACTTCGTCGAGCTGCCGGACGGCACCGTGGCCGTGCTGACCTACGAGGAGAGGGACGTGGGTGACGGGGGGGTGCTGATCGCGGACGCCATCACCGAGATCGCACCAGACGGTACCTTCGAGGTGGTCTGGCGGGCCATGGACGAGATCCCGTTCGACGAACAGTTCATCGAGGGGCTGGATGACTGGCAGATGGGCTGGACCCACGCCAACGCCATCGACTACGACGAGGATGCTGACGTGTACCACGTGTCACTGCGTAACCTCGACACGATCGTCACCGTGGACCGCGGGAGCCGCACGATGATCCGCATGATCGGCGGCGTCGACAGCGACTACGAGGTGGTGGGAGAAGGGCGGCTGTTCGCCAGCCAGCACCAGTTCGAGATGGTGGACGGCGGCCTGCTGGTGTTCGACAACGGCGCACCCGAGCAGTACCACTCGCGCGCCGTCGAGGTGGCGCTGGACGACGACGCGGGCACGGCCGAGGTGGTCTGGAGCCACATGACCGCGCCCGCCGTGTACGTGCCCACGCTGGGTGACGTGTCCCTGACCCCGGACAGCGATCGGCTGGTGACCTGGAGCACGGCGGGCCAGGTGGACGTGGTCGCCCCGGACGGGACTGTGCGCTGGCAGCTGAACCTGGGTCTGGGCGCCGGCCTGGCCTACACCGTGCACGCCGACAACCTGGGTATCTACTAGGATCGCCAGCCGGGCGCCTCAGCGCCGCGCCAGCTCCTCCCGAACCCGCTCGATCACCCGCTCGACGGCCACGTCGATGTCGATCACCTCGCGGTCGCCCCCGGCCCGCTCGCTGTACTCGAGCTGCCCATCCTTGGCCGACCGGCCGGCCACGAGCCGCAGGGGCAGGCCGATCAGGTCGGCGTCCTTGAACTTGATGCCGGCGGACATCTTGCGGTCGTCGAACAGCACCTCGATGCCCGCTTCGGCGAGCGCCCCGTACACCCGCTCGGCGACCTCGGTCTGCACCGCGTCCTTGCGGTTGAGCTGCAGCAGGTGCACCTGCCACGGCGCGATCGCCATCGGCCAGATGATGCCGCCCTTGTCGTGCCGCTGCTCCACCGCCGACGCGGCGATCCGGCTCACGCCGATGCCGTAGCAGCCCATCACGAACGGCTGCGGGCGGCCATCCTCGGCGATGAACGTCGCCTCCATGGCGGCGCTGTACTTGGTGCCGAGCTTGAAGATGTGCCCCACCTCGATGCCGCGCGCGCTCTTCAACGGCTCGCCGCAGCGGGGGCAGCCCTCGCCCTCACGGGATTCGCGCAGCTCGAGGTATTCGGGATCGGGGAAGTCCCGGCCGATGTTCACGTCGAGGCAGTGCACGTCCGTGGCGTTGGCTCCGCACAGCACGTTGGTCATGCCCTTCACCGACGTGTCCGCGATCACCCGCACGCCGTCGGCCAGCCCGATGGGACCGGCGAATCCGGGCTCGGCGCCGGTCATCCGGCGCACCGCGTCGTCGTCGGCCATCTGCACGGCGATGGCGTCCAGGGTGTTGGTCAGCTTCACCTCGCTGATCGGCAGGTCGCCCCGCATCAGCACGGCCACGTCCACGTCCTCGTCGTCGATGATCGCCGTGTACAGCACGGTCTTGACCATCATCGCGGGGGTCACGTCCGGGAAGAACGCATGCAGCTCGTCCACGGTGCGCACGTCCGGGGTGTCCTCGCGGCGCAGGGGCCGCGGCTCGCCGTTGTCCTCGCCCGGCGGGCACGCGCTGTCGGCCTTCTCCACGTTGGCCGCATAGGCACACCGGTCGCAGTACAGGATGGCGTCCTCGCCGGTGTCGGCCAGCACCATGAACTCCTGGCTGCCGCCGCTGCCGCCGATGGCGCCGGGGTCCGCCTCCACGGCCATGAACTTCAGCCCGCAGCGGGTGAAGATCGCGCGGTAGGCCTCGTCCATGGCGTCGTAGCTGACGTCGAGGCCGCCGCTGTCGAGGTCGAACGAGTAGGCGTCCTTCATCAGGAACTCGCGGGCGCGCATCAGGCCGAAGCGCGGCCGGATCTCGTCCCGCATCTTGGTCTGGATCTGGTACAGCGTGACCGGCAGCTGGCGGTAGCTGGTGATCTTCGCCCGGACCAGGTCGGTGATCACCTCCTCGTGGGTCGGGCCCAGGCAGATCTCCGCGTGCTTGCGGTCCTCGAAGTGGAACAGGATCTCGTCGTTCACGTAGCGGTCCCAGCGGCCGCTCTGGTCCCAGATCTCCCGCGGCTGCACGATGGGCAGCATCAGCTCCTGCGCGCCGGCGCGGTCCATCTCCTCGCGCACGATCTCGGCGATCTTGCGCATGGTGCGCCAGCCGGCCGGGGTGTAGTCGTACAGGCCGGCGGACAGCTTGTGGATGAAGCCGGCGCGGGTGAGCAGCACGTGGCTGGCCACCTCGGCGTCGGCTGGGGCTTCGCGGAGCGTGTAGAGGAAGGCGCGTGACTGGCGCATCGTGGCTTCTCCCAAAGGGGCGCCATCTTAGTCTGCTCGTTGCGTTTCTTCCATCCGATCTCCGCGCCGTATCAGCGTCCGGCAGCCCCACCAGGCCGCCGCTCCGAGCGCCATCAGCGGCAGCCCGGTGCCCGCGCGACCCAGCAGGCTCTGCCCGGTGCCGATCAGCACGCCGAACACGCCTGCGACGCCGAGGCCCCACGCGGCCAGCAGCATGGCCAGCCCACCGGTGACGCTGTCGCCGTGCGGCCCCCAGAACCCGGGGGGGTGCACGCGGGACACGAAGCGCTGGCAGGCCGCTGCGTCCGGGGGGGGGCCGGCGACCAGCGCCAGCACCGCGGCAGCGGCGCTGATGGCCACCACGATCCACAGCTTGTGGGCGTACAGCATGTCCGGCGCCGCCACGGACAGCAGCACGGCGGCGACCAGGCCCGCGCCCATGCCGGCCAGCTCGCACCAGGCGGTGATGCGCCACCACACCCACCGCAGCAGGGTGGGCAGGCCCAGGCCGGCGCCGCCCAGGGCGAACGCCTTCCAGGCGCCCACCACCGAGTCGAACACGCTGGCCACGCCCACGGCGAGCAGGGCGACCAGCAGCATGCCGGCCCAGGAGGCGGCGAGCAGCTCACGCCGTCCCGCCTGCGGTCGTAGCAGCCTGCCGTACAGGTCGTTGACCAGGTAGGACGATCCCCAGTTGAGGTGGGTGTCGACCGTGGACATGAATGCGGCGATCAGGCTGGCCAGGGCCACGCCCAGCAGGCCGGGCGGCATCAGCCGCATCATCAACAGCGGATAGGCTGCCTCCCGGTCCCCGTCGGGCAGCAGGGCGCTCCCCGCCGGGACCAGGATCAGGGCCGCCAGGGCGACCAGGATCCACGGCCAGGGCCGGACCACGTAGTGCAGCCAGACGAACCAGGTGGCGGCCGTGCGCGCATTCTCCGGGTCCTTCGACGCCAGCATGCGCTGGGCCAGGTAGCCGCCGCCGTCGGACCACAGCCGGGCCCACCATTGCATCAGCAGGTAGGTGGCGAAGGTGGCGGCGAGCACGCCGTCGGTGCCGAACCGGGGCACGATGTCCAGCACGCCGGTGGGCGCGGCCTCGGCCCGCTGTACCTGCTCGGCCAGCACGGCGAGGCCGCCCACCTCGCGCACGGCGAACACGGCCAGCGCGGTGGCGCCGACCATGGCGAACGCGAACTGGGCCAGGTCGGTGAGGACCACCGCGCGCAGGCCGCCCAGGGCGGCGTAGCCCAGGGCGAACGTCATCAGCGCGCCCACGGTCCACCAGGCCGGCCAGGGGGTCATCGCGTCGGCCACCTTGAGCGCGGCCACCAGGCCCCACCCCAGCACGAAGCTGTTGACCAGCAGCGAGTAGAAGAACGCCTGCACTGCCCGCAGCACCGCGGCCGACCGGCCGCCGTACCGCAGCTCGGCCAGTTCCGCGTCGGTGATCACGCCGCCGCGGCGCCACAGGCGGCTGAACAGCACGATCATGCCCACGTGGCCGATCGCCGTGCACCACCAGAACCAGTTGCCTGCGATGCCCTCTCCTGCGACGATCCCCGTGATCGCCAGCGGCGTGTCCACGGCAAAGGTGGTCGCGACCATGGACACGCCGAGCACCCAGCCCGGCAGGGAGCGCCCGGCGGCGAAGAAGGCGACCGTGGAGCGCGATGCCTGGCGGCGGGAGAGCACCCCGACCGCCAGGGCGAAGCAGAGGTAGACCAGGACGATGGCCACGTCGGCGACGGTCAGGTGCATGCCCCGCAAGTATAGGCTGGCCGCGCTCGGCCTGGCGCTGGTGCTGCTCGTGCCCGGGTGTGCGGCGCGGCGGATCCGGCTGGCGCTCCAGCAGCGCACCGCCCACGTGTTCGCCGACGCGCCCCCTCCGTCCGGCGTGGGCAACTTCCAGGCGGGCCTCGGCGTGATGATCCCCGCGGTGCAGGCCATGGCCGAGGAGGCCCTGGTCGAGCACGGTCCGGGCCTGGCCGAGGGGCTGGGGGACCTGTCCGCGCCGGGCATGGAGAACGTGGCGCTGGACCTGCGCTGGGACGGGGCGACCGTGGAGCTGCGGCCCGCTCCGCCCCTGGGGCATTCCGGGGTCTACCTGCTGCTGGCCGTTCCGGGCACGGTCACCGCGGACACCCCGCTGGTGTCGCTGGAGAACCGGTTGCGGCTGTCGGCGCGGCTGCCCCTGGCGCTGCAGGCGAGGGTGGTGGAGGACCGGGGCCTGGAGGTGCTGGCCCAGCTGGTCGATCCCGACGAGTTGCTGCTGGCCCTGTCACTGGAGGGCATGCCCCCCGGTGCCGACGGCGCGCTGTCGGCGGCGTTGCAGGCGCGTATGCGCGACGATCTGCGCGAGTTCCCTCCCGACCCGATCCCGCTGTTCGCCACCGACGATCTGTTCCCCGAGTCCCTGCACATCCCGCTGGCCGAGGCGACCGTGCTGGCGTTTCCCGGGGGCCGCCCCACCGTGTTCGTCGGCCTGCAGACCTCGCTGCCGGTGGACCAGGTCCCGGGCGTGGACCCGGTCGCGATGATGCCGGAGGAGGGGGACTGGGTGGCGCAGGTGGACGGGGACGTGATCGCGGCGGTGCTCGCGCGCGCGGGCCTCTCCGGTGACCTGGGCGTGGGGATCGTCTCGGACCCGGACCGGCTCGACATCTCCGACCTGGCCCTGACCGACGAGGGCTTCCGCGCGCTGGTGCGCGTGTGGCGCCTCAAGCCCCCGCCGATGACCGTGGACCTGGAGGCCACCGGCAGCCTGGGCTGGAACACCGATCGCCTCGTACTGGAGATCCGCACCCTGGAACGCCCGGACAAGGGCGAGGTCGCTGCCCGCCGTCTGCCCCTCTCCCTGGAGAGCGCGCCGGTGGAGCTGCCCTGGCCCGTGGACCGGCTGGAGACCGTAGAGGGGGGCATCCGCGTCGAGGGCCGGATGGAGTAGGGTCAGGCACTTCCCTCAGCCGGCGAGGTCCGCGGTCCGGCGGCCGCCCACCACCAGCTCCTCGGCCAGCAGCAGACGGATCAGGTCCCTGGCGTCCTCCACGGTGGCCGCGCCCAGGCCGCAATCGGTGAACAGCACCAGCACCTCGGCACGGGTGCGGGCGAGCTGGCGGATACCCGGGACCAGGCCCTGCAGGCGGGAGTCGCCGTGGCGGCGCAGGCGGCGGGGGGCCGCGGGGATGCGTACCAGGCCGGTGGGGCCGGTGGTCGCCGGTGGCGTGGGGCTGGCCGGGTCGGCGAACCAGGTGGTGCACACCGCGATGCGGTCCAGCCACTGGTGCACCGCCGGTCCGCGCCAGTTGCCGCCCGGCAGGTCGATGATCAGCCCCTGGTCGGCGAACACCTTGGCCAGCCGGCGCAGGCGCACGGCGTGCTCTCGCGTCGGGGGCAGGCCACCGGGCAGCGGCAGGTGCACGCCGGCCAGGGCGCCGCTGGTGGCGAGCACCTCCAGCACCTCCAGGCCGGGGTGGAAGGGGAGCCCGCGGCCCGGCAGGTGGATCCACGGCGCTGGCAGGGTGACGACCATGCGGGGGGCGTCGTCGCCGATCTCCAGGGCGAGGCCCATGTCGGGCACGGCCTCCAGCGGGACCTCCAGGGCGGTGAACCGGCGGGCGTAGTGCCTCAGCAGCGCGTCGTCGGACGGGTGGCGCGGGTAGAAATCCCCCACCCAGTGCGGGTGACGGAAGCCGACGATTCCGACGTGGATGCGGCCGGGCATGATCCGAATGTAGCTGAACAGGTGTTCAGGATCAAGCGTGGCGTGGCGAGGATCAGGGCTCGGCGGACAGGTCCTCGTACAGGGGATCCCAGGCGAAGCCGTCCCCGCTCCTCCAGTACACGGCGACCGCGCGGCCGCGCAGGTTCTCGAGGGGCAGGAACCCCCAGGCCCGGCTGTCCTGGCTGTTGCCGCGGTTGTCCCCCATCACGAAGCAGGCGTCGTCGGGCACCGTGACCGAGGGCTGGTCCGGGCCGCCGCCGTCGGCCAGCCGCAGCGAGTACTTGCGGTGGTCGACGAACTCGAACGTCTGGTTGCCCTCCTTCTCCCACCGTGACTGCCGGCCGTTGATGTAGATGCGGCCACGGCTGACTCGGATCGTGTCGCCGGGCAGCGCCACCACGCGCTTGATGAACACCGAGCCGTCGGTGGGGGAGCGGAACACGGCCACGTCCCCGCGCTCCGGCAGCTCTTCCCCGAGCAACGTGATCGACGTGAAGGGCACGCGCAGGCCGTAGGTGGCCTTGCCCACGAACACGCGGTCGCGGATCTCCAGGGTCGGCAGCATCGAGCCGCTGGGGATCACGTAGTGGTCCGCCAGGCTCGAGCGCGCGGCCAGGGCCACGAACACGACCACGGCCAGCTGCACGATCGTCTTGGTCCAGCTCTCCACGCGGGACTCCGGCGGGGGGGCCGGTTTCTTGTCCTTGCTCGCCATGCTCGCCTCACCTTCGCTGCGATAGCGCGATCCGCGCATCATCCCCGAACAACCCCCGGCGGGCAAGGCCTCATCCAGGTCCACCTCCCGGCGCGACGTCGCTGCGGTCGCCTCGGAAGCCGGTTTTCCTTCCGGGATCGGGCTCCCCGGTGGTATACAGGCGCCCGGTCCTTGTGGAGGGTTGCATGTCCATCTCCCGATCGCTGTGGGTGGCGCTGGTCGTCCTGTCCGTGTTCGGGTTCGCCCGGTCGAGCCGCGCCCAGTGCGGCGTCGACGGTGCCCACGTGGTGAGCAACAACTGCGCCACGTACACCTTCGAGGGGTGCTGTGACGGCGACGTCCTGATGTGGTGTCAGTCCGGTACGCTGTGCCTGCTCGACTGCAACCAGTCCCCCCAGTGTGGCTGGGACAACGCGCAGGGATTCTACAACTGCGGCACCACGGGCACCCCTGCGCCTGGCAACAACCCGCCCATGGAGTGCACGACCGGCCCGGTGGACACGGACGGGGACGGCTACGACGAGGACAGCGACTGCAACGACAACAACCCGGGGGTCAACCCGGGCGCGTCCGAGAACTGCAACAACGGCATCGACGACGACTGCGACGGCTACACCGACGGCTACGATGCGGACTGCGGCCAGGGGGACGACGACGTGACCGACGACGACGACCAGGCGGACGACGACGACAGCGAC
>CAZXHG010000243.1:0-14882 GCA_964639985.1 uncultured Rickettsiales bacterium
CAGCTCGCAGGACACGAACGCCTGCGGGTGCATGTACCACTGGAACCACTCGACCATGTCGCCTTCGTAGATGGCCCACTCGGCCGGGCAGTTGTTGGCGGTCTCGGTGCCGGCGGTCCAGGTGATGACCTCGTCGATGAACTGGTAGTAGTCGTCGCCCTGACCCGGGCCGTAGGTGTAGTCGGCCTCGATGTCGAAGGTGATGTCGCACAGCGGGTTGTAGTTGCTGTCGATCATCGTGTGCGTGTAGCTGACCGTCGCGGCACCGCCGGCGGCGCCACCGGTGGCCGTGATGTCGGCCGCGATCTGGAAGCCGGTCGGGCTGTCCGGCCAGGTGTCGTCGTCGTCGTCGTCGTCGGTGACGTCGTCGTCGTCGTCGGTGACGTCGTCGTCGTCGTCGTCGGACATGTCGTCGTCGTCAGCCTGGCTGTCGTTGTCGTCGTCATCGTCGTCTGCGGGCGGGCAGCCCATGAACATGACGAGGGACAGGCCGAGCAGGGCCATCCAGAGCAGGTTCAGCTTCTTCATCGGGATTCCTCCGTTTGCGTTTCCGGAGCCGACCTGGCCCCGTCATTACCACGTTGGTTGCGGCCCCACATCCGCCACACGGGGTCGCGAGTGCGCGGGACGTTAGCAAATAGGCTGCGCGCGCGCAAGCGTGCTACGCGACCGTGGCATTGTCTACCACGGTGCTGTCGATGCGCGTCCGGGCAAAAAGGTACCCCTTTGGGGCGACGGGTCAGCGCTCCGTGATGCGCTTCATGGCCGCGGCGTGAGGGCCCCGCGGGCTGATACGCAGGTAGGTGTCGGCCGCGACCGCCCGCTGGCGCCGCGCCTTGACGTCATCGGCGGTGACGCGCGTGTAGCCGACCAGGGCCAGGGCGAAGTCCTGGCCGCGGTCGTAGGCCTTGCGGTAGTGGTTGGCGGCGCGGCGATCCTCGCCCCGTACCTCCATCAGGCGCGCGGCGTCGTACAGAACGATGGGGTAGCGACCGTGGTCCTGCAGCGCGCGCCGGGTGACCCGGCCGTCCACGCGTCCCCCATCCTCGGCCCGGGCCAGCTCCATGCGAAGCCGCGCCACCGACACCAACGGATCACGCTCCCCGCGGTGGCGCTGCAGGACCTTGCGCGCGGCGTCGAACGTCCTGCGCGCCGCGGCCGCGTCCAGCGCTGCGAGCTGGGCCTCGCCGAGCAGGAGTCGCGCCTCGCCGCCCCACAGGTCCTCGGGGGTGCGCTGCAGCGCGACCACGGCCGCGTCCGCGTCACCGGTCATCAGGTTGTGCAGCCCGGAGGCCAGATGGAAAGCCGCGCCCCGCCGCGCGCCCTCGGGGAAGGCGTCGAGCTTCTCGGACAGGAAGTTGGGCCGGTCCTGCAGGAACGCGATGATGCCGAGCTCGCCGAGCGCGTCACCGGAATAGGGCTGATTCTTCACCACCCGGGCGAACAGACCGCGGGCGTCGCGCAGGTCGCCACGCACGCGCAGCTCGTGGCCGTAGGCGAGCAGGATGTCGGGGTTTTCGGGATCGATGTCCAGCGCCTCGTTGTACCACTTGTTGGCGCCGGTCATGTCCCCGCGCGCGGCGTGGCCGTGGGCACGCGTGGCATGCACGCGGCTCATCACGCGAGGCGGGATCAAGCCACTGTACTGCTGCTGGATCGCCTCGACGGCCTGGAGCTGTCGGGGGTCGGTGGGTGCGCCACAGCCGAGCAGGGCCAGGTCCACCTCCGCGAGCTGGTGCCCCGGCTCGTTGGACAGGATCCCCTCGAGCTGGTCCCTCGCGTCCACGAACGCGCCGATGCGCTCGGCCTCGCGCGCCATGGCCAGGTGGTTGAGGGAGGACGCGTAGAGGCTGACCGCCTCTTCGAAGAGCTTCGCGGCCCGGGCGTGGTCGCCGGTGGCCGAGGCGGCCACGCCTTGCAGCAGCTTGGTGCGGTCGGGCCGCAGCGATGCATCGTCGCGCAGCTCCTCCACTAGGTCCAGGGTCACGGAGGCATCTCCGAGGTAGCCCTCCCACAGGGCCCGGGTGAAGCGCGTCTCCACACCGTCGGCGCCGCGTAGCTCGGCCTGCTCCAGCAGTTCGCGGGCCTGCTGCAGGTAGGCGCGCTCGCCCGTGTAGTACATCCACAGGTACAGCTCGACCTGGGCGCCGCGTGCACACAGGGCGGGGTCGGGCTGGCTGGAACCCCCGATCGCATCGTCGACCGCCTGCCGCGCCTCCCGCAGGCCGTCGTAGGACAGCGCGTCGACATGCTGCTGGCTCAGCAGCAAGGCGCGCTCCCGGACCTGCTCCTTCCAGGTGCGGTAGACCAGGATCCCGCACACACCCAGGGTGGCCACGAGCAGCACGAACACGACCAGCTTGGCCTGGGAGCGTCGCCGCTGGACCATGTAGCTGTCGGTGTAGCGGCCTCGGCTCGATATCAGCCGGGCGCGTTCCGTGGTGTTCTCCGCCGAGTCGATGCTGGTGGTGGGCCGGGGCTCGCGCACGGGCGTCGGCTCGACCGACGGGTCCATGGTGGCGTCCTGCGGGGTGGGGTCGAGGCTCTCCGGCGGCGTGGCCTCCTCCGGTGTGACGGGATCGAGCTGGTCGGTGGTCACGGCCCGGACCGCACCGCGGGCCCGAACCGCCGCGGCCTCGTTCTCGGATAGCAGACCCAGTGGATCCTGGATCACGGGGGGCTCGTCCTGCTGGGGCCCGATGTCGACCGTGGCCGCTGCCCTCACGATGGCTGGCGCGTCCGCCGTCCCGGCTTCGTCGGGCTCGTCCTCCAGCTGCTTCAGGGACGCGGACACGGGAGGCGCGTCCGACGGCCTGGGCGTGATCTGGGGAATGTCCGTGCCCGACGTGCTCACGAGCTTGGGCAAGGTGGACGCCGGGGCCATACGAGCCGATCGGGACGCCTGGGGCATCTCCTCGGTCTCGGCCACCGGGGTCACCGGGTGCTCCGGCGTCGGGCCGGGTACGTCCGCGTCCAGGGTCGGGTCCATCGGCTCTGGCGGCACGTGGGTGGGTGTGGCCTGCTGGGGGCGAGGGCGTGCCGTGGCCGGTCCGAGCCGGCGCTCGATGGCTTGCGCCCGCACGCGCCAGCCGCGGCGGCGATAGATCTGGGCCAGCAGGCGCAGGGCCTGGTCCTCGTCGTGCAGGTCGTTGCGCGCCCGCTGCACCCAGGTCTCGGCCTCCTGCAGGCGGGCCAGGCCGACCAGCGCGCGCGCCGTCAGCAGCGCGAGCTCACCGCGGCCGCCGGTCTGCTGGATCAGCTCCTCGCACAGGGTCAGCGCGTCGGAGAAGCGGCCGGCATCGAGATGCTCGGCGATGGCGTCGTGGTGGTTCATCCCGCTTCGGGCCCCGGAGGTGCCCTGTGAGGATGATAGAGAAGCGGCTTGGGCCGCGCAACGGCGGCGCGGGCGCCGCCCCCCGCGCCCCGCCGCCGCCCCCCCCGGGGGGGGGCGGCCCCCCGGGGGGCCCCGCCCCCCCCCCCCCCCCCCGGCGGCGCCCCCCGTGGCCTGGGATCGGCAGCTACCGCCGCCCTCCCATCCAGGCGTGGCCATACACCCGGGGGGGGCGTGGTTTGTTTTTTTTTTCGGGGGGTGGGGCGGCGACCGGGGGGGGGGGGGGCGCCGGGGGGGGGGGGGGCGCGCGCCGCCGTGTGGGGTCGCTCCCGGTCGACTACTCGAGGGCTGCCTTGAGCTGCTTGGACAGCTCGGGCACCACCTCGAACAGGTCGCCGACGATGCCGTAGCTGGCCTTGCCGAAGATCGGCGCCTCGGCATCCTTGTTCACCGCCACGATCACCTTGGACGTGCGCATGCCGGCGAGGTGCTGGATGGCACCGGAGATGCCGCAGGCGATGTACATCACCGGGTTGACGGTCTTGCCGGTCTGTCCCACCTGCATCGGGTGGTGCGCGTAGCCCGCGTCCACAGCCGCGCGGGAGGCGCCGACCGTGGCGCCGATCACGTCTGCCAGCTCGTCGAGGATGGCGAAGTTCTCGGCGTTGCCCATGGCGCGGCCGCCCGACACGATGCGCTCGGCCTCGGTCAGGTCCGGCTTGTCCGACGCGGCCGCGACCACGTCGACCACCCTGGAACGAAGGTCACCCGGGGCCGCAGCGAAGGACTCCGCCGCGGCGCTCTTGCCCGCATCGGCCTCGCCGAGGCCGAAGCTGTTGGGCCGGCAGGTGAAGAACTGGGTGGCGCTGTTGATGTCCACGTCGACCAGCGCCTTGCCGGCGAAGATCGGGCGGGTCGCCTGGGCGCCGTCGCCGGCCGCCCGCAGCTCGATGCAGTCCGTGGCCAGGCCGCCCTTGGCCCGCGCAGCCACCCTCGCCATCAGGTCCTTGCCGTCGGGCGAGGAGGTGGCGAGCACGATGCGGGGGGACAGCTCGGCGACCATCGCACCGAACACGGCCGCATACGCTTCGGGCTGGTAGCTGCCCAGCGCGCCGTCGTCGGCCTTGAGGATTCGAGTGGCGCCGTGTTGCGCCAGCGCGGCGAAATCGCCGTCGAGGCCGCTGCCGAGAACGGCCGCGACCACGTCACCGCCGGCGGCCAGCTCAGCGGCCTTGCCGACGATCTCCAGGGCGGCCTTCTTGGGAGCGCCGTCCTGATGCTCACAGTAGACGAGAATGTTCGGCATTCCTGTCTCCTATCCGGTCCGTGGGACCGGGGGTTGTTAGATGACCTTCGCCTCTTCCCGGAGCAAGCGGACCAGTTCGGCCACCTTCTCCTCGACCGTCTCTCCCTCGATGATCTGCCCGGCGGGGCGCTCGGAGGGGAGGCGGTAGTTGCTCACCGCGACCAGGGCGTCGGCGCCGCCGACGTCTGCCTTGGCGATCGGCTTGCGCCGCGCCTTCATGATCCCGGGCAGGGATGCGTAGCGCGGCTCGTTGAGCGCCTTGTCACAGGTGAATACGCCGGGCAGCTGCGTCTCGGTGACCATGGTCACCCCGCCGCCGACCACACGGTTGGCCTTCACCACGCCACCGTCGTGCTCGAACGTGGTGATCGCACTGACGTGCGGCCAGTCCAGCAGCTCGGCGACCATCACGGGCACCTGCACGGCATCGTCGTCGATGGCCTGCTTGCCGGCGAACAGGATGTCGAGCTCCTCCTTGCCCACCACCTCGGCGAGCTTGGCGGACGTCACCCACGGCTCCATCGGCTCCTCGACCACGTGCACGCCACGCTCGGCGCCCATGGCCAGGGCCGTACGGATCGCCTCCTGGGCGCGGTCCGGGCCGAGGCTGAAGACGACCACCTCGCCGCCCCCGGCCTGCTTGAGCTTGAGCGCCTCCTCGACGGCATACTCGTCGTACGGGTTCATCACCCACTTGATGTCGCCGGTCTCGATCCCCGATCCATCCCCGTTGATCCGGATCTTGGATTCGGTGTCCGGCACCTGCTTGACCAGAACTCCGATCTTCACGTCATGTCCTCCTCAGGCCCGCAGGCCTCGAATGAAGATGTCGCTGACTTCTCTCGCGGTGGATACCAGGCGGTACCGCGGGTGCGGCGTGAGCGTCCACTGCATGGCGATCTCGTCGAGAGCACCGAACAGGGCACGCCGCACCACGATGGGATTGCAATCCTTTCGGATCACCCCCTTGACCTGCCCCTCCCGCACGATGTCCCCGATGATGTCGAGGTACTCGCGCAGGCGAACCGGGTGGTACTCGCGCATGAACTTGTTGGACAGCCGCAGTTCGACCTGCAGCACGGAAGCGAGGGCGCGGTGCTCCTCGACCTGGCCCATGTGGAACTCGGCGAACGCGACGAGCTTGTCCAGCGGGTCGCTCACGTCGTCCACGGCCCGCCGCGCCTCGCGCAGCAGGTCCTCCATCCTCTCCTCGAAGATGGTGATCAGGATGTCGTCCTTGCTCTTGAAGTACAGGTAGATGGTGCCGTCGGCCACGCCCGCCTTGCGGGCGATGTCGGAAACCCGCGAGTGGTGGAAGCCCTTCTGGGCGAACACGTCGATGGCGGCTGCGAGGATCGTGTTTCGCCGGTCCTTCCTCGCATCGTCAATCGTCATTCACGTAGCTCCCTGTGCTCATCTCGCGTACTGAATGAGCCCTCATTCACAAGGACTCGTTCCTAGCACGGGGGGGTACCCCGGTCAAGCGTCGGAGCGGATCGTCGGCCCCGGTCCCGCGACCGGTCAACCGCCCTTGCGCTCGAGGTAGCTGCGGACCACCTGCTCGACGTTGCCGCCGCCCGGGACCTTCTTCCAGTCGGCGAGGAACGAGGCCATGCCCAGGTCGGTCTGGGGGTGCTTGAGCAGCTTCTTGAAGACGCCGGTGGGGATGGTGGCCACGTGGGCCCCGGCGCGCGCCGAGTCCAGCACGTGCTGGGTGTGGCGGATCGAGGCGGACAGCACCTCGGTGTCCAGAGCGTAGGTGTCGAACATCGTCACCAGGTCGGCGATCAGCTCCATCCCGCTGAAGCCGATGTCGTCGATGCGGCCCACGAACGGACTGACGTAGGTGGCGCCCGCCTTGGCCGCCAGCAATCCCTGGGCCGCGCTGAAGATCAGCGTGACGTTGGTGCGGATGCCCTCGGCGCTGAGCCGGCTGGTGGCCTTGATGCCCTCCTCGCCGATCGGGATCTTGATGACCACGTTCTCGTGGATCTGGGTCAGCAGGTGCGCCTCGCGCAGCATGCCCTCGGCGTCCTCGGCCACGACCTCGGCGCTGATCGGCCCGTCCACGATCTCGCAGATCTCGGCGATCAGCTCGGCGAAGTCGCGTCCCTCCCGCGCCGCCAGGCTCGGGTTGGTGGTCACGCCGTCGAGGATGCCCCAGCTGACCATCTCCCGGATCTCGTCGACGTTGGCAGTGTCCAAGAAGAGCTTCATCCCGTGACTCCTGGTGTGTGCGGGCCTCCCGGCCCGGAAGACGCATGATAGGCACCGTTCGCGTACGGTTCAACCGACGCGCTCCGGGTTTCGCGCGCACGTCGCCCGTGTGGAGGATGCGGCCCATCGACGCTAGAATTCCCAGGGTCTGGTGATGCCGAGGAGGGTTGGATGACGCAGGAGCAGGACGGGACCGCCCCTTTGCCCCCTGGAGGGGACGCGGAGCCCCCCCCCAGCCTGGATTCCGACGACCGGGACGACCAGGACTGGGCGCGGCTGCGCGGTGAACAGAGGGACGGCGCGCAGCTGGGCGGAGCTACGCTCGCGCGCGCAGAGTGGAGCAAGGTCTCGCTGCAGCAGGCCGACCTCACCGGCGCGGACCTGCGCGGTGCCCAGCTCGGCCACGTGAACCTGTCCGACGCGGATCTGTCCGACGCGGACCTGCGCGGTGCGACCCTCAACAACGTCAACCTCGCGGGCGTCACCCTGACCGGCGCCGACCTTTGCGGCGCCGTGCTCAAGGGGGTGAAGCTCAGCAAGGCCGACGCGCGCCGAACCCGCTGGACCGGAGCTGCGCTGGAGACCGTCGAGTTCGACGGCGTGGACCTCAGCGAGGCCCGCTTCGACGGCACCGAGGTGGAGGGCAGCACCTTCCGCGACACCACGCTGGCGCGCGCCCGCATGGACGGGCTACGCGCCTCCCAGTGCGTGCTGGACGACTGCCGGCTGCACGAATGCGACCTGGAGGGCGCCACCTTCGAGACCCTGCTGGTGAAGAAGGCGCACATCCGTGGGGGCCAGCTCGGTGGCGCCCTGTTCCGCGGCGCCAAGTGCCGCGAGTTCGAGGTGGAGCTCGCCGACCTCGACGGCGCGGTGTTCCACCAGTGCAGCGGGCTGGCCCTCCTGGAGGAGGAGCTGCTGGCCGCAGGCGCGCGAGTCACCCACTCACCCACGGTGCAGGCCTGGCGTGCGCTGCAGGCCAACCGTCAGCTGCAGGTGGTGGTGGCCGCGGCCTCGGCCGTGGTGCTGGTCGGCGCGTTGCTGTTCGTGATGGTGCCGAGCCTGTGGCCCAGCTGGCTGCTGCTGTCGCGCATGGAGGCCAACCGCGGCAACGACACCGACCTGGCGTGGTGCGTCCGCTACACCGAGCTCGGCGAGGTGCTGGCGAAGCGCGAGCTCGGCGACGTCAGCCGCCAAGTGGTGGTGCTCGGCACCATGGCCCACTGCTACAACCAGGACAAGGCCTACGGCGACGCCGAACGCATCTACCAGCGCCGGGTGGAGCTCGCCGGCGGCGTGGTCGAGGACCGCATGACCGCGCAGCTGGAGCTCGGTCAGTTCTACGGTCAGCAGGAGCGGCTGGAGGAGGCCGAGGAGATCACCCGGCTGGTGTTCGACGACCCGCGCGCCTCCATCCCCAACAAGCTCGACGCACTGAGGCTGCGCGAGGACATCTACCAGCAGCGGGAGCTGGCCGGGGCCGACAGCGAGGAGTGGCGAGAGCTGCAGGTGCTGTCCGCCGAGACGATCCTCTCGTCCCAGGACGAGAACAGCAACCTGCTGGGCAACACGCCGGCCGAGCTGTACTTCCTCGGCGAAATCGACCTTGCCGACCGTCTGTTGGCGCTCACCCGCCCACCGGTGGACCACGAACGGGCCTGGCAGCTCGTGGCCGAGGCGCTGGAGCGGCTGGTCGCGGCCGACCAGCTGGCCGACGCGCTGTCCCTGGCCGACCACCTGCTCACCACCGAACGGTTCACCCACGCCTACCCACGCTCCCTGCTCACCTACCGCAAGGCCACGATGCTGCTGGACCACGACCGCGGCGAGGAAGTGGAGGCGTTCGTCGAGGAGGTGGACGAGGACGCGGACGGGCCGCTGGCCATCGCCCGCGCCCTGGTGGTGGCACGGCTGGCCCTGGCCCAGGAACGCCCCGAGCACGCCCTGCAGGCCCTGGTCGGCCTGGCCGAGACCCAGGAGGAGGTCCCGGTGCTGCTCGCCGAGGAGCGGGTCTGGGCCCAGGTGGACGCCCACCTGGCCCTCGAGCAGGAGGAACTGGCCGTGGAGACCCTGTTCCCCATGTTGCAGGCCGTGGGCGACCAGGAGACGGCCCAGCGGGTGATGGGCGGCGTGGAGGACGTGGCGCGCAAGCTGAACCGGCCCGACCTGATGACCGCCATGCTGCAGCGGGTGGACAACCCCGTGTTCGCGGACACGGAGTCGCGGCAGGACGTGATCCTGGCCGCGCTGGAGCAGAAGGCCCGCGTCGGCCAGCTGCAGGCCGACGATCCCCAGGTCCTGGAGTTACTGAAGTCGCCGGAGAGCTGGACCGCGATCCGGGCGCTACAGCTCGTGCTGGACAGCGGACGCGTGTCGGGTGAGGAGCAGGCCGCGATCGACATCCTGTGGACGTACGCCCGCAGGTCCAGCGGCAACATGAAGGCCGACCTGGGCATGATGATCGTCAACTGGGAGATGGACCACGGCAACCCGGGCGGGGCAGCCGGCGCGGTGCAGGAGCTGGATCTGTGGGCCTGCGCGGCCGAGCACCAGCGCGCGCAGCTGTACGAGCTGAGCCTGCGCGCGTCCCTGGCCGGAGGTGACGTGGCCGCCGCCCAGCAGTGGCTGGCCAAGGCCCAGGCCGAGGATCCGCCCCTGGAGCCGGACACGCTGGCTTCGATGAGCATGCAGATCGTGTCCGCCATGCAGCAGCAGGGACTGTGGGCCGAGGCGCTGCAGCTCGGGCGAGACGGCCTGGAGCGGGCAGCGGCTCCGGAGAATCGCGCCGGGTTCCGGCGCGAGGTCGTGCTGTGCCTGTACCAGCTCGGGCAGGACCCGGCTGCGGAGGCCGAGCTGGCGAATCACGCACGCGACGAGTCCGCCTGCGCCGCCGAGTTCCTGAAGGCCGAGGCGCTGGAGAGGGCCGGCAGGGCAGCCGCGGAGCACGCGGCCCTCCGCGCCCAGTGCGCGCGCGGGGGCGTGGACGTGCACATCATGATCCAGGCCGCGCGGTTCCTCACCGAGCGGGACGACCACGAGGGTGCACTGGCCATCGTCCAGCAGGCGCGAAGCGTGGCCACGCGGGAAGAAGACCGGATCTCGCTGGTGATCCTGGAGGCCCGCTGCGCGGCTCACCAGGGCGAACCGGACGCCGCCCGCGAACGCCTGGACGAGACGTACGCCAGCCTCGAGGACGGCGAGCAGCGGTTGAGGCTGACGTATGCGTTGCTGGACGTGCACCTGGCGGACGAGGATCCGGACGGCATGGTGACCACCTACCGCCGCTACGTGACGGACTTCCCGCTCACCGAGCACCAGTACCTGTGGGAGCAGAGCGCGCGGAGCCTGCTTCGCACCGGCCACGGGGATCGGCTCGGCGAGCTGGGGGGCAAGCCCGAGTGGGAGGAGCGCATCGACGACGCGCTCACGGAGACGCAGATCCGGGACGCCATCGCCGCGGGGGACTTCGCGGGCGGGTGGAAGGCGCTGGACGAGATGGTCGACGCGGCTTCCGACGAGAGCGAGCGGCAGATGCTGGCCTGGCTGGCCCAGGACCTGTTCAACGCGAGCAGCGACGTGGACAGCTTCGTGGCGCTGCTGCAGACGCTGCGGGCCGGGGCGAGGCCGGGCGGAGACCTGGCATTCCAGGTGTCGATGGCGCTGGGCGAGATCCAGATCGCGGCGGGACAGCGGGCCGACGCCATCGAGACCCTGCGGCCCCTGCTCGGGGCCGACGTGTCCATCGAGAGCCGACGCGGAGCCATGCAGTCCTACGTGCGCGTGGTCTCCCAGGAACTCCCCGTGGCCGAGGTGACGGCCGAGCTCAACGGCCTGCGGCGGCACGGGTTCGACCTCGCCGCCCTGCAGGAGGCCCGACTGATCGCGGTGGAGGGCATGCTGTCGCGGCAGCAGTTCGCGGATGCGCGCACCCTGCTGGAGCCCCTCGCCGGCCAGCCCCTGGCCGAGAGCGTGGCCGAGCAGCGATACAACATCATCCTTCGCGCGTGGGTCGAGGACGGCCTGTACGACGAGGTGCTGGACCTGCCCCGACGCTTCCCGGCCGGCCCCGGCATGACCGCGTGCCAGGTGGACATGATCCTGTTGCAGTCGCTGCCGTGGGGGACGGAGCAGTCCACGACGGTGCGCGAACGCATCGTGGGGGGTTGCGATCTGTCGCAGTTCCCGCTGGACTCGGTGATCACCCTGGCCAACACCATGGTCGAGGGCAAGCCGGACGAGGCCCTGGCAATCGTGCAGGACTATCGCGGCAAGGTGGCCCTGGAGCCGCAACAGGTGGCACGCGCGGACATCGCCGAGGCGAGGCTGCTGGCCCGCACCGGGGAACGCAGGGCCGCGGCCGCAGCGCTGCGCGAGCTGATCGCGGACAGCGACGACTCCTGGGTGGTGGCAGATGCCGCGGCCGCGCTGCTGGGCGACGTGTACGCGGGCGACGAGACCACCTCCTCGGGCACGGCCGAGGCCGACGCCCGGCGGGCCCTGGCGCGGGTGCCGTCCCGGGGGCACGAGGCCCGCCAGATCCACCGGGCCGTGGTCGGCTTCTACAACAGCCGTCAGCGGGTGGGCGATGCGGCCGTGTGGCAACGCAAGCTGCTGGAGCTGATGAGCGAGCGCAACGAGGAGCGGGGCTACGAGCTGCTCAACCTGGCCCAGTTCGAGCTGCAGACCGCGGGCGCCGGCTCCTCGTCATGGCGACGGCGCGTGGACGAGGGGCTGGAGATCGCAGCGCCCGGCAGCACGCTGGCCTTCGAGCTGCTGCGGCTCGACGTGGCCGGTGACATGGCCCGCACCTCCGCCGACCGCTACCCCACCATGCTGGACGAGGCCCTGACCCAGGTGATCGAGGCCGAGAAGGAGCGCTTCGCGCGCGCCCTGTGCGACGATCTGCAGTACCGGATGGGCGACGACCAGCGCGGCGAGGCCCTGCGCCAGATCGTCAACGACCGCTGGCCCCCGCCCCCGGACCCGTCGGCCGCCGAGTAGCGATCAGGGCGTGAACGCCGTCTCGTAGAACGAGATCGTGACGTAGTCGTCCTCGCCCATGTACGGGCCGGGCTCGTAGTTGTTGCCGATGTCGGCCATCAGCAGACCCTTGATCATGTACGAGGGGTAGGTCGACGTGTCCGCGGGCATCAGGTAGTCGAAGGTGCCCAGGTAGTCGATGGCGCCCTCCGGGCCGGGTGCCAGCCACACGCCCTCCACCGCGCCGGTGATGTACTGCAGCTCGACGAACGGGCCGACCGTGTCGCAGTAGCTGCCCAGGGTGCCGTCGCCGAGGCCGAAGAACACGTCGTCGCCCACGAACAGGGTGTTGAGTGTGGCCTCGGAGCCGATGTAGTCGCAGCTGATCACGCCCAGGGGCCAGGCCGTTCCCTGGTATCCGCTGGCGATGTCGCCCTGGTACGGCGTCACGCCGGCCGCGGCGCAGTCGTTGCTGTTCTCGCTGACCTCCCCCGGGGCGGTGGCCCACAGGATCAGCTCGTCGATGAACGCGTAGTAGTCCTGCCCCTGACCCGGGCCCGTGTCGATGGAGGAGTTGCCGCCCAGCTCCACCGTGCACTGCAGGTTGCCGTTGTCGTAGACGGTGTGGGTCATCGTGAATCCGGCCGACCCCGCGCCGTCGGACATGAAGCGGTACTCGAACGCCTGGGTCCACGTCGGGGGCGTGGCGTCGTCGTCATCACCCTGAGTGGTGTCGTCGTCGTCCGACGTGTCGTCGTCGTCGTCGTCACCCTGGGTATCGTCGTCGTCGTCGTCACCCGGCGTGGTGTCGTCGTCGTCCGACGTGTCGTCGTCGTCGTCGTCACCCGGCGTGGTGTCATCGTCGTCCGACGTGTCGTCGTCGTCGCCCTCGCAGGCGGTGGCCGCGTTGCAGCCGGGGTCGTCGCAGTCGGCCATGCCGTCCTGGTCGTTGTCCACGCCGTCCGAACACTCACCGGCCTCGTCCCCCTCCACCTCGGTGTCCTCCGGACAGCCCAGCAGCAGCAGGGGCAGGATCAGCATCAGCATCCACACGAACCACGAATTCCACGTCATGCGCCACCTCCCGGGTTCGGCCGGCAGGACACAGGCTGCCCTACATCGGCTCCCAGCCTTGGAGGATACCATCTCGCCCCGGCCCAGGGTACAGGCCGCGGCGTGCCCGCTGGGGTATACTGTCGACCATCGAGGTGGAGGATCCGGCGTTGACCGAAGACGTGGTGGCCCAGCCGGTGTGGAACGCCGTCCTGGACGCGATCGAGCGCTACAACGAGCTGGTGCTGCAGGACCCGGACCTGGACGAGGCGGGCTGCCGGGAGCTCCAGGCCCAGCTGATGGACAGCCACGCCGCGTTCGGCAGCCGGCCCCTGTGTACGGTGCTGCGGCCCAACTTCATCACGCCGTCACAGCACAACCTGATGACCGAGGTCTGCGCCCTGCTCGACACGGCCGGAGGCAAGGTCCGCGACTGGCTGCTGTCGCAGCCCGAGCTGTGGGAGGAGTGGGGGCTCGGCGACCGGGAGCGCATGCTGGCCGGCATCGAACCGGGCTACCGCCACATCTCGATCACGGGCCGCTGGGACGCATTCCTCACCCGCGGCGAGCTGCACTTCGTGGAGTTCAACGCCGAGGCGCCGACAGGCATCGGCTACAACGACGTGCTGGTCGACTTCTTCAACCGGCTGTCGGTGATGCGCACCTTCAACCGGCGCTACTGGATCCGCCCCCTGCCCTGCCGCTTCCGGCTCAAGGACGCGCTGCTGAGCGTGTACCGGGAGTGGGGCGGCGAGCACAAGCCGACCATCGCCATCGTGGACTGGACCGACCTGCCCACGATCCACGAGTTCGAGATCCTGCGGGACTTCTTCTCCGCCCGGGGGCACAAGACGTACATCGTGGACCCGCGTGAGCTGGAGTACCGCCGGGGGATCCTCTCGTTCAAGGGCGAGCCGATCCACCTGGTGTACCGCCGCGTGCTGGTCCAGGACTGCATCGACCGACCCGACGACGTGCGCACGCTGGTTCGTGCCGTACAGGACGGCGCGGTGTGCATGATCAACTCGTTCCGGACGGCCCTGACCCACCGCAAGGCGTTCTTCGGCCTGCTGACCGACGAGGAGACCCCGGTGTCGATCACCGCGGCCGAGCGGGAGGTGATCCAGCGCCACGTCCCCTGGACCCGCCGGGTGGTCGAAGGCAAGACCGTGCGCAAGGGGCAGACCATCGACCTGGTGGACCACATCCAGCACAACCGCCGCCACCTGGTGCTCAAGCCCAACGACGACTACGGCGGCCACGGCGTGTTCCTGGGCTGGAAGTGCAGCGGTGAGGAGTGGGAGGCGGCGCTGAAGACCGCGCTGGAGCGGGACTACGTGGTGCAGGACCGCATCCCGCTGAGCCGCGGCCCGTTCCCGCTGATGGACGGCTCGCGCCAGATCGAGACGTTGCTGATCGACATGGATCCGTTCGTCTTCCGCAGCGACCTCGGCGGGTTCCTCACGCGGTTGAGCTCGGGAGCGCTGGCCAATGTCACCGCCGGTGGCGGCCAGGTGCCCACCTTCGTGATCGAACCCAAGACCTGGTGATCAGCGCCAGCAGCAGGCTGGCCCACAGCGGCACGGAGTTCCCCTCCCCCGCCACCTGACAGTCGCAGGCGATGCCCAGGGAGTCGCCACCGCCGTCCTCGCCGTCCCCCGGCGGTCCGGGCGGCCCATCGCTGTCGTCATCGTCGTCGTCGTCGTCGTCCGCTGGATCGTCGTCGTCCCCCTGGTGGCCGCCGCAATCCACGTCGGCCGCGTCCACGGCGCCGTCACAGTCGTTGTCCACGCCGTCGTCACAGTTCTCGGTGGCCCCGCCGTGGATGGTGGGATCGCCGTCGTCGCAGTCCCCATCACAGCCGAGCTGACCGTCGCCGTCTCCATCCTCGTCGGTGGGATCGTGCACGCCGTCGCAGTCGTTGTCCGGCCGCCCATCGCAGATCTCGGGGGCGCCCGGGTACACCGCGGCTTCGAGGTCGTCGCAGTCGCCGTC